>JASHRM010000165.1 GCA_030037315.1 Candidatus Acidiferrales bacterium
ATCGGCGCCGCTACGAACCGGGTTGCCATTGACCTCGGTAATCACATCGCCAGCTTTCAGACCGGCTTTGTCGGCCGGGCTTCCTGGCGTAACGTCTTCGATTACGATTCCATAAGGAGCGCCAAGTTCCCTCATCAGAACGGGATTCTTGCTGTTATCTTCCTGGAATGAGACGCCGATCGAGCCGCGCACAACTTTTCCAGTGGACACAAGCTGGTTGTAGACCGTGATCGCAGTATTCGATGGCAACGCGAAACCGACACCTTCAAATCCGCGGCTGCCTGTATAAATCGCGGTGTTGATGCCGATCACTTCTCCGGCCATGCTGACGAGCGGCCCGCCGGAGTTGCCGGGGTTGATCGCCGCGTCTGTCTGTATGAAGCGTTGAAACTGCTGGCCGACCGTCGAGCGGTCTTTCGCGCTGACGATGCCTGCCGTCACGGTGGAATTGAGTCCGAACGGACTGCCGAACGCCAGCACCCAGTCGCCAACCTGCACTCCGTCTGAATTTCCGAGCTTTGCCACGGGCAATTCGTGGTCCGCCGCGATCTTGATGACGGCGAGGTCCGTTTCTTTATCTGTGCCGATCACTTTCGCGTTGTAACGATTCGGATCGCCGTCAAGTGTGACCTGGATTTTCGTGGCTTCGTCGATCACGTGATCGTTGGTGAGAATGAATCCTTTTTTGTCGACGAGCAGGCCGGAGCCGAGACTGCGTTCCGCGTCAGGAGCATCTTTGGGCGAATCGAAAAACCGGTCGAAGAAATCCGAGAACGGATCGTCGTCACCGCCACCGCGAGGACCCTTGTCGCTGGCCTTGGGTCGTTCGATCACCTGCGTGGTGGAGATGTTCACAACCGCTGGCGCGAGCGTTTTGGTGATGCTGGCGAAAGCTCCCGAAAGGCTGACGGGATCTGGAATGGCAAGCAGCGCGGCTCCGTTCGCAACTTGTCCGCGAGTGGCCAAAGCGCGTCCGGGCAAAGTACTGCCGATCACGATGCCAACGCACAGCGTGAGCGTCACGAGGATGGTTGCGAGTATTTTGCGGCGTCTAATCCAAGTCCACAATTCCTGGAGCTGTACTCCCATCCCTGACTACTCCTTTTCCGTGCGCTGGGCTGTAGGGAACGAAACCCGA
The DNA here is from genome assembly GCA_030037315.1 of Candidatus Acidiferrales bacterium. Classification (GTDB taxonomy): domain Bacteria; phylum Acidobacteriota; class Terriglobia; order Acidiferrales; family UBA7541; genus Palsa-295. The sequence continues at coordinate 1,139 of JASHRM010000165.1, forward strand.
GTATAGCATCCCCTCCAAATCCCATAAGCACGGAGCGGCCGCGCCAGACCCAAGAGTCAACGCGACGGCATTTGCTGACATGGATGCTGGTCCCTTGGTGACGCGTTGTCATCCGGTGCTCTAAGGGACGAAGGAACCAAGCCGCGCCGCCGGGACGCAGGCCTGTCCTGAGCATGCCGAAGGGCGTCTCGCCCGTCCTGAGCGAAGTCGAAGGGTCCGCGGTTTTGTAGGTGCCTGCGCCACAGAAAACGCCGACGGGACGCCGGTGCTACGACGTCCGGCCGAAAGCGGAGCCTTGCAGGGCACCGTCAAGAATCAACGCGGCGCAGCCTGGTGGAAGCTTGTCATCCCGAACCAAGCCGCGACTCGCGCGGCGCTGTGTGAGGGATCTGCTTTGCTTATGCGGCTTCCGCACGTCGGTGTATAGTGCTCGCATTTTGTGGCGCTCCATAGAAAAACACTACTACGTGTTCATTGTTGCTAGTCGCTCACGGAATTTGTACAGGTGTGACAAACGACCTGCTGCGCCGAATCACCGAACATCGCATAGGACTGGCACCGGGGTTCATATCGAACGACAAGATTTTTCGCCTCGTCTACTGCGAAGCGTTTGGCGATATCCGGCTCGCAATCGCGCGCGAGAAAGAGATCAAAGCTTGGAGGCGCGAGAAGAAGTTACGCATGATTCACAAAGAAAACAGAACGTGGGCCGACTTAGCGGAAGATTGGTTTCCGAAGGAGTGCGAACGCCCAAAAACAACAAAAGCAGATCCCTCACACTCAGTTGCGAAAACCACGCGACTGGGTTCGGGATGACAAATCGGTGAAAGGGAGCGGCTTGCAAATGGAATTCGGCGCGATCGACCACATCGATCGGCAAGATCGGCCTATCCACGAAACCTATGAGAGCCGTCTGAAACTGCTGGAGCTGTACGACAAGGCGGGCTTCAGCACATTCCATCTCACCGAGCACCACTTCACGCCGCTCGGACTTGCTCCTTCGCCGCTGGTTTTCATGGCAGCCGGGTCACAAATCACGAAGAGCATTCGATTCGCGCCGCTGGTGCTGATTGCCACGCTTTACAATCCGCTGCGGCTCGCGTCCGAAATCTGCATGCTCGATCATTTGACGAACGGCCGCTTCGAAATCGGCACCGGACGCGGCGTTTCCGGCGTCGAGCTGGGCTTCTTCAACGTGAAGGAAGCCGAAGCACCCGCCATTTACAACGAAGCGATGGACGTGCTGATGGCTGCGCTGACGCAAGACTGCGTGGACTATCACGGCAAGTATTTCGATTTCGCGAACGTGCCGATCGAATTGAAGCCGCTGCAAAAGCCGCACCCTCCGCTGTGGTACGCAACGAATGGCGCGGAAAGCGCGGCGAACATGGCGCGGCGCAACACCAACATCGTCACGCTGCTGAACGCAACGCAAGCGCGCGGCGTGATCGACGCGTACAAAAGCGCGTGGCAGGAAGCTCATGGAGCGAAGGGCGGGGGCATGCCGAAAGTGGGCATCGCGCGAAATGTCTTTGTCGCGGAAAACGACGCGCTGGCGCGAGAGCGTGGCCTTTTCGGCAACAAAGCCTTCTACGAAAGCCTCGTCTACCTGTGGCGCAAATACAATGCGACGCATTTCAGCCTGGACGAAGTGCTGCGCTCGGGAAACGAAACGCTCATCACCGGCACGCCGCAATCCGTGCGCGCGCAAATCGAAGAGGACATCGAGAAGAGCGGCACGAATTATTTCGTCGCGCGCTTTGCGTACGGCAATTTGTCGCACGAGGAAAGCGTCCGCTCGCTCGACTTGTTCGCGTCGGAAGTGATGCCGCATTTCCGGCGATAGCGCCAAAACGAAATTCGACGTATGTCACGCTCGCGAATATCCTTTCGAAGCGTCGCTGGCGGCGCATGTCGCCAAGGTCGATCGTAGGGCACGGCATGCCGTGCCCTACGATCCGGCCCGGTTGTTGCGTAACGGTGTAGCTTGCTACGCCATGTGGAGTGCGGCGGCTTGCCGCCGCTGTCGTCTCGGCGGGGGTTTGCTCTTGCAGCGCCGGCGTCTCGCCGCCGTTTTTGTGCGACGCGGGCATGCAAAACGGCGGGTCCTTCGCCTTCGATCAGGACAGGCGACACGCCCGCGCTACAAAACGGGGCGCAGCGTTTCATTCCGACCCGCCGCTCGGCAGCCCGTCAACGCGAGGGTGTGACGAACTGCCGAGGAGAGTTCGTAATTACCGGCCTGCCGCGCGGTTCACAGCGAGCGCAGGAAATTCAGCAAGTCCTGCTTCTGCGAACTCGACAAGCTGTTGAAGAGCGAAATCACGCCGTTGGCTTCCGAGCCCGTGCCGGAGTGGTCTTGAATCGCCGTCAGCAGCCCGCCGTTTGCGGGAGTCGCGCGGCCATCGTGCAGGAAGAAAATGCGCTGGCCGAGTCCCCAGAGCGGCGCGGTGCGAAATTCGTCACCCGCGGCGGCGCCCTGCGAGACGTTGTCCGCCAATCCCGTTCCCATGTGATGAACGAGCAGATCGGAAAACAGCGCGGCACTCTGATTACTCAGCGCCGCGCTGAACGCCGACTTCGACGTTTGCATCGCTGGCGTGTGGCAAAGGTCGCAGTGCACCTGCGAGAAAAGCGTTCGCCCGTTTTGAATCGACTGCGCAGAGGGATTGCCGGGAATTCCCTGCGAAGAAGGCTGAGGCGGCGCGAGGAAGCGCATGAAATTCGCGAATTCCACGATGTCGCTCAGGATTTGATCCCCCGAGAGATTGAAATTCGTGGAATCTTCCGGCGTCGCGTTAAACATGCACGAGGCGGGCGGATCGTTGCGCTCGTTCGGAAACGCTTCGTTCGTTACGCCCATTTCCACGTTGTAAGCCTCGCCCGCGAAAATTTCGAGCGACTTGTTTTGCGCTTTCCAGCCGAAGCGCGTGATGGTGCCGTCGTTGCCGCTCGTATTCGGATGGCCCGTTATGCCGAGCGACTGCTTGAGCGCGGATTGGCTGGCCATGTTCGCAAGGATCGTCTGATCGGAGATGCTTTCAATCAGTCCCGCGCCGAAGACGGGCGTGGGAATGCGGAAAATCATGTTGCCGAGAGCCGCTGCCTGTTCGTAATTCGGCTGCGCCATGTTGCAGCCGGGCGCGTCAGAGCGGCCTGCGATCGTGAAGATGTCGTGGACGCCGCCGTCCGGAGTCGATGTCAGCTGGCCATTGCCGCCGACGACGAATGGAAAGCGCGTCTCGCGCACAGGTCCATCCGCTGTGATGAATGAGGGAATGGTGTTTCTCGCGCCCGCGTCGGTGGCGACTAGCATCTGCGGATTCTCGCCGATATTTGGATACGCGCTCGCGCTTGGGCTGCTGCCACCGGCCGCCGGCTGTGCATGACAGCTCACGCAGCTATTCGAATTGAAGCCGGGGCCAAGCCCGCTTCCCGATTCGCCGGAGACGTTGCCGCTCACCGAATCGACTTGCATGAAGCGCGCCAGGCCGTCTTGAAAGAATTGTTCCTGTGCGGAACTGAGTGACGCGATGTGCTGGCCCGCGTTGACGGAGCCGGCGCGAACGCCAGGATCAGCCGCTTGCCCTCCGGCGCTCGGAGGGTCGCCGGATTGCCTCCGAGGGTAGTTCGCGGCGTGTCCGTCTTGCGCTTGCACCCACAATGCCGCGCTCAGCGATAATGTTGCGAGGCTCGTCACGATTGCCGTCGTGCTCGAAATTTTTCGCATCTGTTCCGCCCCTTTTCTCCGCAGGAACACGAAACAAGCACACCCGTGCGGAAGAATTCGCACCGCGAATGGCTGGATCGGCCTGGGAGGGTCAGCCGGTTTTAGACGCCGGAACCGAAAGTGTGAAATTCTCGGTTCGCGAATTGCGCGGCACGATACTCCGCACGTTGCGCCCGGTCAATCTTGCTGAAGGACAGATTTGGTACAGGCGAACAGCACTGGCCGAAAGCGATTGCGCTTATCGTGATTGCTTACGCAGGTTTCTTGGCGGCCATCCAAAGCGAATCGCTTGTGGGAAGGCAATTCGCCAGCGGCCGCGGCAGCGGCTCGAAACCGGCCTTGCGAAGAATTTCCGAAAGCGTTCGCGGAGTGAAGTAGTTGCAATGCGCCGGGACGTGATATCCGCACCAGTTCGTCCCGCGAATATGGCGATTCCAGCTCGCGTAATTGGGAGTCTTGATCACAGTGATGCCGCCGGGCTTCAGCACTCGAAACGCTGCGCGCAATCCTGTAATCGGATGCCACTCGTGCTCGACGTAACCAAACTGCGTCACCGCATCGAACGCGTTTTCCGGCAGCGCGCTCTCAGCAACCTGCGTCAGCGGCCCTTCGAGGATTTTCGCCGCAAGAATGTTCTGGCGCGCAAGCTCGGCCGCTCGCGGACTCAACTCGATTCCTGTGACTCGAAAATATTTTGCCGCAAGCGCCAAAAATCCTCCGTCGCCACATCCGAAATCGACAAGCTCGCCTTCCCTTTTCCAGCGAAGCGTTTCCGAAAGCATGTGGCCGTTTGTGTCAGGCCGCAGCGGACGCAAGACGCGCGATAGAAACAGCATCACGGGCTGCTTCTGCTTTCTTCGCGCATGTTCTTTCGCGTGTTCGTCCATCCAATCGTGATCCTTGGCTTGCACGTCGTACGGCAATTCGCTGCCGATGAATACCATCGCGCAGTCGGAACATTCGACGATGTCCCACTGGTCGCGGGACCAAAGCAATTTGCGTTTGAGCCCGCCGCAAAGCGGGCACGCACGCAGTTCCATCTTCGAGTTAGCGGCAGTCGCGCACATCATTCTTGGGTCTTGATTCTTCGGTCTTGGCGAATTCGCGATTCTAGCATTTGCGCCGGGTCGAGGCGGTTTGGGAATTCAATGTAGCGCCGGCGACTTTAGCCCCGCATTTGACGCGATTCCGGGATTTCCCCCCTCGCGCGACGAGTGTTGTAAAATTCTTCGCGGCTGCCCAGCCGCTAGGAGGCGTTTAACCTCGCAGATTTTTCTGCTGATTCACACACTTCTGGAGGTCTCATGAATCCGCTGCGCGCTCTGATTCTAGTTTCTTTATTTTTCCCATTTGCGGCTGCATCAAGAGCCGATTCCGTCTCGCTCAACAATGGCGACCACGTCACTGGAACCATTCAGGATTCGGATAACAAGACGCTGGACTTGAAGACCGATTTTGCAGGCGTTATCAAAATCGCGTGGTCGGCGGTGAAAGATATTACCGTGGAAAAGCCGGTCTATATTTCCACCACCGACAAGGGGATGCTGAGTGGCACTGTCATGCCGGAGGGGAAAAACTTGGTCGTTCATCCACCCGGAACCGCGGCGCCCATTGAAATTCCTCTGACTGAAGTTGTCGCTGTGCGCTCAACCGCAGGCCAGCAGGCGTACGAACAGAGCTTGCATCCGGGAATCCTGCACGATTGGGCAGGCAGCGCAACCGTCGGCTTTGCGCTCGCACGCGGAAACAGCGACACGACCAATCTCAACACAGGGGTAACGCTGGATCGCAAAACGCAAAACGACCATATCGCTATTTACGAATCTTCCGTCTACGCGACGAATGGCCAACCCGGCGGCGGCGTTACCGCAAATGCGATCCTTGGAGGCGCGCGATACGATCACAACATCAGCAAAACAATCTTCGGCTTTGTGAGCGGAGACTTCACTCACGATGAGCTACAGGATTTGAATCTGCGTTCGATCTACTCCGGCGGCCTCGGCTGGCACGCGATCAATACGCCGAACACGACGTTTGACATTCTCGCGGGAGCCAACTACACGCGTGAAACTTACGGCGCCGAAACGGGAATACCGCAGATCGATCGCGACCTGGCGGGCGTCACCGTGGGCGAGGATTTCCTGCACAAGTTCACTGCGGTTACTTCACTGGCCGAGCATTTTTATTTCTATCCCGACCTCAGCAACACGGGCCAATACAGGTTTGCGCTGGATAGCAGCGCGGTGACGAAGATCAGCAAGTGGCTCGGGTGGCAAATCACTCTGAGCGACCGCTATGTAAGCGATCCGCCGATTGCGGGCACGAAACCGAACGACGTGATCCT
>JASHRM010000166.1 GCA_030037315.1 Candidatus Acidiferrales bacterium
CTCGTCCCTCAAAAACAGTGGACCGTGAGTCCGCCGCGAATCCGGCAGATTATACGCCGGGGTATTCCTATCGCGGATCGCGGCAGAGGACGCTCTATTGCGAGGGCGTTTCGCTCGATCACATCGCTGACGCCGTCGGTACTCCTGCTTACGTCTATAGCCGCGCGAGCATTGAAGGGGCTTACCGCGCGCTCGACCGCGCATTGGAGCCGCTGGCGCATGGCGTCTGCTATGCGATGAAGGCGAATCCCAACCTGTCTGTCCTTCGCGTGCTTGCGAGACTCGGAAGCAGCTTCGACATCGTCTCTGGAGGAGAGCTGGATCGCCTTCGGCGCATCGGCATACCTGGTAATCGCATCGTGTTTTCTGGCGTCGGCAAAACTCGTGACGAAATTCACGCGGCCCTTCGCTACTCCACCGGTCGAGAGCGCGCGACCGGCATCCTGATCTTCAACATCGAATCAGCTGCGGAACTTGAGATTTTGTTAAGCGAAGCTTCAAGGCACGTTTCGGCGGGAGGCCGGCAGCCATCTGCGGCGATTCGCGTGAACCCCGACGTAATGGCAGGCGGCCATCCGCATATCGCAACCGGTTCGCACCATCACAAATTTGGCATCAGTTGGGCCGAAGCCCGCAAACTCTATCTCGCAAATGAAGGCTCGCGCTGGATCGCGTGGCGCGGAATCAGCGCGCATCTCGGATCGCAGATTTTCAGCTTGGCGCCCTACCGCCAAGCCCTCACGCAACTCGCCTTCTATGCTCGCGATCTCGCTAAAAATGGCATTCGTCTCGAATCGATCGATATCGGCGGCGGCCTTGGAATCCGCTATACGAATGAGTCACCTCTCGTGCCAACCGAATACGCGAGAATGATTCGCGAAATTGTCAGTCCCCTTGGATGCCGCCTCTTAATCGAGCCGGGACGAACCATCATTGGCCCCGCCGGGGTTTTACTTACGAGTGTTTTGTATGTAAAGAAAAACGGCTCAAAAACCTTCGTCGTAGTCGATGCAGCGATGAATGATCTGATTCGCCCTGTCTTGTACGGCGCGACCCACCCGATTACGCCCGTGAATCGCCCACCGCAGGATGCAGAGAAACCATCTCGCGTGGATATCGTCGGCCCAGTGTGCGAATCCGGTGATTTTCTCGCGCGCGATTGGCCGCTTGCTCCTGTGAAACAAGGAGATGTTCTCGCCATTTGGGCTGCGGGAGCTTACAGCTTCGCGCAATCCTCTAACTACAATTCCCGCCGGCGGCCCGCGGAAATTCTTGTCGAAGGTCGCAAGTTCCGCCTGGCACGGCAGCGCGAAACTTACAACGATCTCGTTCGCGGCGAATAACTACATTCATGATTCTTTTTCCCGCATTTCTGAAGCTTGAGGGTCGCCGCTGTCTCGTGGTCGGTGCCGGCGCGATCGCCGAAGAAAAGATTCAAGGACTGCTGGCCACTGGCGCGGCAATCACAGTGGTGGCGCCGCAAGCCACTCGGCAGATTCGCGATTGGGCGAAATCCGGGAAGCTCAAATGGGAGCAGCGCGAATACTCCTCGAACGACCTTGCCGGCTCTTTTATGGTAGTCGCGGCTACATCATCCACCGCGCTGCACGCCGAGATTCACTCACACGCCAAGCGCGAAGGCGTCTTATGCAACACTGTCGATGATCCGGAGCACTGTGACTTCTATTACGGGGCAGTGGTGCGCCGTGGCGCCTTGCAAATTGCGATTTCGACTGCCGGATTGAGCCCTGCGCTAGCACAACGCATACGCAAGCAATTCCAGCGGGAATTCGGTGAAGAATATGAGCGGTGGCTTGAAGAATTAGGCAAAGAGCGAGAAGAACTTTTCGCGCAGCCGATTTCGGCGGTGCAGCGGCGCCAGCTGCTCCATCGTCTGGCAAGCGAAAGCGCGTTTGAGAAATTCCTTCGGCGCCGAAAGCAAAAGAAAAAATAGTTTCAGAAATGTTACATCTGACCGCATTCTCCCGCGAACTGATTGCAAACAAAAAAGATGCCGCAGATTCGGAAGACGAATCGTTTCAATCGATAAATCGACGAACGCACTTCGCGCCGCGTCTGGTAGAGTGCCTCATTCGCCGATGTGGCCGGGTCGCGGCATTCCCCCCACCCAAACCTTCCGAGGCCCGGTCACTCGCCGATTGACAAGCTGTAGTTAGTTCGGCCTTTCCTTTCGCTTCGAATTCAGCATATCTACCGCACGGCGGGCAGCTTCATGCACCAGAATTCCCATCTTGGGGTGCTCTGGCTCGAAATCGACGTGAATATCGTTTTCGCGCAGCGCTTCAGAAGTTACGGGCCCGATCGAACCCACTTCGATGCTCGCGAATCCGAGGCGCATCTGCTGTTCCAGGTCCATCGCGCGCGCAATTTCCAACAAGTGGAGCACCTGCACGGAAGTTGTAAACAGGGCGATATCGATCTCCGCCCGAGCGATGGCTTCCACGGCTGCTTGGAGTGGCGCTGTGTCTTCGGGCAGAGCCCACCGGTAAACCGGCACGCTCCTGACCTTCGCTCCGCGCTTTTCGAGTTCTGCGATCAATTCGACATTCGGCTTGCCATATTCCTGCACAGCGACGTGCTTGCCGACAAGCGGGATCGTCTCCGCGTTCTCATCAAGCGTGCGCAATAAATCGCGCCATGTGTTTGGCTCCGGCACCGCAAGAGTCACCGGCACGCCCATTTCCTTAAGAGCCGCGACCGGCTTGGGTCCGCGCGCTATCACCGCGACGCGCTGTAGCGCCTCCACAAATTGTTCCTTGGCGTAAATTGTTTCCACCACACGCGCGATAAATCGTATTCCGACGCCGGTGAGAAAAATCACGACGTCAAAGCCGCCTGCGACAAGCTCGCGCGCAAAACCGATCGCCTCTGTATTGGATTCCAGCGGAATTTCCTGCATCGAGGGCGCAACGACCGGCTTCCCGTGATAATTTTCGATAAGTTTCCGCATCTCCTCTGCGCGCCGGCTTTCCAGTATAAGCACGCGCAACCCTCGCAAATCCGGTTTCGTGGCGTCGGTCATCTTGGATGAGATTTTAGTGCCGGAAATGTCTTACGCCGGTGCAGAGCATGGCCAATCCGAGCTTGTTTGCGGCGGCAATCACTTCTTTGTCGTTTACGGAGCCGCCAGGCTGAATCACCGCAGTTGCGCCAACCTTTGCCGCTTCCTCCAGGCTGTCGGGAAATGGGAAAAATGCGTCTGAGGCAAAAACGCTGCCTGCGAGAGACAGCCCCGCAACCGCAGCTTTCATTACCGCGATCTTTACCGAGTCGACGCGGCTCATCTGGCCGGCGCCGATTCCAACTGTTTCGCCTTCGCGCGCGAAAACGATCGCATTGGATTTCACGTGCTTTGCGATTTTCCAGGCGAATAGCAAAGCGCGCTTCTCTTCATCCGTCGGCGGGCGTTCCGTCGGCACTGTCAAGCTAGCCTCATCAAGTTCTTGGCGGTCCGGATCCTGCACCAGCACCCCACCCGATATACGCTTCAATTCAAGTTCGGCAGGAGGCAGATCATTCGGCATCACGAGAAGCCGCAGATTCCTTTTCGCGGCGAACTTCGTGAGCGCCTCTGGAGCGAAACCCGGAGCGACGATGCATTCCACAAAGAGTTTCACCACTTCTTCGGCCGTGGCAGCGTCGATGCTGCGATTGAACGCCATAACGCCGCCGAAAGCCGACACCGGGTCAGATGCCAGAGCCTTGCGGTAAGCCTCTGAAAGCGAACTCTGCTCGGCCGCACCACACGGATTGTTGTGCTTAATAATCGCCACTGCAGGTCGCTTGAATTCGCTCACCAAACTCCATGCCGAATCGAGATCGGCCAGGTTGTTGTAAGAAAGTTCCTTGCCTTGAAGCTGCTTCGCTCCGGCAAGCCCGGATGCGGGACGCCCTGCGGGGATATAAAGGGCCGCCGATTGATGAGGGTTTTCGCCATATCGCATCGACTGGCGACGTTCGAGATCGATGTGCAACCTCGCGGGCAATCTTTCGCGAGGATGAATCGAGACGGAGCCGTTGGCTGCCAGCCGCTCGAGCTCCGTCGCAATTTCACCGTCGTAACGCGCGGTACCTGCGTAGGCTTTGCGCGCAAGGTCAAGCCGCGTCGCCAAGCTTAGCTCTCGTCGGCTGCGAAGGTCCGCAAGGATCGTGCCGTAATCGGCAGGATCGGTGACTACTCCCACACTCTGAAAATTCTTCGCCGCCGACCGGATCATTGCCGGCCCCCCGATGTCGATGTTTTCGATCAGTTCTTCTGGCGTCACGTCCAGTTTGGCAGCGGTCGCGGAAAATGGATAGAGATTCACGACAATCAGATCGATCGGAACAATTGAGTGCTCGGCAACCTGCCTGCGGTCGTCCGCTTTGCCACGCTGAAAGAGGATCCCACCGTGTACCTTGGGATGAAGGGTTTTCACGCGGCCGCCCAGCATCTCAGGCCAACCAGTCAAGTCCGAAACGTCGCGGACGGAAATTCCCGCGTCACGCAGAAGTTTTGCCGTGCCGCCCGTCGAGATGATCTCAACCCCAAGCGCTGCAAGTTCACGCGCGAAATCGACCACACCCGTTTTGTCGTAGACGCTGATCAGCGCGCGCTCGATCGGCAAAAACCTTCTCCCACGAGATGAACGAACAAGTGCAGTAAGTTAGTGTAAGCGTTTGCGGAAAATTTCGGAAGATACTCGTGAAAGGCGGAAAATTCGGAAATCAGTTGGAAACGCGGGCTTTCAGCTTTACGCGACCGCCTTCAATACTTACGCTGTATTCGATTTTGCTCCCGCCTTTATCCTGAAGATCTTTGGTCTTCTGCCGCACGAATTTTTCAAAATCGTTCAAGGTCGGCGCTCCCGATTTCTCGCCGGTTTCTGTTCGCGCTGCGATGAGTCTGTCGTATAGCACTTTGATCTTGTCGGTTTCAGCCTTCGGATCGGTAAAGGCCATAGCAAACGGTCCCGAAGGATTGGCAGGCGATGAATGCGAAGCTCGGGTGGAAGCGGTGGCAGTTGCATCCGCCGCTTTGCGTGCGCGTTCCGCCTCGATGGCGCGAGCAGCGGCGCCATAGTGATGTTGCGTGGCGCCAGTCTCTTTCTGCATTAGCTTTTTGCGCCACATGTCCTGATACTTTGCGTACGTCTGAGCAATGTTATTGAAGCGAAAGCGCTGCGCGAAATTCAGGTCCGCCATGCGTTCGTTATAGCGCCGGATCAACGTGTCGACGCGCCACTGTGTATCGGCTGGGGGCCGAGGCCGCCCACCGCCGAAAAATTGCTCGTACTCGATTTTCAGCGTGCGGATGTCACGCTCGATTTGATTGAGGTCGTCGTCAACAGTAGGCATGGTCGGCGGCTAACCGTAAACCCAGCCTACGGTTAGGCTGGGGCGGCGTCAATCGAAGCATGGACGGGTTTTGTCGCAAAGGGAAAGCCTGAAGGTTGCGGCCATCATGGGCGCATGTTCAAATAGGCGGGCCCGTGAAGAAACAGGTCCAAAATGCCGGCCAGCCAAGCAAAAACGCCGCGTTGCGCGCTCACTTGCGCGAAATTCCGTCCGTTGACGAAATACTTGGCCGGCCCGCGATCGTTTCACTGGCAGCGACCGCGGGGCGCCCGATCGTAACGCAGGTCACTCGGTCCGTTCTCGCCAACCTTCGATCCGGTTTATTGAAGGGCAAAGCTGGCTCCAATGGCGACCTTGCAATTGCTCTGCAATCGATCGAGAGCCAGGTTGTCGCTGGAGTGAAGTCGCTGCTGGGTCCAAGTTTGCGGCGCGTGATTAACGCAACGGGCGTGATTCTGCACACGAATCTGGGCCGCGCGCCGCTCGTTCCCTCAGCTGTTGCAGCCATTGCCGAAACCGCCGCCCGCTACTCGAATCTGGAATACGACATTGAGTCCGGCGCGCGTGGCAAGCGCGATGTTCATACCGCGCGCCTGCTGGCTGATCTTGCAGGCGCGGAATCTGCGATCGTGGTGAATAACAATGCCGCTGCGGTTTTTCTGGTGTTGAATACGCTCGCCAAAGGCGCCGAAGTGATCGTTTCAAGAGGTGAATTGATCGAAATCGGCGATGGCTTTCGCATTCCGGATATCATGGCCGAAAGTGGAGCAATTTTGCGGGAGGTCGGGACCACGAATCGCACTCGCATCCGCGATTATGAGCGCGCGATCAACAAGAATACGAAGTTGCTTCTGCGAGTGCACCCGTCCAATTTCCGCGTGAGCGGATTCACGGAGCGCCCTTCGCTTGAAGATTTGGTTGTCTTGGCTCGAAGAAAGCGGGTTTCGGTCTTCGAAGATTTAGGTTCCGGATGCGCGGCTGATTTGTCTGGAGCGGGGATCGACGAGCCCGTCGTACGATCCAGTTGTCGCGCCGGCGTTCAAATCGTTTCCTTTAGCGGTGACAAGTTGCTCGGTGGACCGCAAGCCGGAGTCATCGCGGGCAAAAGGGATGTGGTCGCGCGCATCCGCCGCAATCCGATGTTCAGAGCTTTGCGCGTGGATAAGCTCACGATTGCGGCGCTCGAAGCAACGCTTAAGGCGTACCATCGCAACGCGCCCGACGAAATCCCCACCCTGCGGATGATCCGAACGTCGGCCTCCGAAATTGCGCGTCGTACGGAAATGTTCGCGCAGCGGCTTCGACAGTCTGCCGCGCCCGGCACGGAAATCGTGGCGAAGCCTGGGTTTTCGGTGATTGGCGGCGGCTCAACGCCGGATCAGAAGCTGCCGACGCAGTTGATCCTCATCCGAAGCGGCCGGCATTCGGCAGCCGCACTCGACCAACGCCTGCGCAAGACGCCCGGCCACTCCTCCGTGATCGCGCGAATTGCCGGTAATCGTCTGATCCTCGATCTTCGTACGGTTTTCGAGGATGAAGAACCGCTACTAGCCGCAGCGCTCGTTGCGGCGCTGGCATAGCATGAGTTTCGGCCTTCGTAACCGTCGATGTGTAAGGTGCGCATGAAATACGCGAGGATCGTGTTTGGGGGCGCCGGCATCTGGGGCATTCTGATCCTGACGCCACTTTATTTTCTCTTCGATCGAATCGGCCGCACCGATCCGCCGCCGATCACTCATCCTGGCTTTTACTATGGTTTCGTAGGCGTCGCGTTAGCCTGGCAAATCGCATTTTTCGTCATTGCAAAAGATCCGATTCGGTTTCGGCCCATGATGATTCCCTCTGTTCTCGAAAAATTTGCCTGGGGTGCGACTGTCATTGTCTTGTACCTGCAAGGGCGCATTAGTATGGGAGATTCAGCCCTGGGCTTGATTGACTTGATTCTTGGCGCGCTCTTTCTTATCGCATTCTTCGGCATACGGCCACTGGCGGCTCGCGCGTGATTTTGGTTTGCCCGCAATTGATCCAATCACTGCAGTTACCTTGACTTTGCCGAAATCGGCTGCCTAGACTCAGACTTTCGACTAAGCGGAATGCCCACATCCGAGAAGCGCATCATCACTCTGGGAGTGACAGGCGCCAGCGGCGCAGCCTACGCACAGGCTGTTCTGCGGCTGCTCGACACCGATCCGCGCGTCGAGCACGTGTTTTTCGTCGCGAGTGATGCAGGGCTCCGTTTGCTCGCGACCGAATTAGGTCTTGTTGCAGCCGACGGCAAGAAGCTCCCCGCGATTCTTACTGGAACCTCAGCGAAGAAAGTCGAATACCTGCCGAATAAGGATATCGGCGCAAGTATCGCGTCTGGCAGCGCACAAGTGGACGCGATGGTCGTGGTGCCGTGTTCCGCGGGCGCGCTTGGCGCCATTTCCGCGGGTATCGCCAATGATTTGCTGACGCGCGCAGCGGACGTATGCCTGAAAGAGCGCCGTCCGCTGATTTTGTGCCTGCGCGAAACGCCGCTCAATCGCATTCATTTGGAAAACATGCTGCGCGTGCACGATGCCGGCGCAACCGTCATGCCGGCCATGCCTGCCTTTTACTACGAACCCCAGCGCATCGCGGATCTGGTCGAGCAGTTCGCGTACCGTGTCCTCGCACAACTCGGGTTGCCCCAGAAAAAACAGTATCGATGGAAAGGCCGTGCGAAAGGAGAAAATTGAACTTAACAATCTGCGCGTTTTCGGTGTCCTTTGTTTTAGGAGTTTTGCTTGAAATGGATGCGAGTCGCATTCGCGTTTTGCTCGAAATGATCAAATTCGAGCACTCGGTTTTTGCCTTGCCGTTTGCGCTGGTAGGCGCATTGCTTGCCGGGCGCGAAACCGGCGGATTGCCGTCGTGGCAGCAATTTCTATGGATCATTGTGGCGATGGTCGGCGCGCGCTCTGCGGCGATGACGGTGAACCGGATCGCTGACATCGAATATGACCGCCGCAATCCCCGCACCGCCGACCGAGCATTGCCGAGCGGCCAGCTTTCGATCGGCTTCGCGTGGGGTTTCACGATCATCGCGTCTGCATTATTGGTATTTGCCGCTTGGCGTCTGAACATCCTGGCGCTCAAGCTGTCGCCGGTGGCGCTCGCGCTTCTATTTTTCTACTCCTATACGAAGCGTTTTACTTCGTGGTCGCACTTCGTTTTGGGCTTTTGCCTGGGAATTTCGCCGGCGGCGGCTTGGATCGCGATTCGCGGATCGATCGATCCGCGCATTCTGATCCTTTGCGCCGCGGTTACGCTCTGGGTGGGTGGATTTGATGTCTTGTATTCGTGCCAGGACGTGGAATTCGACAAATGTGCCGGCCTTCACTCCATTCCCAAAAAGTTTGGCATCGCCAAAGCCCTCGGAATCGCTCGCCTGATGCACCTCGTGATGGTGGCGCTGCTCGCTTGGCTTGCGTGGAGCTTCCATCTCGCGTGGCCGGCGTGGGCGGGAATCGGCGTTGTAACTGCGCTGCTCGCATACGAGCATTCGCTTGTGAAACCGAGCGATTTGAGCAAAATGAATGCTGCGTTTTTCACAGTGAATGGCTATATTAGCTTGTTGTTCTTGCTGTTCTGGGGCGCGGCCGTAGTGATTATGCGTCCCTAGGCGGCGGATTGCGTAATGTCAGACCTTCAAATCACGGACGCGCGCCTTCGGCCCATCGCGCAGAAAGTCCTCGCGAGCGAACGCCTT
>JASHRM010000167.1 GCA_030037315.1 Candidatus Acidiferrales bacterium
CGAGGCCGGCGGTGCTTGGTCGGACGAGTGGATCAACGGCGATCCGAGTCGGAGCAAAGGCGCGTTCGAGGAGGAGCTCGCTTGGGAACGGGATCCGAAGTGCTTCATTTGTGCCGATGGAATCGAATTCGAACCTCATTCACTTACCAAGTCGGAGAATCCGCCCAGCGTCTCGTCATCACCGCTCCCGTCCTGAATCATTTTCTTGCGCACCAGCAGGTTGATGCCGCTTCACTCGAGGCCGGAGGCCAGTTGTTCGCGCAATTCTCGGACGAGGCAGTCAGGATTTCTAAGGTCACCGGGCCGAGAGGTGCCGACCGCAGGTCGCGCTTTTCGTATGTTCCGAATCGAGCGGAAGAGCAAAAGGAAATCGACGAGATGCATCGTCAAGGTTTCCATTTCGTTGGCGATTGGCACACACACCCCGAATGTATTCCGGTACCGTCCCGGTTTGACAAGCGGACGATCAACGAGGCTGTCGCAAAGTCTCGGCATCATCTAAGAGGGTTCATCATGGTAATCGTCGGAAGCGGGAGCATCCCTGGTGCTCTGCATGTTTCGCTTAATACTGCAGCCGATCATCTACGATTGAATCTCAGATAAAGACGCTTCCGTACCCACGGTCTATTTGTGTTGCCTATCCGGTTCGTTCAACGGCTAAGATATCGGCAAGAGCCGACAATGTAGCGAGTGCTGTTGGGAAATCGGGAGCTTCGCCGTACACCATGTCCCTTAGGAACGTGGCATAGCATTGAGCAAAGAATTCGTCTGTGGGAAGCCCCCGGACGGCGCGCACGGTTTCGGCAACGGGGTCATCTCGGTATGCAGGAAATTGGTGTCCGTAGGCTTCAACATCGGCCAACATGATCTCTCTAGCGAGAACGATGACGCGGTCGGCGTCGTAGTGAGGGCGTAGCACATGCAGATCGTACAAGTGTCGAGGCAGAGTGTTGTCGCGTGGTCTGTCAGCAACCGCGAGTTCTGTCCCGAGACGCCGGGTGAGCGCGACGAATTTCTCAGCAATTGTCTCTACAAGTGCCACGCACGCGATCGAAGGAACCTCAGGCGGTTTATTGAAAGCTTCTGCCAGGAATGAACTGACGCTGCATTCCACGGATGGCAATCGAAGGGGCCATACCGCTGTCTCAATTTTTATTTCTGGCCGGAGCGCGCCACCGCCGGCTGCTCTCGGCTCGTAAGGCAGATGATAAACCGTGTAGCGGCTCGCGTTACCGGATTCACGATGGGCAGGGTTTGCGGGTTCAAATACAAAACCAGCCCCCAGGAGAGCGTTCGTAACCGTTTCCCGTAGCGTACGCAGTTCAGGGCGTGAGCAGGGCCTGTCCGACACGATTTTCAAATCGATGTCCTCAGACATGCGGTGGATAAGACGGTGTGCGCGGCTGAGGGCCGTTCCGCCGCTGAATACGAGTCGGAACGGTCCCACATCCGCCGAGTTGATCGCAGAGAGAGCCCTGACGACATACCAGTCCTTCTCGACAAGGATCGGGCTTGGCAAATTGAAATGCTGTTGAACTTCGAGTAGCTCTTGGAGCGAGGGGCTACCTTGCAAGCACCAGCTCCTGATTCCCATCGCGAAGTCGGCGAGAAAACCTGCCCTTGATCCGCACAACGGGATTCAACGGAATCTGTGTGGAGCGTCGCTCGTTGTATTGGCGCTCGGATTCAGAGAGCTCCCATGCTACACCAAGCTTGGTGAGAGCTTGACGCGCCGCACCTAGAAATCCGTTCTGGCTGTAGAGAATGGGTTCGCCCGAGAGCCGCGAGACGATGGCGCGTCCGTACACACCATAACCTAGGCGTACGAGACGCTTCTCTCGCACGAGAATACGGAGCGCTCGTAGAACCTGATCCTCTCCGCCGAGATCGCGGAATTCGCGAGTCAGGAAAACGTCTTCGCCGCGCTTTCGAGCGATGCGTGTCTCGATCTTCTTGCGTAGTGTTCTTGGTCGGCGCATAGTGCAAAAACCCGACACCCAGTATAGACAAAAACCCGACATCTGTCTAGGGGATCGATTGACATTATGTCATTCATTTTAAATATTTTAGCTAAGCATATTCAAGAGGGCTACATGTCGAAATCTAGGTGATCAACCATTTCGATGACTGACTAGACCCCTTCTTGAGCGAGCAAACCGGGGTATTCTTTCTCGATTAAAGTTCGGAGCGCATTCTCTGCTGCGGGTTTCGAAGGGCTCGAATAAAGAACTTCGTCATCAGTCCCTTCCGGCATCACTTTGACGATCTCCCATTCGCTGTTCTCAGGATTGAAGTTCCAAGAGAAATTTGTCGGAATAGCTCCAACTGCGATTTGGGACCGATATTCTGGTCCCGCCCAGGGACGAGTGAGCCTATTGTTTTTTGTCATGACTACTCTTCCATAAACCTGTCCGGTGCCATTTAGGAGTTTCGCTGGATGCGTTTAACGAACTCCTCGATGCTTTTGTTCAAATCCCAGTAGCCGAAGTCTAAGGCAGTTGCCAAGCTATCCCAGGACGCAGCTGGGATTTCAGCTCCGGGGCCAGTGTCATCGTAGCTCCATCGGTATATCTGACCGCCCGTACTCATGTAATTGAGGAGGCGAGCGGTGAGCGAGTGTTCGTCGTCAATCTTGCCAGTGACATTACTCTCCTCGCCTCCTTTTGATAAGCATTGACTCGCAGTTGCTCACACGAAGAAGGCATTGAGCATCGGCACGTCCGAGATAAAGGTATCAAGGCGATAGATTTTATTGCCACGTAACCTGCAGACGGTCGTCAAGTGCTCGTTAAGATCCAGACCATTTCTCGTGCCCGTGTTGTGAAGATGCAGCGCCACATCCTGGAAACCGAAAACGATGTGTTCAATCTCAATCTTTACGCCGTAAGCGCGCAGCGTCTCTGCCCTCTTCAGAATCGCGGCCGTGCCATGAGCCTCGCCCGACATCAGGCTTTCGCCGGGCAAGCTCCACGTGACGTCCTCAGTCAGGATTGAACCAAGGAGGCGCTCGCCACGCAGTCCCAGCCCTTCGATGAATTTCTCCGCGAGTTCTTTCTTTTCGACTTCAGTCATCTTGATCCTCCCCGAAAATTGGCCATTCCCCGATGGATGGCCCATGCGTCAGTGTTTGGCCGGATCGGGAGGTACGGGAATGGGAATGTCGGTGGTCATCTTCCATCCGTCCGGCGTTTTGATCCAAAGCAATACCATGACAAAAGGTTTTGGCACGGGGTTTTGGCCGCCGTAAGCGACCGTGATGCGAACCGGCGCGTACGTTTCCGCGATCTCGTGCGTGATGAAGGCGACTTTCTCTTCGTCGTAGACCGGATCGATGCGAAAGGGTTGTTGATACATATCGTGCAAATGCTGCAAAACGTCCACCGACCCGCGAATCTGAAAATCGGAGTCGGGCAACGACCGCCAGCAAATGAGCTGATCGTGCTGATCTTGTTCAATTTCAGCCGTCCAACGTATGGGAGTTTCCAAAGGCCCCAGCGCTGTCCATTCGGAGCGCAGGTCGTCGAGCACGCGCACAGACTGCAAATGCCGCATGAACGTTGGAAGATTTTCGAAATTGCGCCAGTAACGATAGGCATCGCTCCCCGAGCAATTGATAAGAAAGCTGGCTGTCGCGTGGTAAGTCTTCGGCACGGTAATTCCGGATCCCACAAGCGCCAACATGCCTCCAGCCGCTGCAACTCCTGCGCCGAATAACGACTTGCGGCTCACCCCGTAAAGCGCCAGCGCCGCACCGGCAGTCAACAAACTCGCTCTTGTCGTCTGGAAAGAATTGAAATCAGGACAATTCCGGTTTTGCGTTTCTGATTCACTCCTCATTACCAAAGCTCCTTTGTTCCATCGCGCATTGCGAATCGTCGCCAGATTTGCACGAGAGGAAAGCGAAGTTCATCCACGCATGCTTGTATTTGCCATAAACGTTTCCCCTAGGATTGCTGAAGCTCACAGTGCCAGCGCCGTCCATTGCTTCATCCAAGCTTTGCAGACCAACTGAGCGCCTCCTGAGGCTCCGCGAATGATCGTGCACGGCCATTTTCGGATGTTGCACTTCTTTGACGTCGCCGAGGCAATCGAAATGGAAAGCCTTCGAAAAATCCTTGGATCGGAGGCAGCTCGTTCGCTAACACTTACCCATCGCAGCCCGGAATATGCGCAGGCGCAGCATGTTCCTATGACCGAATGGCTTCCGCAACTTACGCTGCCGGCTGGCGAAACACTCGACGCCGAAATGAAATACTACTGGTTCGGTGTCGTAGGCTTGGAATTCTCCACGCCGTTTGAATGCGAATTCGAAAGTCTTCGCGCAAAATCCTACCGCTGGATGAACGCGCCGGAAGTTGAAGAAGCCGCGGCCAATTTGCTGCGCGGCCGCCTGGCAGGCATTCAATCCGCCCTGATCAGGCCTTCGCCAAAATGGCTCGATGAAGACTATCTCGTCATTGAAATCGACTCGGCCCGCGACTCAGCTTCGCATGGCGCCTCGACGGCCGACGAAATGCTTCGCGCCAATGGCGATTCGATCGCTCAACTCGTGCGCGGTGAGATCGACCCTCTTTCAGTCGCTGAACGCGACGAAATTCTTCGTTCCGCACTTTCCTATTACCCCAATGATCTTGTTGTCGTCGGCTGGGCCGCTGCGCTTGTTTACGATAGGCCGGAAGCAACAGCGGCAGTGGTCGATCTTCTGCGCTATGCCAACACGCAGCTGCTCGAGTTCCGCTATTACGATGAACTGCTTACGAATCTGCTCTCCAATGTGTACAGCTCGCTCGAGGGCCACGAACGACTGCTTGCCAGTTGGCGGCTGGCCCGGCGCGCCGTCCGGTTGAATCGAATACGACTCGACATCATGGAGCTTGCCGAAAGAACTGAATACGCCGTGAAATTTATCAGCGACACCTATTACGCCCGCGTCTACGCCGTCAGCTCCGCGAAAATCGGAGTGAACGATTACAAGACTCTCGTGAACGAAAAGCTCAAAACGGCCGGCGAACTCTACGAATTTATGGTGGCGCAATTCAACGAGCGCCGGATGTTTGCGTTGGAAGTCATTGTCGCCGTGCTGGTGCTGCTCGATGTAATTCTCTTCTTTGTCCTGCGGGGCAAGTAGATTGTGAACCGCTAGCGTGGATTCCAGAGAAGTTTGTCTACCCGCGCAATCAGGTTTTGCGCATCGAACGGCGCACGGACCTTCGCGTCGTTATCGAAATAAACGAGAGCGTCGCGTGAAGCTCTTTTGTTGGCGGGCTTTGGACCGATCCGCCTGCCATCCGGGGATTCCCCGCCCCGCGCCCACGACGCCACGCGAACCGCCCACGCATCAGGCGCCGCATCGTCATATCCGCTTGCATACAGTTCTTCGGACCCATGCAACCGGCAATACACAAAATCGGACGTCACATCCATCAGGAGCGGCCACTCCACGGTGTCTGCACGAACGAGCGCGACGCCGTGTTTCCGAAGCAATTCGATAAACTGGCGCGCGACGAAGCTCTCATCCCGAATTTCAATGCAGTGGCGCAAACGGCGGTTCTGCGTCACTTTCATTCACGAGCGCCCGCTCACACGCTTGTCGTGACGTCTCGCCAGTTCAGCTCGGATTCCATATCGCGCGGCAGCAATTCGAAGAAATTTGCGAGACGCTCGGCGTCAAATCGAAAGCTCGGTGGAAACTGCCAGAGAATCGGGCCAAGCTTCGGCCCTCATCGCAGAAGCCCCGACGCCAGAAAGTTCGCAAGGGGCACGCGCACATCCCTCAATCGTCGCATGTGCGTGATGTAACGCGAGCCCTTGATCCCAAAAACGAACTCGTCCGGGGTTTCCTCCGCCCACTTTGCGAAATTTTCGGGTCGTTGCAGCGAATAGAACGTCCCGTTCACTTCAATCGAAGGAGAGATCCCCGCGGCGTGGCAAAGTTCGCGGTTATGCGGCGACTTCGGCGGATAGAATTTCCCGCGCCATGGCGGATAATTCCAGCCTGAGATTCCGATCCGAACGTTACTCCGGATCGCGCTCGATTTGTCGCGATGCCGAACCACAGCGGGCGAACTCTGTGGTTTGGTGACTCGGGCAGCAGTTACGCGCCACTGCGATTCCGGAATTGAAGCGCAGACGCCCCGGTTAGGTCGTCATACGGCTCCGAGTCTGCTTGGCTTACACCGTTTTGTCCTTGGAGTAGCAGATCTGCTCGAGATTGCACTGGATGCACTTCGGCGTGCGCGCGTGGCAAACGCGCCTGCCATGCCAGATGATCTGGTGTGAAAAAAGCACCCAGCGGTCCTGAGGAAGGATCTTCATCAAATCCTGTTCGATTTTTTTCGGATCTTCGTTGCGTGTCAGGTCGAGACGATTCGAGACTCGCTGCACGTGCGTATCGACCACCACTCC
>JASHRM010000168.1 GCA_030037315.1 Candidatus Acidiferrales bacterium
CATGGATTACGTCGGCCGCAAAACCCGCAATATCCACTAGACCAGTTATTACCGCGTTCGCGCACAGCGTCGGTCGCCAAATGCTCACAGAATGCACACCCGAAACGAGACGCCTCTGCACGGCGGGCTCTTTAGTGCGGTTTGGCATTCTGTTTTGAATAAAGGAACACAGGGCAGGTGGCCCACGAACTGGTCTGACGATTTTGAATTTGCGGGCGCCCCGTCGTCGCGGTCTTTGCGACGGTGGGACTTTTCACTTTCAAGGCCTCTCCTAAGCAGCCCGAATCGATTCGAATCACAGGCGATTCTCTTCTGCTTTTTACACCAACCACGTTCTTGGAATTCTTCTGACTGATGCTAACCTCGAAGGGGAAGAACGAATCGAAGTCAAGAAAGATAAGAAAGGAAAAAACAAGTTAACTTAGAAGTTAAGTCATCACACTCGAACAGCCCGAGGCAAATTCTACCCGACAAACCTGCCGCGTAGAAGTGCCTTTAACCCACGCTGAATTAGTAAGATAGAGTTTTCTACCCGTCAAATCTCCCCCCTTTTCTAGGGAGTGCAATTCTCTTGGCCAAGGCTCAAACTTCGCCGAGCAGATCGCGCAAAGTTTGCTTGTGTTTCGGGCGCTTCGAGGATTTATTCGGGATGGTGCGCCCGGGCGGAGGCAGGCCGATGCCCATGCGCGCGCGGCGCTTCGCTTCTTTGGCGACCTTCAGCCGGGGCTTTTTGCGCCGCGCCACAGCGAGATTATCACACAGAAGAAAAGCAATGGCCGCGCAACGGGACACGTGTCGAGACGCGTTCCAAGGCAGGCCACGTCTCATTCTGAGATTTCTGGAGCAACAGAAGTGCCCCAACCCGTTATCGCGTTGGTTACGTAACGGGAGAGGACAGAAGGACTGTATGAACCTTTAAGGAATTAGTAGGAAATCAGTTGCCAATAACCCCAAAAATTGATGATATAAGTCCAATCGAATCAGATGTGCCGTTTTGGTTCATTGAGTGCTTGTTAGAGGACCGATTAGGCGCAGATGCGCGGAAAGGGCTCTATTCTTATGACATGGGCTCGAATGAAATTCATGGCTTTGGCGGGAGTGGCCGCCCTGCTGATGCTCGGTTTTAGCAGCGTGGCGCAAGGGGATTCGCTCTTCTATGGTGATTACAGCGTTTCGGATTGGACGACCACTCTCACGAACTCCGACGGCAGCGTGAACACATCGGGGGCCCCAGGCTCGGTCCTTCTAACCGGCGGCAACAACCTTACTGACGCGGCCGGTACCACACTGTTTTCAATTACCGTGCCCGCGGATACGGTTCTCACTTTCGACTGGACCTACACGACCGACGACACGGGCGGCGCGTACTACGATCCGGCGGGATACGAAATCGACGGCACCAAAACTCAGCTATCGCCGGTAGGCTCGCTGCAAGGATTCACAGAAAGTGGAGTCACCACAGTCGACCTGACGGCAGGCGAGACGTTTGCTTTTTATGTCTACACGAGGGACAACGAGGGCGGGGCGGCAACCTTGGACATCTCGACGGGCAGTGTTCCCGCACCGGAGCCTTCGAGCCTGATCATGCTGGGCAGCGCGCTGCTTGCGCTTGCATGTTTCTATGGGTTGCGCAAACGCGAAACGCTGAACGAGTGCTGAACCAGCAGTCAACTGAATACAGACCGGAAAAAAAAAGACCGGCCGAGACTTGGCCGATCTTTTTGCATGAAACAAGAGTGGCGGCCGCCTCAAACAAGCAGTCGCGAGCTAAACCAGCTTCAGCTTCGCCAGTTCCTCATCCGATAGTGTAATCGCTTCAAGACCGCCGCTTCCGCTCTGTATGAGTTCGTCAAGAGCTGCCGCAACCGCACCAGAATCGGCGCGAACCTCATCGATCAGGAACGCGAGCAAGCTTTCCTCACCGGTGAATTTGCGCGATGGCGCCGGACCGCCCGCCGACTGATAGGAGATAAAGCTCACTTCAAATTGAGGCTCCGTTGCGCGTCCCTTATTCAGCCACACGAATTGCAGCCGCCCTTTGCGATTCATTCCGTCTCCAGGTCTTGCGGTGGTCAAACCTAAAACGAATAGCACGGGTTGCGACGGCACGATGTTCGATACCCGACATTACTTTCGCCAACATGGGATTCGACTTGAATCGGCGGAAATCGCATAGCGACTTCGATCTGCAGACTTAGGAAACTTCGTGGCAACGCGGGAGAATGTCCGACAGGACATACTGATAAAATTAAGCGGGGATCATCCGGCACAATGAAATTATTCGGCGGCAGCGATTCGGCGCGGCCCGAGCGGCCCGGCACGGAGGGACAGCAGCCTCAAGCGGTGGCCTCCTATCGCATGACGCTGGATCTGAAACGCGCAGAAACGATCGCCGTGATGCTGGCGCACAGCCGCACATCGCAGTTCATCGAAGTGGCGGACTACCTGGCCGGGATGTACCTCTCGAATTGGGATCATCTCTCTCAGTATTGGAACGAGCACGATCGCGACGACGTCGAGGAAGTTCTGCGCGGCATTTGCCAGATCAGTCCGCAGCGCTGGCACGCGTGGATCGAGCTCTACGATCGCGAGCGCGAAAAAAGCGAACGCAAGCCGTGGGAGAAACTGCTTCCTTTTAAGAAAGAGGAGAGGTCCGCCGAAAAACCAATAAAGCCTTCGGCGGCTCTCGAAACGGTTCTGAAGAAAGCCGGCGAAATTGCGCCCGCCTACGACCGCAGCGGCCAGCGCTCAATTCCGATCCTGACCACTGAGTGCGTGCTGCTATGCATTCTGCGAAATCTCGGATCCGAGATAAGCCGCAAGCTCGCGCGGACCGGCTTCGATGTCGCGAAACTGGAGCGCGAAGCGCTTCTACCCCGCCATCCTCCCCGCGTTTAGTCCTACTGTGATTCCTAGATAACGGTCAGATGATCATTTTAAAGCGCGGCCACAAGGCGGCAAGAGGCTCTTTCGGATTGCGACATACGTAAATCACGATATGCCTTTCGTTGGGCATGGCGTGAGGGCTTTCCGCGACGGCTGCGACGCGCACATCCCGAAAGAAGGTGATGAATTCGTTGGAACGCTCGCCAAAGAGAATTACGCACGACCCTGAATAGCCGCGCGGCCCCCAATAAAAGTAACTATTGTGTCCGCCAATCGCCTTTGGCAAACCGAGAGCCGGACCATAGAAATCAATCGCGCCGGATTCGCCATAGTTTCCGCCCAACACGGCGCAATCAGAGCGCTCGGACGCGGGCAGGCTTCGGTAGACGTTGGCAACCGTCGCCGCCAGCGTGTCCCAACCGAACATATCGGCGTAAAGCTGCGGCAGTTCGACATGGACGGCGTCACGCTCCATGGTCACGGCTTTTGAATAAGGCAACAGTTGCGAATAGCGAATGAAGGTGTCGATCGGAAGCACAGGCACACCAAACGGCAACGCAACCAGCGCGGAAATGATCAACACCGTCGGAAACGCGATGCGGAGCCAAGGTGCGGCGCGCGGCCTCTTGACGGACTCAAAAACGACTCCTCCGGCCGCTACGAGAACGGGATAAAACGGCAGTGGGTAATATGACTTCCCTTGAAACGCGATGAACACGATCAGGACGAGCAGATAAGCCCAGCCGAGAAAACGAAATCGCTTCCCGGCCCGCGAAAAAAACAGCCAAAGCAATCCGCCGAGCCACACGGGCAAGGCGACGGGATTCAGATATGCGATTTGCTCGCCCAAAAAACGGAGGGGCGAGATGGGCTCGTTTTTGTAAAGCTGTGCGTTTCGTACGACTTCGACTTGCGGCCAACCGTGGCGCGCTTCCCAAATCAAATTCGGCAGAAAGACCGCCAACGCAACCGCGCCCGCAATCCAAATCCATCGAGACCTAAAGACGCGCCGATTGCCGGATAGAATCAGTCCGGCCATCATGCCAAAACCAAAGACGAGCATCGTGTGCTTGTTTTCCAAGCCGATGCCCGCAAGCAGGCCGAATCCAAGCCACAATTTCGGCGTAGCGCCTTTTGCGATGCGCACCGCGATGACGGCGCAACCGAGCCAGAAGACCGGCTCGAACGCATTCATGGAAAGAAAACTATCGAAGGCAAGGAAGGCGGGAGCGAGAAGCATCGTGAGCGCCGCAAGGAATTGAGCGAAACGCCCGCCGCCTAATTCGCGCGCCAGAATGCCAGTGAGAAAAACAACGGCGGCTCCGGCCAACACGGGCAGCAGACGAACAGAAATCAGGGAACTGCCAAAAGCATGCCGCTCGAACCATGCCACCACGGCGATTAGCGGCGGCTGGTCTATGTAACCCCAAGCGAGGTGCTGACCGCACGCGAGGTAATAGAGTTCGTCACGGAAGATGCCGTAATGACGGATGCCCGCGAATTGAATGATCAGCTTGCAAAGGGCCAAACCGGCCAGAACCCCAGTCGCCGTAAGTGCACTGGTCCTCGATGCAACCGCGGAAATCGCGCCGCTCCAGTGGGTAGCCTGAGTTTCGTTCATCCGAGGCGCAAGTTTCGTTGGCAATGAGCCGGGATCATCGCCCTGCCGTCCGGGTTACTTCGCGGGAGGAACGATCGTCGCGCTCTTGATGCTGTCGAGATTTGGGAAATTTTTGTCCAAGTAAGCTTTGCCCTGCGATTGGATCAAGCCCTGGTCCGGCTTTTCCCCATAGCCGCTGTAGAGACTTTGGACCACTTCCATGCCGGACGTCACGCTGCCAAATGGAGCAAAACCCTGGCCGTCGAGAAACTTGTTGTCGCCAAAATTGATGAAAAGCTGCGTGGTGCGCGTATTTGGCCCGGCTGTGGCGAAGGTCAGCGTGCCGGGCTTGTTGCTCTGCTTCACCGGATCGTCTTTGATGTTCGCGTTCTGCCAGACGCGAGCCACTGCTGGATTCGCGCTGATCCCGAATTGAATGATGAAACCAGGCACGACGCGGAAGAAAGCCGCGTCCGTGAAGAAGCCATGCTTGACAAGATTGTAGAAGCGGTCTGCTCCCAGCGGAGCCCACGAGCGAGTTACGTGAACAACGAAATCGCCCTTCGTGGTGGTGAATTTCACGTCATAATCTTCGGGCGCCTTCGCGGTGAGTTGCGAAGGATGCAACAAGGCAGGGTCGGTGGTCATGTGTGTCCTCGGATGCGTCGGAGTTGCGGATTCTTGCGCGGCGGCTGGCGTCTGAGCTTTCGCGGCGCCGCTGAAACTGCTGATCGGAGCGAGTGCGAACGCGCAAAACGCGACTGCCGTGGCCAAAAATTTCATTCAGTTCGTCCTTTGCGCGTCAGCGACTCGCGCGCGGCTTCCACACCCTGCATGAAGCG
Organism: Candidatus Acidiferrales bacterium; assembly: GCA_030037315.1. Lineage (GTDB taxonomy): Bacteria > Acidobacteriota > Terriglobia > Acidiferrales > UBA7541 > Palsa-295. The sequence continues at coordinate 5,329 of JASHRM010000168.1, forward strand.
CAGCATGTTGCCGCCCAAAATTTTGCCGATATCGATCTCCGAATAGCCTTTTTGCAGCAGCGCTTCCGTAATCAGAGGCATTCGCGACGCGTCCTCCATTCCGAAGGGCATATTCGCGCCGTCGAAGTCCGAGCCGAGGCCCACGTGGTCGACGCCGGCAATGCGAGTGGCGTGATCGATATGGCGGACAATCTCCGTCCAATCGACGCGAGGCAGTTCCCCCTCCCCCACCAACCTCCGTACGATTCTATCCGATTCGAGGATTTGGCACGCCATGTTTTCGCCGCAAATTCTTTGGGCCTCTTCGTCGGTGCGCTTTTCCAGGTGCGGCTTGGCGCTTTCGGCTGCGCGAAATTCGCGGCTGAGAAACCCCACGTGAAAGTTGATCTGCACCACGCCGCCCTTTTGCGCCAGTGCGTGAATCATATCGTCGGTCAAATTTCGCGGCGAGGGGCATAAAGCGCGGCACGACGAATGCGACGCGAAAATGGGAGCGGCGCTCGTTTCCAGCACATCCGAAAAACACGTATCGGAGACGTGGGAGATATCGACCATGATCCCGAGCCGATTCATTTCGTGAATTACTTCGCGCCCGAAGTCGGAAAGGCCATTGTGGAGCGGTGCGTCTGTGGATGCGTCCGCCCAATCGGTGGTGCGCGCGTGCGTGAGGGTCATGTACGTGACGCCGCGGGCAGAGAATTCGCGCAGGACGTTGAGGTCGCGATTCATCATGTGTCCCCCTTCGACGGCTAACAGCACAGCGATTCGGTGATTAGCGCGCGCGCGATGAATGTCAGCTGCCGTTCGCGCGAACACGAGTTCGTGCGGATGACGACCGATTTCAAGGTGCACGGCGTCGAGCTGCCGGAACGCGGAATCAACCGCCTTCTGTCCTGTAATCGTTCCCGGCATCCAAACGGCGAAGAAAATCGCGTCGACGCCTCCGTCCCGCAAGCGTGGAATGTCGACTGACCCGTCGGAATGGCGCTGGCCGAGACCGAAGCCGTCGAAAAACAGGCGTTGCGTGGTATCGACGTGAGTATCCACGACGATCGACCGCTGGTGCAATTCGCGCGCCCGATCGGAGATGGATAAAAGAGGTTTAGGAGTATCCAATGCCTGTAGCCCTGCCCTTTATAGCAGACCTCGCCGATTCTAGCGGTCGTGCCGCTCGCGAATCCTCACCGCCGTATCGCGCGCGGCGCAGGTATCGCATACGAACGTTCATGGGTTGTGCGACCTTATAAAACGCTCAGGGCCAAGTTACTATTGAATTACGAATTCGGTATCGCGATTCTTGGGGGAATCGTGATCGGCGAACACATAGGCGATTTGAAGAAATGGGTAAACGAACTCGCTCGCCACAGCAATGAGGGCGATGTAGTTCGGCTGAACCGCGCGGTCGAGCTGATCAGCAAGAATTTCGGCGTAAAAATTCACGAGGTGGCGATCCTGGGGCTGACCCCCGACGAACGGTCACTGCGCTTCCTGGCGCCGGATAATTTGCGCACCGTTGGGCAAATTCCCCTTTCCAGCACCAATTCCCTGGCTGCAAGGACCGTTCGCGACAAGCGTCCCGAGCTGATCAATCATTTTTCCGTCGTGCCGCACGCATCCGTTTTTGAAGGCGTGCCGATCGACGCGGAAATGCGCGGCGATCCGATCCAGAAGATCATGAGCGCGCCGATTATTCTGGGACGCGACGCGATCGGCGTGGTGCAGGTTTCGCGCAAAGGCAAGAATCAGACGGATGCCGGAGCCGACTTCACCCAATCGCAGCTTCGCGAACTGAAAACCATTTCCGACGCCCTGGCTCCCTGCATCATGCTCTGCGCCAAAGATTGAATCCTCGCGTTGCAGCAGGATTTCACGCACTTGTAATCATCAAAGCCCCGAAAGCAGTTGACATCACTACGCGTGCTTGCTAATTTTCGTTCGCCGCACTTCAAACTGGAGGAACCGCACACCGGCTCGACTCATGGCGTTTGTCGCGAAGAAGATTTTCCTCACCAAGGGAGTTGGAAAGCACCGCGAGCGCCTGTCGAGCTTCGAGCTCGCCCTGCGCAACGCCGGCATTGCGGCGTGCAACATCGTCCGCGTGTCGTCGATTTTTCCTCCGTATTGCAAACTGATCTCGCGCAGCGAAGGGCTAAAGCATCTCAAGCCCGGCCAGGTTGCCTTTACCGTAATCAGCGAGAATCAAACGCGTGAACCGCATCGCCTGATCGCGGCCGGTGTGGGTTTGGCGCTGCCCGGCGATAAGTCCATGTACGGATATCTTTCCGAGCATCACTCTTTCGGCGAAACCGAAGAAGTGGCCGGCGAATATACCGAAGAGCTAGCTGCCGAAATGCTTGCCACCACACTCAACGTGGAATTCGATCCCGATCTGTCATGGGACGAAAAGAAAGCCGTTTATCGCATCTCGAATAAAATCGTCCGCACCATGAACATCACGCAATCCGCCGTCGGCGATAAGCGCGGATTGTGGACCACAGTTCTGGCCGCGGCGATTCTCCTCGGTGAAGACGACTAGAGCTTTCGGTGGCCGAGCCTCCAGCCATCGTTCGGTAATGTCCCGCCCCTAATTCATCTGGCTATTGCGCCCTGCCGCAGGACATAAGAAGATCATGTGCGCGCGGGTGGGTCCAATTCGCATCTGTTTCGCTCCGCTTCGGCGATGCAGGTGCAGCGTTCTGGCAACACGGCGAACCTGTAGGCGTCCAGTAAGCATTGCGAGGAATTGAGGAGGCGCTCGATGCAGTCTCTTGCCGCGATGTTCTTTCAAAGCGATCACTACTATGTGGTCGGCGTTTCGTCGCGAGGGTTGCTGGGATGGATCATCATCGGATTGCTGGCCGGCTGGATCGCGGGACACGTGACGCGGGGCCGCGGATTCGGCTGCATCGTTGACGTGATTCTTGGTTTGATTGGTGCAGTGATCGGCGGTTGGATTTTTACGCGGCTCGGAATAGGGGCTTGGGGATTCTGGGGCAGCCTGGCAGCGGCCACCGTCGGCGCGATTTTGCTCGTGGCGATTGCGCGGTTGTTCGCGGGAAGCAAGAATTAGCTAGATTGGGCGCACCAAGGTACGCCCCTACAAAACGTCTGCGGCGGCGCAGAATTCACTTCGGCGAGAACCATTGCCAAGCGATCCATACGATGGGTGCAGCCAAAATAAGGCTGTCGATGCGATCCAGCATCCCGCCGTGGCCGGGCAGCAACGTACTGGAATCCTTCATGGACGCGCCACGCTTATAGGCCGACTCGACCAAGTCGCCCGCTTGCCCGGCGATGTTGGCGACTCCTGCGATCAGGAGCAGAGTCAGCATATCCATCGCCATCCAACGCGAGAAAATCACTGCCACGATCAACGAACCGACCAGATTGGCAAACGCGCCTTCCCAAGTTTTCTTGGGACTCAAGGCCGGCGCCATGGGCAAACGCCCGAGGAATTTGCCCACGAAGTAAGCGAGTGTATCGCCCGCCCACACTAGGCACAGCGTGAAAAGGGCCAGCAAGCGTCCCTGGTTCTCGACTTCATTGATGCGCACAAGATAGCTGAACGGCAGAGCAATCAGCAGGATTCCCGCGGCGCTAATCGATACAGCGCCGAGCGCTTCCTGCAGAGGCCTGCGCATTGCCAGTGCGACCGCGACCACGCCAAAAACAAAAATCAGCAAGACAAGTTCAAGCGAGAGAAAGCCGAGTCCGCTTTCGCGGAGCAGCGTCGCGTCGCCTAGCGAGTGAACTTCGACGAGTCCGGCTTGATACTGCACAAAAAACAGCGCGGCGGCGCAGATCATGGTCCATTTACGGAAGCCGCGCAGAGCTACTCGTTCGCCCAGATCAAATAATTCGTTGAGAGCAAGGAGAATGACCGCCGCGGCGCCGGCGGCCAGCAGAGCGGGCGGACCCCACCAGACAATGGCGACGACGACTGCAATCAGGACAACGCCCGTGGCAATGCGCAGGCCCATTCGGCCTCAGCCCCGCTTCGACCGGGAGGGATGATGTGCGGGCTGTCCATTGCCCGAGCCATTTGCGGAATGCGCGCGACCGCGCGTGGATGCGAGTCCGCCATAGCGGCGCTCGCGTTTCTGAAAATCAACCAGCGCCTCCAGCAGGCGCGCGCGCGAAAAATCCGGCCAGAGCGCTTCGGTGACGTAAATTTCCGCATAGGCGATTTGCCAGAGCAGGAAATTGCTGACGCGCATTTCTCCGCTGGTTCGAATGAGCAGGTCGGGATCGGGCAGACCAGCCGTATAGAGATGGTCGGAAATGGTCTGCTCGTCCGCGCGAAAAGCGGAAAGCCCGTTCGCGCGGACGTGATCGAGCAGCGCGTTGAATGCATCCGCAAGCTCGGCTCGCCCACCGTAGTTGAGCGCGACGACGAGTTTCATCCCAGTGTTGCGCGCCGTTTGGCGCATCGCGTCGGCGATATCCTGGCGGACGGCTTCGGGCAACTGTTCGGAGCGGCCGATCACGAGCAAGCGGATATTGTTTTTGTGGATCGTCGGCAGCTCGCGTTTCAGATATTCGCGAAGCAGACGCATCAGGAAGTCGACTTCGGCTTGCGGACGGCGCCAATTCTCGAGCGAAAACGCGTAGAGAGTCAGGCAAGGAAGATGCAGGCGCGCACAAGTCTCGATCACCTCGCGAGCAGCCTTGACGCCGGCTCGATGACCCGCAATCCGCGGCAGATGGCGACGCTCGGCCCAGCGGCCATTGCCGTCCATGATTACGGCGAGATGCTCGGGCAAACGCTTCGGATCGAGTTTTTCGAGAAACTCCGCTTCCTCGCGGTCGGCAGGCTTCAGCAAAGCGCTAGTTTTCACCGGAATTGACTCAGGAACCGCCCGCTACTGCTTCGAACGGGCTTCATTCGAAAGTAGCATAGGGTCACACGACGTGCAATATCGCTGGTTTGTGCGGGTTACGGACAAAAGTCCCGGCGGGCGGTTCTATAGATGAACGCTGCTCAACAAGCGATGAAATGGCGCTAGCAGCGATCCGCTGATTCCTCCACCGGAGGGTTGCGCGATGGCCGTATACATCAAAATCAGCGTGAGAATGATCATCACGATGCTCGACGCCCAAGCGACCAAATTAAAACCCCAGGAATTCGTGTGCGTACCCATCAGGTCGCGCCGATTAATCAAAAGCAGGATGAAAATTAGCACGATGGGCAGCCAAATGCCGTTTCCCACCTGCGAATAAAGCAAGATCTTCCAAAGCGGCGCGCGCGGAATCAGCACGATCCCAGCGCCGACCACGATCAGCATCGTATAGAGCGTATAGAACGCTGGCGCCTCTCTGAACTTCCGGTCCAGACCAGCCTCGAAGCCCAGGCCTTCGCAGATCACATGCGCCGTTGAAAGCGGCAGAATCGATGCAGCGAATAGCGAAGCATTGAGCAGGCCGAACGCAAACAGCCACCCCGCCCATCTGCCGGCAAGTGGCTCGAGCGCCTTCGCGGCCTCCTTGGCGCTATCAATGGCCGTGAGGCCGTGAACATTCAGAGTCGCCGCGCAGCACACGATGATGAAGAACACGATCACCATGCAGGAAATGCTGCCGACCAGCACGTCCAGGCGCGCGTGCTTATACTGCCGGGCCGACACGCGTTTCTCGACGAATCCCGCCTGCAAGTAAAAAAACTGCCAGGGCGCAATCGTCGTTCCCACCAAGCCGATGAGCATCAGGATATAGGGAGTGGTCATGTGGGCCGAGGGAATCACGGTTTGCTTGGCCGCGTAGATCCAATTTGGCTTGGCGAGGAAGGCTGAAATCGCGTAAGAAGCGTAAAACGCACACGCAACCAAAAAGATCTTTTCAACCGCACGGTAAGTGCCGTAGACAACCAGCAGCCAGACCACAATCGCAGCGAGAGGCACCGTCACGTAGCGGCTGATGTGGAGTACTTCCCCGCCCTCGGCAATACCGGAGAATTCGGCGACGGTATTGAATAGGTCGACCAGCAGCGCCGCGGACATCACGAAAAATGTCGAGCGGAATCCGAACTCTTCGCGGATTAGGTCCGAGAGCCCCTTGCCGGTCACCACTCCCATGCGCGCGCACATTTCCTCGCTCACATAGAGCGCGATCGTCATCGGGATCAGCGACCAGAGCAGCGTGTAGCCAAACTGCGCGCCTGCCGCGGAATACGTGCTGATTCCGCCTGCGTCGTTGTCGACGTTGGAAGTAATCAGGCCGGGGCCAACGACGGCAAAAAACACCGCGAGCCTGCGCCGAAGCGTACGCGTGCGCCGGTTCAAGTCTTTGCCGCGCGTGGCGAGCCGCGAGACCGTGTCCGTCAATGTGACCCACGTGTTCATTGCGTTTCTTCCGGCAAGTTCCCCTACAACCCTATCTGCGTCGCAGCATCCATCACAGCTTCGCGTGCATGCGGTTCACTACGTCGTCAACCGTGATTGCGCCGACGGGACACTTTTCGGTGTCGATCACCGTCAGGCTTCGCAAATTGTATTTGTCGAATAACTCGAAAACATCCTTGTCGCTGTCATCGGTGCCTACCGAAAGCAATGGCTCAGAAGTAAGCTCCGCCATGCGCTGTTCAGCGCTGGCCAGAATCAGGCGAGTCACCGGGACGGTACCTGCCAGCGCTGCGTCCCGGTTGATCAGGATGATGTTGTCCAACTGATCGAGCGAGATTTCATGGAACCGGATGTAATCGATTACCTCGCCCCGCGTGGCATCCTCACCTACCACGACAATCTCCGTAGTCATCATGCCGCCGGCGGTATTTTCATCGAAGCGCATCAATTGCTTCACCTCCTGCGCTTCGTGATGTTCCATTTCTTTCAAGACCTCATTTGAGGTTTCCGGCTCGAGTTTCTGGATCAAATCGGCCGCTTCGTCCGGGTTCATTTCCTCGATAATGTCGGCCGCTTTTTCAGGATCGAGCTGCTCGACCACTTGCGTTTGCAAGCGCTCATCGAGCTCGGCAATCGCCTCGGCGGCTACTTCTTCGTCCAGTGAATCCACGATGGACCGCCGTTCATCGGGCGAAACCTCTTCCATGATGTCCGCGATATCCGCGGGGTGCAGGTGGGCAAGTTTTTCGCTCGAAAGGCGCAGCTTCACTCGCCGTAGCGGATCGGGCTCTATGAGGTTCACAAACTCCCAGGAAATCGTGCGCGGCGGAAGCTTGGACTGAATGCGCCGGATCCCCATGGGTGGAACCAGCCCCTGCAACAGGCGGCGCACGGCCCCGGGGACGCCCACATCGACCTGGGTCACGCGCAATTCAGTATTTCCGTTGACCCGGTGGTCGGCAAGATCAACGTCATTCACGCGAACGACCTTGCGGCCATTCGTGTCGATGATTTGCTGATCCAGCAGGTCCTTTTGAACCGCAAGCCACGCCTCGGTGGGCTGGTACAGCTCCAGGGCGGACTCATCCGTGGTCAATTTGACCCGTCCCGGAGCAACGGACGCGATCTGGTCGTATCGCGCCACCAGCGGCCGGTATTGGCCACGGCTTATCAGGAGGCGCGAGATGCGAGCTGACTGCTCGGCCGGCACGATAAACATTTCCTTGACCCGGCCAACGAAATTGCCCGCCGAATCAAACGTCTCGGCGCCTAAAACTTCGGTCGCATGCAACATGACTGCTCCTTCGCACCGCGAACGGCTCCCGGAAGCCATTGGCGCAAAAAAAAAGCCCGGAACCGGTAAAACCCGGCCACGGGCAGACGGAAAACCGCCTTCCAGTTACTTCAGGCCGGGCCGCGCCTCCCTGTTCCCGCATACCCAATCGGCACGCCAAGTTCTGGCGTTACCGGCTCGCCGGGAACCCGAGTCGGAAGCGATCTCAATGCCAGTCGGCTTCCACCGTGGCAATTCTGCTTTGCTACTACCCGCAGGATCCGAATTGGTCGAATGCTCTTCCATAGAGACGCGTTGTTCCTGTTCGACTAGTAAAGGCTGAGGCAAAATTTGTCAAGCAAAGAGTGGGGTTTTGGAAACATTTTTACTCAATTTTTGCGAACCGAATAGCATATTGCGCGAATTGCGCCCGGTCCGGCGGTTACTTTCCTGAAGCAGGTCCCAATACGTGCCCCGAATGTAGTCGCTGCGCGAAAATCCGAGGGCCTCGGCACACCTATCGATCGCTGGCGGTGAGCCTTCCAGCTCCAAAAAGACGCCGACAGGTGTCTCGTCTAAGTCGAGGTGCAGCCCTTTTTGCCGATAGGACGTCCGATATTTCTCGTAGATGAATCCGGTACGCAGGCCCAAAGAGCGGAAAGCGGCCTGCCAGTCTAGGCGAGTGGCCACCAACTCACGCTCGAGTTTTTCTTTGAAGCGGCCCGACTCGCGCGCAGGTGTCGGCGCCTTCGACGTAATCACGGTGCGTCCCGGACCTCCCGGAGCAAATTGGGAGCGCGCTGGCGTCTCGGTCCGGATGCGCAGCAGCCGGTCACCGCGGCGAAAATCCTGGTCTGGCGTGTCGTAAAGAGTGTTTCGCTCGAAGACCCTGCCGTGGCACCGGCAACCAAGCGATTTGAGCTTTTGCAGCAGCGCTGGCAGATGCCGGATACGCAGCTTGATTTCGGTCTCGCGCGCGGTAGAGTGCCGCGAAGCCATGACGAAGTATAACCCCCCCTCACTCGGACCAATGATGTGCAGCCACAGCAGCCTTAAATGCGCGTTCAGTTGAAACGGCGAACGTCAATTAGCTTATAGTGGCTCCGAGAGCGAAGCTTTGAGGGTCGCATGACGCCGAATCAAATCAAAGCACCGTACATCGCCGTCGGATTCTTGATCATCACGTCTATTCCCGCCGCTCAGTTGTCGCTTATCGAAACCACCCAAGCGCAATCCGTTGCAGAGGGCGTCGCGAGTCTGATTCAAGACATGCGGACAAAACGGGGCCTACGACCTCTGCATAGGCTCAAAGCTGATGGTCAACTGTTGCAAGAAGTGTGTACCGCCGCTGTCCTCGACCGTGCACCTAAAACTGGCAATTTCTTCGACGGCCAGTTTTTTTTCGGTCGATAAGGGTCGCTTAAATTCGGGCGACATGAAGAAAATCGAAGTTGAAGCGGACTGGAAACCCGATCGTCGGTTCGAGGTAGCGGCTTGGCCAGGTGCCTCAACCACGTCGCCATCCACCCAGCGATATTGGGTGGGAATCCGCATTCTAAGTGGCGGCTTCATGCAATTTATTGTGGATCACTTCAGCGACGATATCGAGTATTCATCTGTGTGGAAGAAGAACCTGGCACAACAGTGTCGCCTCGCCAAATGACAAGTTCAGACAGTTCGTGCGCAGCTTTCGATAGCGCTCGAACGCAGTTGCCAAGCGAGGACCGGGCCAGCATAATCAGTTTCCTTCCGGAAGCGCCGAACACATGACTGAGCCGGTCACGCCTTTAATGCAGCAGTATCACGCTGCGAAGAAACAACATCCCAGTGCGCTGCTGCTCTTCCGCCTCGGCGATTTTTACGAGCTGTTTTTCGACGACGCGGTTCTCGCTTCGCGAATCCTGCAAATCACCCTAACCTCTAGAAATAAGGAAAAGGGCGATCCTGTGCCGATGTGCGGAGTGCCCTATCACGCTGCGGAAAACTACATTGCGCGCCTGATTCGCGCGGGACACCGCGTGGCGATCTGCGAGCAAATGGAGGAAGCCGGGCCGGGCAAGAAGCTGGTGAAGCGCGAAGTGATCCGGGTGTTGACGCCGGGAACCGCGACGGGCGGAACGCTGGTTGGCACGAAGGAGAATAATTTTCTCGCTGCCGTTGCGCGCAGCGCGGCGGCAAGCGCCGCAGTCGCCACCGGCACATCGTCCGTTATCCAAGCGGGACCGCGCATCGGGTTGGCCTATGTGGATCTTTCCACCGGCGAATTCCGCGCGACCGAATTTACCGGCGAGCGAGCCGAGGCCCGACTCCGCGATGAACTCGAAATTCTTCGCCCTCGCGAAATCCTAGTCTCTCGTCCCGCCACTTTGTTTCCGGAATCGGCTGAGCCGGCGGCCAACGGCCTCGGCGCGCTCGAAACGCACCTCGACGATTGGATTTTCGAAGCCAGTTACGCCAGGCGCCAACTCGAAGCGCAGTTTCGCGTGACCGCCCTCGAAGGATTTGGCCTCAACGGCCACGCGCAAGCAGTGGCCGCCGCCGGCGCCGTGGTCCATTACCTGCGTGAAACAGCGGCCATTTCGGGCCAGGATCTGGCCGGCACCAACGCACTGCCTCTGCACCGGTCCGCTGGCAACGGCCTCGAACATTTGGATCGCATCTCCTACTACGAGCAGCAGGACGCCATGGTGCTCGATCAGGTGACCGTGCGAAACCTGGAGCTGGTCCAGCCAGCAGGGGACGACGACGCGTCCGCAACTCTGCTCGCCGCCATCGACGAAACAGCAACGGCTATGGGCGCTCGCTTGCTCCGTTCGTGGGTTTTGCGGCCCGAAATTTCGCGGGATGAAATCGAGCAGCGCCTCGATGCCGTGTTCGCGCTGAAGACACAGACGATCCCCCGTGAAGAAATCTATTCCGAGCTAAGGGCCATTCTCGATTTGGAGCGGCTGACGAGCCGCGTGACTCTTGGAATTGCCGCGCCGAAGGATTTGCTCGCACTAGCGGCTTCGCTGGGGAAAGTTCCGCGCCTGCGCGCGCTCTTGCAAGATGTCGCGCAGAATACGCGGGATTCCGCAGGGGCCGCGGAACGGCCAAGAATCGCTTTTCTGCGTCAGCAAATGGACGAACTCGCAGACGTACGTGAAACGATCACTCGCGGAATCGCGGATGATTCTCCGGCTTTGCCGAACGAGCCCGGCGTGATCCGTTTCGGCTTAAACGCTGAACTCGATGAACTGCGCGCGATCTTGAAGGACGGCCGCCAAATCATCGCGGCAATGGAGGAGCGCGAGCGCAAGCGAACGGGCATCGCGTCGCTCAAAATTCGCTACAACCAGGTTTTCGGCTATTACATGGAGGTTTCGAAGCCCAACCTCTCGCTCGTTCCCGCCGATTACGAGCGCAAGCAAACGCTGGTAAACGCGGAGCGATTCACATCGCGGGAACTTGCCAAACACGAGCGCAACGTCGTGTCCGCGGAAGAGCGCGTCCTCGAAATTGAGCGCCGGCTCTACCGCGAAATCTGCGAGTCGGTCGCGTGTGAGGCAAGCCGCATTCGCCGGACAGCGGCGGCTCTGGCCCAAATCGATGTGCTGGTCAACTTCTCGCGCATCGCCGCCGCTCGAAGCTATACGCGGCCGGAATTTGGCGAAGCCAAAATTGCGGCCAAAGGCGAGCGCGGCTCCCTGACGATCGCGGGCGGGCGCCACCCGGTGATCGAAAAGCTGCTCGGAGAGCGCGGTGAGCGCTTCGTACCTAATGATCTGTATTTCGACGACGAATCGCAATTTCTGCTGATCATCACCGGTCCAAACATGGGCGGAAAATCGACTTATTTGCGGCAAGCCGCTTTGATCAGCGTGCTGGCTCAAATCGGATCATTCGTGCCGGCGTTGCACGCTAAACTGCCCATTTTCGATCGCATTTTCACGCGTATTGGCGCGTCGGATAATCTCGCGCGCGGCAGATCGACGTTTCTTGTCGAGATGAGCGAGGTCGCAGCAATCCTGAATACGGCAACTCCTGCCAGCCTTGTGCTGCTCGATGAGGTCGGCCGCGGCACGGCGACTTTCGACGGCCTTTCGATCGCGTGGGCCGTTGTGGAAGCGCTGCATGCCGGAGCGCGTCCGCGAACACTTTTCGCGACTCACTATCACGAATTGACCGAACTCGAGCAGCTGCTGCCCGGAGTGAAAAACATTCGTGTGGCCGTCGAGGAGGCGGGCAGCGAAATCATCTTCTTGCGCCGCGTCGAGCCGGGCAGCGCCGATAAGAGTTACGGCATTGAAGTGGCCCGATTGGCGGGACTGCCGAACACCGTGATCGCGCGGGCGCGCGAAATCCTGCGTCGCCACGAATCCAGCGAAAAAAACCTGAGCAAAGAGCTCTCGCCCGGCGCGGCTCCGTCGGAACCAGAGCAAACCGCCTTTGCGGCACTAGACGTATCAGTACTCGAATCCCTCCGCTCTGCCGATTTGAACCGGCTCACCCCGCTCGAAGCGTTGAATCTGCTGGCTGCGTTGCAAAAACAGCTTGATTGATGCACGAGCTCGAATTCTGCGCGGCGCAGTGAGCAGCCGGAATTATTTCGCGTGGCGAATCGTTACAAGAATACACTGTACCTGACGGTACTTGCGCCACGTCCGTATGACACAAGCTTTCCCGGCCCCCATTCTTAACTGATTTTTCGAAAGCCTAACTCGGGCATCTGCTGAGGACACCGACCGTGGAGAACGTGATGCGAGTGCTCGGCATGATGTCGGGAACTTCGGCGGATGGAATCGACGTCGCGCTGGCGAGAATTTCGGGCGCTCCGCCCACGTTGAATGCGGAATTCGAAGCCCACCACCATGTCGCCTTCCCCGATTACGTGCGCGAAGGCATCTTGCGTCTTGCGAATGGCTCACCAACCACAACGGCGGAAATCAGCGAACTGAATTTTCAACTCGGCGAAACACTCGCTCGGGCGGCGATTGCGGCCTGCAAGAAATGGCGGGTGTCGTTGCGAAGCGTTTCTCTCATCGGATCGCACGGGCAAACTCTCTTCCACCTGGGCACATCGGCGCGCTTTCGGGGCAAGGTGCTGAGCGCGTCGACCTTCCAAATCGGGGAAATCGCGATGATTGCCGAACGCACCGGCGTGCCGGTCGTCGGCGATTTTCGCCCTGCGGACATGGCCGCTGGAGGACAGGGCGCACCGCTTGTGCCCTTTGTCGACTTTTTGCTTTATCGCGACCCCGCGCGCGGGCGCGTAGCGTTGAATATTGGCGGAATTGCGAACCTCACAGTGATACCGGCCGGCGGCGATGCCAGAAACGTATTCGCGTTCGATACGGGCCCAGGCAACATGATCATCGACGCTCTCGTCGAGCGGTTTACACGCGGGCGCGCATCCTACGATCAGGATGCTCGGATGGCGCTAAGCGGCCGGACGATTCCCGAGCTTCTCAGCAGACTAATGCGCGACCCGTATCTGCTGAAAAAACCGCCGAAATCTGCCGGACGCGAACAATTCGGCGGGGCATTTGCGCGAGGAATTATCTCCTGGGGCGCCCAGCACCACGCGGGACCGGCGGACTTGGTTCGCACGGCCACCGTGTTTACTTCGCTCGCCATCGCCGATTCCTTCCGCCGCTTTATCGTGCAGCGGGTTAAAGTACATGAATTGATCGTTGCAGGCGGCGGCGCCAAAAACCCGCTTATCATGGCGCAACTCGCAGGTTCGCTGCCGGGAATCGAAATTGTGCCGGCAAGCCGGTATGGCCTTCCGGCGGAGGCGAAAGAAGCGTTCTGTTTTGCCGTTCTCGCGTATGAGACATACCATGGGCGTTCCAGCAATCTGCCCTCCGCCACCGGAGCCACGCACCCGGCGGTGCTGGGGAAAATCGCCCATCCGCGCAAAGCGAAGCGCTAAGAACGACCTCTCGGCTTATCCTTTCCGCAGGATCAATTTCAGAAGAATCGCGACGATTTTTTCGCTCATCGTATTTCCGGCGCTACTTGCCGGATGCCATCAAACAGAATCCGCCGAGCCCGGCACTGTAAACTTCATTATCGAATCGATGCCGATCAATCTCGACCCCCGCATCGGGACGGACGCGCAGTCTCAACAGATTGACGGATTGATCTTCAACAGCCTCGTCGCGCACGATGCGCAGATGAACATCATTCCGGACCTTGCCGAAAGCTGGGAAACTCCCAATCCGCTGACCTATGTGTTCCATTTGCGCAGAGGCGTGAAATTCCACGATGGGCGGCCATTTACGTCCGCCGATGTGAAGTTCACGTTTGAGACGATTTTTTCGGGTGCCGTGAAGTCGCTGAAACGGGGCACATTCCCAGCAGTCGAATCGGTTGAAGCGCCAAACGACGTTACGGTGATTTTTCATTTGCGCGAGCCCGACGCGTCGTTCTTGTGGAACATGGCCCGGCCCGCGATCGGCATTGTGCCCAAGGATTCGGGCCGCGGGATCGCGCAACATCCCATCGGCACCGGCCCGTTTCGATTCGTCAGCCTTCAGCTGGACGACAATATCGTGCTCGCGCGCAATCCGGATTATTTTGGCGGCAATGCGCCGCCCAATTCCGGGAACATCCAGCGCGTGCAATTTCGCGTGGTGCCCGACGCGGTCACGCGCCCTCTCGAATTGCGCAAGGGCTCGGCGGACATCGGCGGCGTCAATTCCCTTTCTCCCGATACTGTGCTGGCGCTCGCGAAAGATCCGGGGCTGGCTGTTGATGAACAGCCCGGCACGATCGTCGCTTACGTCGCCTTCAATCTCGACGATCCGATTCTCGCGCATCGCGAAGTCCGCCAGGCCCTTGCCTACGCAACGGATCGCGCGACGATCATCAAGTACCTACTGCGTGGCGAGGCTCGGGCTGCCGCCAGTCTTCTGCCGCCCAATCATTGGGCTTACGACGCCGGCGTCAAGCAATACGATTACGATCCTGACAAAGCCGAGCAGTTGCTCGACGCGGCCGGATTCAAGCGTGGGGCCGATGGCGTTCGCTTTCGCCTCACGCTGAAGACCTCGACGGAGGAATCCGCGCGTTTACTGAGTGCAGTCCTGGCTGAGCAATGGAAACAGGTTGGGGTTGCGCTTGACCAGCGGCCGCTCGAAAACGCGACAATGCTTGCCGACGTGGGCCGCGGCAGTTTCCAGATGTATACCTTGCGCTGGGTTGGCGCGAACAACGATCCGGCGATCTTCAATTATCTTTTCAATTCGAAGAAAGTGCCGCCCTATGGCGCAAATCGCGGACATTACAAAAACCCTACGCTCGACGAACTGCTCGCGCAGCAAGCCGCTGAATCGGATCGGGAAAAGCGAAAGGCGATTCTTGCGAAAATTCAGGAAATCATCGCGGAAGACGAGCCATACATTACCTTGTGGTATTACGACAATGTCTGCGTCCACCGGCGGCGCGTGACAAACGTCTCAATACCTCCCGGCGGCGAATACGATTTTCTTACCTCGGCAGACGTCCGCTAACCGCTAGGCCGATTCCATCGCTTTTTGGATCTCCGCGTCCGGCAGTGCGCCCTGGCGGGCAATGGACCACCGGTCGCCATCGAGCCGAACGATCGTGGAGGCGAGCGTACCTCCCGTATCGCCTGCATCCAAAATAAGCGGTATTCGCCCACCCAATTGCCCCATCAGCTCTTCCACGTTCGTACACGAAGGATGTCCCGAAAGATTCGCGCTGGTACCGGTGACCGGGCCATCGGATGCCTCAATCAGCGCTGTCGCGATCGCAGAATTGGCCCAGCGCAATGCGACGCGGCCGGTATTGCCCGTCACTTTCAGTGGCAGCCGGTGAGTGGCCTCTACCACCAGCGTCAGGGCTCCGGGCCAAAACGTATGCGCCAGATGCAGGAAAGCGTCCGATACATCGCGAGCCAGCGTGACGGCTTGCTCGATCGAGCTAACTAAAATCGGCAGCGCGCGAGTTTCCGGCCGCCCTTTGACTTGAAAGATCCGTTCAACAGCCTTCAGATTGAATGGGTCGGCGGAAATTCCGTAAAAGGTGTCCGTGGGGATGCTGACGATCTCGCCGCGGTCGACAAAACTCGCGGCGTAGTCGATGACGTTTTGTTGCGGCTCTTTCGCTGAGATTTTGAGGATTTCGGACAATGTGTGTTTGCGGCAAAAACGCCGCGTTCTCTGGCTGCGAATTATAACAGCGGACAAACCATATTCAAGATGCCGAAGTACAAGGCGTTTGGATTCGGTCTTGAACCGGCACTGACGGACCCCGTGTTTACGTGCTTGCGCGCGTTTGCTAGGCTTGCGCAATGGCAGCGCACTCACCCACTTCCGAGCAGCAGAGGCGCGCATCGTCCGCTCGTGGGCAGCAGGAGCCCGGCGGAGTCATCAGCAGCCGAGACAACAAATGGCTCAAGCTTTTTCGCGCCAGCCTGCGCGGCTCAGGGCCTCGCGAGGGCGATCCGATCGCCGTCGAGGGTCCCAAGCTCGTCGAAGATGCGCTGCGTTCGGGGCTCGAAGCTGACGCGTTGCTTGTCAGCGAATCGGCGGAGCCCGCCGCAGCCCGGATTCTGCGCGTTGCTGGTGAGAGCGATGCGGGAGTTTCCCGTTCGCGCGTCTTGCGGATAACCGACAAGCTGTTTGGGAGCGTTGCCGGAACGGAATCGCCTCAAGGAATCGCCGCGCTCTTCAAGCAGCCCGACTGGAATCTCGAGGATGTTTTGCGAGGTTCAGGACCAGCGCGCCAGGCTGCGCCGCTCGTCGTTGTGGTGGCCGCGGTTCAGGATCCGGGCAACGTCGGCACAATCGTGCGCTCAGCAGAGGCGTTTGGCGCCACGGGCGCTGTAACGACGCGCGGTACGGCTGATCCCTGGTCGCCGAAAGCCCTGCGCGCGTCGGCGGGCTCGGCGCTGCGGCTGCCGCTGCTGCGCGGAATGGCAATACCAGTTTTGCTGGCACAGTTGCGCATCGCTGGAGTGAAGATTTACGCCACGAATTCCGAGCATGAAGGCCAATCCGCGAACGCGTCGTCTCTTTCGTTCGATGCAGACTTTCGTGCGCCAGCGGCAATCTTCGTCGGCAGCGAAGGCAGCGGAATCCCGCCGGAAGCCGTGCGCGCCGCGGACGCGGTCATCTCGATTCCGATCCGCGACGCGGTGGAATCATTGAACGCGGGAATTGCCGCGTCGATTGTGCTCTATGAGGCCGCGCGCCAACGGCGACAAATGGCAGCGGGTGCAGCTTAGGCAGCTGTCGAATGAACATGGGACTCTTTCGTGCCATCGAACCGGAGGAAAAGCCGCAGGCGGGGCGCCCGCTCGCGGACAGGATGCGTCCGCAAACGCTCGACGAATTTATCGGCCAGGAAGATTTGCTCGGTCCCGGAAAACCGCTGCGCACTCAGATCGAGCGCGACGAACTTGGCTCGATGCTTCTCTGGGGCCCGCCGGGCTGCGGCAAAACGACACTGGCGCGAATCATCGCCAAGCGCACGCGGAGCGAATTCCTGCCATTCAGCGCAGTACTCTCGGGAATTAAAGAAATTAAGGAAGTGATGGCCAAGGCCCAGGCCGTTCGCCGCTACGGCCAGCGCACCATCGTATTCGTCGACGAAGTCCACAGGTTCAATCGCGCGCAACAAGACGCTTTTCTGCCGCACGTGGAAGCCGGAAACATTCTGCTGATCGGCGCAACCACAGAGAACCCGTCATTCGAAGTGATTGCGCCGCTGCTTTCGCGCATGAAGGTTTACGTTTTGCGCGCACTTTCCGAGCAGCAGATCGCCGGCCTCTTGCGCCACGCGCTCGAAGACACAGAACGGGGCTTGGGCAAGGAAAACGCTGAGGCGAGCGACGCAATTCTCGACCGGATCGCTGTTCTGGCAAACGGTGACGCTCGCGCTGCCTATAACACCTTTGAAGCGCTCGTGCTGGGCACCCATCCGGATGCTCAGGGCAAAAAGATCCTCTCCGATCAGCGCCTCGAAGACGTTCTGCAGAAAAAGCTGCTGCCCTACGACAAAAACCGTGAAGAGCATTACAACCTGATCTCCGCGCTGCACAAATCGGTACGAAATTCCGACGCCGACGCGGCTCTCTACTGGCTGGCGCGCATGCTCGAATCGGGCGAAGATCCGCTCTACATCGCGCGGCGCATGGTTCGGATGGCCAGCGAAGATATCGGCCTTGCCGAGCCCGGTGCGCTTGCCGTTACCATCGCCGCGAAAGAAGCTTTCGATTTCATAGGCCCGCCCGAGGGCTTTCTGGCCCTCGCGCAGGCGGCTGTGTATCTCTCGCTCGCGCCAAAATCGAACGCGCTCTATACCGCCTACGGCGAGGTACACGAGGATTTGCAGTCAACCATCGCAGAGCCAGTTCCCCTGCATCTAAGAAATGCGGTTACAGGCTTGCTGGGTCATCTGGGCTACGGCAAGGGCTATCAGTACGCGCACAATACAGAAGAAAAAGTGACGGACATGACCTGTCTGCCTGAGAGCTTGCTTGGCCGCAGCTTTTACAAGCCAACCGACCAGGGCTTCGAAGCTCGTATCAGGCAGCGGATGGAAGAAATTCGCCGCATTCACAGCCGATCGCAAGCGAAAAAGGACGAGGAGTGACCGAAACCCGCCCAGCGCCAAAGACCTGCCCCAAAATTCAGCGCTTCGCTTTCCGACTTGTCGCGGCGGCTGCGGCTGCAATGCTGCTGATGCTCGCGGCGCTCACCTCCCGCGCGCAAGACAATCCAAAACTTGTGATTGACGAAGACTGCCAGGCCTTTGACATCGCGCGCGACAACTCAATCGTCTACACGGTGCCACATATCAAATTTGTGAAGCGCCTCACGTTTGAGCGTGACGACGTGAACATCGCATCGGGGCCCGGAAAAGAAAGGCGCATCGTGGAGGCGGACAAATTCATGCCCTTCCCTCCGCCTTCCGGCTACATCATCAATTCGATCGCGTGGTCTCCCGACGCCCGACGCATCGCGATGAGCATGACGCTGCAATCCGCCCCGCCGGGATTTGAAGACAAAAACGCGAAGAAACGCGGCGATCTGGGCGACGATTACGACGACCGTCCCCCGATCTCCGCTCCCGGCGGTGGAAAAGCGCTCGGACTGATCGATAGCGATGGCCGCGAGATCAAAGTGGCCGGGGCGAAGAACCGCTTTATCGAAGGCGCGCTCAACGGCACCTGGCTCGCCGACGACGCAACTGTCGTTTATCTCACCGGCGGACCGCCCTATACGATCATGCGCGTGAAGCCGGAGGACGGCAAAGAAACAACTCTTTTCGAAGGCCATAAATTCGATGTCGTGATTTGGGACGCGCAAAACAATCGAGCGTTTGCAATCACCGAAGACCTGGGACTGAAGCGCGGCTTAACCCTTGCGAGGCTGGATCTAATCCACGAAACCGTCTCGCCCATCGCTCATCTGGACGCGTATCAGGGTTCGCTTACTTTGTCTCCCTCGGGCACGAAAATTGGCTATTTTGAGGACGGCGACTACGTTGACATTCTCGACCTGGCGCATCCCGGGAAACAGGTGCGAGTCCGCGTCGGCTTCGGTCGCTTTGGCTGGAGCCACGATGAGCGCAAAATCCTGTTGAAGCGCGGCGCTGTCGAGAAATCAAATATTCTGCTGTGGGTCGGCTTGTACGACGATTCCTTCCACTCGATTCTGCATGATCTGGAATTTCGCGATTTCCAAATTGCGCCCGACGGCCAATCGATCGTCGTCACTACGCCCGGCAAGCGCGTCCTGAAGCTTTATTCGCTCGAATAGGCAAATGAACGCCCGCGGGCTTGTCGTCGTTCTGAGCGAAGCTCACCGGTATTTCATTTCGGGACGCGGAGCCGAAAAATCTCATCGAATTCGCTACCAGTAAAGCTGGACAGCGTGGAAAGCCCTAATGCAAACGGAAGTGCTTGATGTGCTCTTTCAGAATACAGGAATTCATCGCGGCGAAAAGGCCGGCCGCTCGAGCGCGCTGCGCGGCTTCCGGATGGCTCACGCCCTCCTGCATCCACACGCCGCGGGCGCCGATCCGAATCGCTGACTCCACGATCTCCGGCACGAATTCCGAGCGCCGGAAAATATCGACGATGTCGACGCGCTCTGGAATATCTTCCAGCCGCGCGTAGCATTTCTCGCTGAGAATTTCGGTTTCAGACGGATTTACCGGAATGATTCGATAGCCGACCGATTGCAAATACTCAGCCACTCCGTAGCTCGGCCGGTGGCGTTTGCTGGAAAGGCCAACTACTGCAATTACGCGGCTACTTTTCAGAATTTCACACGCAGGGTCTCCCGCCGACGGCCCTGACGAAAAATTTTGCTCACGACTCGCATCCATCCCAAGCCTGTTCATGCATTCCCCTTTTGCCCTGCCGCGCGCACAACCCCAGCGTGGCGCGCCGCACCCTAGGGATTCCTGGATTTTTCTGAACTTCCCCCCGCTTGATTTGATGATATCCGAAAATTGCGCGGAAACGGAAAGAATTGCGGAAAAATCAAACAGGCTGTTTGACTCGCGTCGCCCGCTTCGAATCGGCATCCAGCAATCGTTTCAACCCGGCCACTTCCCCGGCGGAAAGTGCGCGATGCTGCCCGGAAGCGAGCGAACCCAGTTCCAGATTGCCGATGCCGACCCGCCTCAATTTTTCGACTGGGTGCCCGGACTGCATCAGCTTACGTCGCAGCGAGTCCCGGCGCGCTTCCGCAAGCGTCACCTCATACCAGGGCGAGTTTTTGCCGCGAAGGCGCGAAATTCGCGAGCCCGTCGCGCGGCTCAGGCTCGCGATCTCGTCAAAGGTGAGCAAACTCTTCAATTTCATATGATACGTTTGTGTCAGGCGATGCGATTTCAGCATCCGGTTTGCAAGCTCTCCATCGTTCGTGAGAAAAACCAGCCCAGAAGAGTGGTATTCGAGCCTCCCGACTGGAAATATCCGTTCGCGAATCCCGCCGAGCAAATCGCGCAGCGACTTGCGGCCCTCGGGATCGCTCAACGTGGAAACCACGTCCACCGGCTTGTGCAGAATCAGATAGACGCGCCCCTGCTCGCCGCGCAAAAGCTTTCCCGCTACCTTGATGTGATCGCGCGATTCGTCAGCCTTCGTGCCAAGTTCGGTGACGGTGCGGCCATTCACGGTGACCAAGCCGGAAGCGATCATCTCCTCGGCGCGCCGGCGTGAAGCCAGCCCCGCTCGCGCGATAATTTTTTGCAGGCGTTCTTCCATCAACTTGGCTGCGTTCGCCGCGAAAGCCGGCAATCAGCTTAGCGGAAATTCTGCGGAGGGCGAAGCGTTAGCTACGGTTGCTGGCAGTGGCACAGCTTCCACACGTAATCGAAGAACGCTCGAGCCGTGGAATCGACAGGCAGCGTACCGCCATACACAGGCGCATCGCCGTCAAGCTGAACCGTCGCATTGCCCGCGGAAGGACTTTGAAATAGCAGCGTGAATCCTGGACGAGTCGGCGCGTTCGGATCGTTTGCGACTAATTTTCCCGCATCGCAGTGGTACGCACTGCCGTAACTGACCTTAAAGAACGCTGGCGCGCCGTCGTTGATTCCCAGATCGCCGTGGTACCAAAGCTTGTCGCCGCTCCAATCGAGCTGGCTCGAATTATTGCCTGAGCGGAATGTGAGTTTGATTGGACGAGTCACCGTGGGTTTGGGTGCGGGAGTCGCATTCGCTCTTGCCACGCCGGAAGCGGCCGGTGGCGCCAGGTCCGCGGGCAGATCCGCGAATTGTATCGGGTGCGCAGGCGCGTCGACCGCCCCGGTCGCCCCACTCGCCACGTCCAACACGGCAAATCGGATTCGCCGGTCTTCCTGCTTGGCACTGTAGTCAAAAATGTCGCGCAGCCCCGTAGATTGCCAGGTCTGATACAGAGAATCCGACACCGGCCGTGCAATATTGCGCGGGAAGAGCTGAAACGAATCCTCCTTGGCGTTGTAATCGCACAACGCCACCTGCAAATTTAGGCGCCTTGCGCCTGAATCGGACGCTAAAGTCAGAGCCGCAGGTGCAATGGTCAGCAAGTATCTCACTTGGCCCGCATCCTGGCTCGGCTGCGAATTCTTGGTTTGGGCGATGGGCTGAACGGTGAGAGGAATCGCGGTGGACGGCAGCACGTCTCGGCACGCCTGCTCCAAGAGCTTTTCAGGAGATTGCTTCGCGAGTGCGGTCACATCCGTCGCGAAATATCCATCGCGGTAGCGCAGCCTTACTCCGTGCTCCGAACTCTTCACGCTAATTTTATGAAACTTGCCGTCCCACGCAACTCCGTCAGGCGAATACCCCAGCTCGTAATACGCGGAACTGTCATTCAGGGCGGCCTGGACGCAGCCCGCGAGGTCATTCGTGTTCTTGCACGTCTTTCCGCCCGTCGCCTCCGCGACCGCATCCATCGTCGCTTGTTCGTTTTCAACCTCGCCCTGTTGCCGGCTGATCTGTGATCCAAGCGACGCGCCGGTATTGTAACGATTGATTCGCGGGCTCTGGGTGGTTGTGTAAATCTGATCGGGCTCAAGGCCGCGTGCATCAACCGGGTATACGGCAACCTGCGCATCGGTCAGTGCTTCAGTGGCTTGTTCAACCTTCTCCTTATACGAAGCGCTGTTCTCGAACTCTTGCCCCGGAATCTTAGTTGTCGAGGGAGAAAGACCCATGGCCGGATTGCCACCCGCATCGGACGTAGGACTAATCCAAATTGGAAACGCCGAAGAGAACCACAAAAGATTCTTGCGTCCCGGATAACCCGCAAGATACTTCGCGATCGAGATCATCGCATCTGTCGTTTCGTCCACGCGGACCGTGGTCTGCTCCACGTACGTCATCTGCTCGAATTGTTCCAGCGCCTGCGTTGCGGGCGTTTCCGTGTCGCCGTTCAGGGCTACAGCCGTGCTGGATGCGCTGTTTGGGTCATCCTGTGGATTCCCCGCGATATCCTGAGCTCGCAAGCTGTGATCCACCGCCGCGCGCAGCAAAGTAGGATCGGTCGTAAACCCCTGCACGACATGCAGGGTGTGCCCGAGAATAAAAACCGCTATTGGCGTGTTGCTGGGCAGCGTCTCGAGAAGCTTCAACATGTGTTGATGAACTTGCGACTGGTCTTCGATTTGCGTGTTCAGCGCGTCCATCAGCAGAACCGTGGGAGGCACAGCCAGCCGCTCAACGGATTGATTCGAATAAACCGCAGCGCCCGTGGAGCTTGGGGCCGCGGCGAGGGCAGGGGCCAATTTCGCCTTCGCGGTCGCATCAATGAATTGGAATTGCGTGATGCGTTGAGGCCCGTGGTTTGAGTCGAACACCCGAAAATCATCGGCCTTCAGCCCGCGAACCGGGGCGCCGTGCGAATCCGTCGCCACCACGTCGATCGTGATTAGGCGAGTCTGCGTCTTGAGTGGTGACTTCGCCGCCGGCGGCGGATTCGCGGGAGGATTTTGCTGGGCTGTTTGCCCCACTGCCGGCGAACACGTAGCCACGACCGCGGCCATCCCGAGGCCGATCGCCAACGCACACAACTTCGCGAAACGTCCAGTTAACGCAAGCATTTAGCTCTTCGCCGGGTACTGGTTGCTTTATTTAGGACCACGCGGACTCGGTATCGGGTACTCGCAAACACGTCACGGTGTTTCGGAAGAAGCGCCGCCCGCTTTTGCCGCTCGAGATTGCCCAAGCGATTCAATTTCCGGCTCAGCGTCGGGATAATCTTCACCGAGTTCCGCAAGGTCGTCGTTCTCGCCCGATTCCCGGATCTTTGCGGCTTCGGTTTCATCGGCGGCTTGCATTCCGCCAGGCTCGGCGAGCTGTTCGCCCTCAGGCGCCATCGTGGCGTCCGCACCCGGCTCAAGTGGGGCGATTCCCGCATCTGTCCCCAGCGCGGCCTGCGCGAGTTGCTCGAATTCCTTGAGGCTGGGCAGTTCATCCAGATCGGAAAGTCCAAAACGCATCATGAATTGTTTCGACGTGCGATACAAAATCGGACGCCCGATCACTTCCTTGCGTCCAGCGGTGGTAATAAGGTGGCGCTCGAGCAGCGTTTTGATCACGCCGCCTACGTTCACGCCGCGAATTTCGTTAATTTCTGGTACGGTCACCGGCTGCTTGTAAGCGATTACGGCGAGCGTTTCGAGCGCAGGCATCGTCAGGCGCAATGGCGGCTGCAGGCTCTTGATGAATTTACGCACCACGTCGTGATGCTGCGGCTTGGTGTAAAACTTCCACCCGCCGGCCACTTTGCGGACCTCGATCCCCCGCTGATCGGTCTGGTACGATGCGACCAATAGGTCAAGCCCCGCGCGCGCGGCAGACTTCTCCACGCCTAGCGCGCCCGCGATCTGATCGAGCGTGGCGGGCTCGTCCGCCGCGTAGATAATGGCTTCCAGTGCCGCCCGTATTTCTTCTGGCGTCATCAAATCACCTGTTAACCTGCAGTGTTGTCATCCCGAGCCCGTCCGGCTTCTCGCCTGATGGTGCCAGGGATCTGCTTTGCCTTTTTCAGCCGCATCAAGTCGGATTGACCGACAAGAAGCCGCCTTACAAATACTGTTCCTCAATCTTCAACATCGCATCGGGCCCGACGAAGACTTCGTCGAACATTTTGTGTTTTCGCAGCGCAATATCCGCGAAAAGCTCCGACTGCACCAAAATCACCGCCTGCATGCGCACCATTTCCAGCACCGCGAGCAGCGCGACGATCATCGCGTTGCGCGTCTCGCACGTCTCGAAAAATTCGATCAGCGATACCGGATTCTCGGTCCCGGTGAGCCGCTGGCGCAATCGGTCCATCATCTGAGCGATCGTCACGGTTTCGTGCCGCAGCTCGAATTTCGCCACTTCCTTGCGCCGCTCGAGCACTTGCTGGAAAGTTTTGATCAGGTCGACCAGCGAAACAGTCAGTTCGCCTTCCACGGCGTCGCCCGTATAAAGTTCGCGGTCCGGCTTCGACCAGACGTGCGCTTCCACCTGCTGCTTCTGATAAAGCAGCTGCG
>JASHRM010000169.1 GCA_030037315.1 Candidatus Acidiferrales bacterium
GTCGAATTCGTGGAAATTGCCACGCCGCCGTATCACGGATATAACGAACGGTTCCTGGCGGCTACGAACGGCTATTCATCGCGAGAGGCCGTGAAGATCACCATCAGGACGTTCTATTTCGTCGAATCGCTGGTGGATCAACACATCGCCAGCGAAGTTGTGAACATGGCTCTTTACCCGACAGCGGTTTCGGAAATGGATAAATCGCGGATTGCGTCCGAAGCGGGGAATGTTTTTCTCGGCCGCGGCCAGTTGCGCATCACTCATTACCATATCGATCCGGCAAAAAACGGCGAGCCGGATACGATTGCTGAAGTAAAGTTCGACGTGACGATGGATTTTTCGCCCAACATTACTTTGCACGATGTGCTTGCGCCGAAGCCGGCCTCGCTGCGTCGTTAATCTTTCTTTGCGTTACGTTGTATCCCCCGCGATTTGCAGCTTCCATCCGCCGTTTCATTGCCACAGAAACCCGTGCCGTACACCGTTCGTATCGGAGTAAAGGCCCGCGACTGCGCCGCTCGCATTGATCCGCCACGCCACAGTGTCGAGGTTCGTGGAGGATGACGCGGGCAGTTGCGCCGCGTTCGGATCGTCGAGCACTACGAAGCTCCCGTCTGTATTCCGCACATACCCGTGCCGCACCAGGTTTGAATCGATGAAAGCGCCGCTAATCGTGCCGTCGTCGTTGATCCCATCGGCCAGCGAACCGTTCGCTCCGGCCGCCGGCGGATCGAACGTGGTGATCGTTCCGTCGGTGCTTCGCATGAAACTGTGATTCACGGGCAAGCCGTTGGCAACTCCCGTCGTTACCCAGCCCGCGACCGTACCGCTGCTGTTGATTCCAATCGCCTGGGTTCCTTCACCGCTCGCCGTCCCGGCGTTGGGCGCATCGAACGTTGTCAGGTTTCCACTGCTTTCTCCTACGAAGGCGTGATACACAGAATTCGTATCCAAATAGACCCCAGCCATCACGCCGCTGGCGTTGATCGAATTCGGTTCGACGGACGTCACCTGCGCGGCGTCTCCAGTTGGATCGAAACTAGTGAAGGTTCCGTCTGCCGTGCGCGTGAAGCCGTGTATGCCGTTCGCGTCGCCCGTTCCTCCCGCGATTACGCCGCTATCGTTGATGCATATGGCGTACGAACCTGTGCTGTTCGGCGGATCGAACTCGGTCATCGTTCCATTCGCGCTCACAAGGAAACTGTGAGGCGTGTTAGACGGGTCATAGTAATAACCGGTCGCTTCGCCCGAGCCGTTCATGCCCCAAACTTCGGTGCCACTGCCCTGAGCGGTGGCTGCACCGGCGGCATCGACTGTCGTAATTGTTCCCGACGCATCGCGGATGAAACCGTGCACAACTCCGTTTGAATCGATAAAATTTCCGATCACATCACCCTGCGTGCTGATGCCGACTCCGAAAGTGCCCTCTGATGCGACCGTGCCGGCCCCGGGTGCGTCAATCGTTGTGAACGCAGGCTGTGGCGATGGGTTGCCGCCCTGGTTACCGTTTCCCGAGGATCCTCCGCAACCGAGCATGAGCAAGCAGAGGACAAGAGCGCAGATGTTCGTCACTCTGCTTCGCACCGCATTCGCGCGCGCGACCATACGACACAGACACTCGGCTCTGGCGTCCATAGGGCGTCCTCCCGGGAAATCGAGGCTTGTCTGTTATCAGGTCGGCAATTATACAGCAGATTATCATCCTGTAGGTTTTCGACCGCCATGAACGCCCGCTGCAGTCTCGCAACGTTTTGCGGTCGGGCCGCATCCTAGGCCACATTAGTCAATCCATTTGTTGCGAGGTGCGCCGTGACGCGATTTCGCCTGGCGATTGCTCTATGCTTTCTTCTGATCCCAGCCGCCCGCGTGTCCGGTCAAGGCTCCATGCCTGTAACGGGACTGACCTCGAATCCCGCCTATGAGAAAAATTGCGCGAAGTGCCATGGGAAAGACGCCCGTGGTCGCCTCATGCATGGCCCGTCCCTTGCTTCTGTAAAAGTGGCGTCCGCCTCGGACGACGATCTGGGCAATATCATCACAAATGGCAAGGGTCACATGCCTAAGTACTCCGGCAAGCTCACTTCGGACGAAATCAACGCGCTTGTCCATGAAATCAGGGATTTGCCCGCGAAATGATGCACCGCTCCCCGTGTTGCTCTGACGTTCCTCACATCCCCAAGAATTCTTTTACACCAACGACCGCTTGACACCTGCCGCGTCGTCCCTAAGATAGTTGCGTGAATAATTATCAGAGAGTTGTTGGCCGTAAGCTCCAGAAAATAAAGAGTCGAGAGTCTTTCTAATCGACAGGGTTGCGGGAGTCTGAACTTGATGCAGGATTGGGCGAACTGGGCGATTGAAACCGCGAAGCGCCGTGGCGCTTCTTACGCTGACGTGCGCGTGATGGATGTTCGCCACCGCGACATCTCCACAAAAAACAGCGAAGTTGGCACGCTGGCTGAGTCCGAATCCCTCGGATTGGGAATTCGCGTGATCGCCAGCGGCGCCTGGGGCTTTGCGTCCACCGATCGCCTCACGCGCGAAGGGATTCAGGCGTGCGCTGCAGAAGCCGTCTCGATTGCGAAGGCATCGGCGCTGGCAAAACGGGAGAACGTCGCGCTGGTCCCGGAAAAATCCTACGTCGATACGTGGCAAAACCCGTTCGTGAAGGATCCGTTTCGCATCCCGGTCGAGCGGCAAATCGAAGTCTTGCTCGATGCCAACAAGGAGATGCGCCGCGTCAAAGGCATCACCGTCGCCGAAGGCTCGATGTCTTTTCGCAGGATCGAGCAGCTTTTTGTTTCGAGCAGCGGTTCATCAATTCATCAGATCAAAATGCAGTCGGGCGCGGGCATTGTCGCGACGAGCTTCGCCGGCAGCGAAATCCAAAAGCGCTCGTATCCCAACAGCTTCGGCGGCCAGCACATGCTGCAGGGTTATGAGCTGATCGAGTCGCTCGATCTGGTTGGAAACGCGCAGCGAATCGCGGAAGAATGCGTCGCGCTTCATTCGGCGGCGCAATGCCCCGAAGGGCAGGGCACGATTATTCTCGGCAGCTCGCAGCTTGGGTTGCAGATTCACGAATCGATCGGGCACCCGATTGAGCTGGATCGCGTCCTCGGCATGGAAGCGAACTTCGCCGGCATGAGTTTTTTGACCACGGAAAAATTGCGCCATCTGAAATACGGCTCGGACATTGTGAACGTCGTAGCCGACGCTCGGCTTGAACATGGCCCGGGGCTCGGGACGTTCGCGTATGATGATGAAGGCGTTCCGGCGAAATGCACGCCGATCATCACGAATGGCCTTTTCACCGGCTACCTGAGCAGCAGGGAAACGGCATCGGCCATCGGCGAAAACCAGTCGGGCGGCACGATGCGCTGCGAGAGCTGGAATCGCCTGCCGATGATCCGCATGACGAACATCAGCATCAACCCCGGCACTTGGAGATATGACGATCTGATCTCCGACACGGACGACGCGATTCTGATGGAAACGAACCGCTCTTGGTCCATCGATGACAAACGCTATCATTTCCAGTTTTCCACGGAGATTGGCTGGGAAGTAAAGGACGGCAAAATCGGCCGGATGATCAAGAATCCCAGCTACAGCGGCATCACCACGGAATTCTGGAATAGCTGCGATGCGATTTGCTCGCGCGACTACTGGACGCTGTGGGGAACTCCGAATTGCGGAAAAGGCCAGCCGCAGCAGGTGATGGGCACGGGCCACGGAGCCGCGCCCGCGCGTTTCCGTAACATTAAAATCGGCGTCGCCTTCGCGAAATGACGACACTCGGCCCGCAAATCGCCGTCTTAAACGAAGTCCCGCGCGGTTTTGTCTCTCGCGTTTTTCGCGAGCGCGGGAGGCATTCGAAGGATCTCTCTTTCTCATGACGAAAAAGACGAAATCTGCGGCGACCTCAGTTTCCCTTGCCGAACTTCGCCGCATCGCCGAGCGCGTGCTGAAAATAAGCGACGCCGACGAAACCGAAGTTGACGTCGGCGCCGAAACTGACGCGCTCACGCGCTTTGCCAACAACACGATCCACCAACACGTGGCCGAGCAGACCCTGGGCATTTCGGTTCGCGCGGTCGTGGATGGCCGCACGGCGCGCGCAACGACGAACAAAACCGACGACGAATCGCTGCGCCAGGCCGTAGTGTCCGCAGTGAGCCTCGCTCGCAACCAGCCCAAGAATCCTGATTTGCTGCCGATGCTTCGTGCGCAGAAATACCAGAGAGTCTCGCGCTTCTATCCCAAGACGGCGGCAACCAGCGCCTATGATCGCGCGAAAGCTGTTACGCGCGTCTGCAAAATGGCGGAAAAAAGCAATCAGACCGCGGCCGGAATATTTTCAAGCGGCGAAGCTGCGACCGTGATGGCGAATTCCAGGGGGCTGTTCGCTCAATACCAGCAAACGAAATCCGAATTCTCCATTACGATTCTGGAAACGAATTCCTCGGGCTGGGCGAAATCCAATTCGCCGGATATCAGCACGATCGATCCCGATGAACTCGCAGATGCGGCGAGCCGCAAGGCCGACCAGTCGCGCGAACCCAAGGAAATTAAGCCAGGCCATTACACGACGATTCTGCCGCCCGCAGCCGTCCTCGATTTGGTTGGATTCCTCTTTTACGACTTCGCAGGCACCGCCGTCCTCGATAAGCGCTCTTGCTGGACTGGCCGCCTTGGAAAAAGGATTCTCGGCGACAACATCACGATCTGGGACGACGTCTATCACTCGCTGCAAACAGGGCAACCGTACGACGGAGAAGGAATGCCGCGCCAGAAGGTTCTGCTGGTCGATCGCGGCACAGTGAACAATTTAGTTTATTCGCGCGCGACGGCGAAAAAAATGAAAGCAAAAGCAACGGGCCACGGCTTCTTGCTGCCGAATGAGTATGGCGAAGCGCCAATGAATCTCGTTTTCGCGGGCGGCGACAAGTCAATCGACGAAATGATTCGCACCACGGAGCGCGGAATCATGGTCACACGGCTCTGGTACATTCGCGAGGTCGATCCTTACGAAAAGATTCTGACCGGCATGACGCGCGATGGAACGTTCCTGATCGAGAACGGAAAAATTGCGGGCGGCATACGAAATTTCCGGTTCAACCAGAGCGTCGTCGAGATGCTTTCGAACGTCGAAATGCTGAGCCCCTCCGTGCGCGCCGCGGGCGAAGAATCCTTCGAAATGGTTGTGCCCGCGATGAAGGTTCGCGACTTCAACTTCAGCGAAGTCACGAAATTCTAGCGTCCGGTCTTAGCGAACCTCGTCGATGACTCTCATCCTGAGCGGAGTTTCGCGCGACGTCGTTTCTCGCACGGTTTTCATACGCGCGAAACGCAGTCGAAGGATCTCTCTTCTTGCTAGTGTTGCATTGCGCCGCCGTCACCTCGAATAAAGAACTGGGGCTTATCGACATTCGGCGGCACGGCAACGTCGAAAAATCCCACCATCATTTCATCGTACGTCTGATCGCCCCAATAAACGGCAGCGTCCGGATCGGGATTGTGCGGATTGTTTTTCGAGTTGTCGAACCACGCGACCGCTTGCAGCACGGTGCCCGCTTTCAGCGGCAGCGGCTGCGCCAGCCGATAACTGAGCTGCCAGTAAAAATTGTAGTTCACGCGCAGCAACGGCTGGACCGTGCCGTCGGGCCGCAGGATGTTGTATTCGAACTTTTTCCCTCGCAAATGCAGGTGCGGAAAAAAACTAAGTAGCAAGGCGTCATTGGGAATCGACCCGTGAACCTCTACTCGATGATCGGGATCACCGGGCGGAATCACAAAGTCGCTGTTCGTCAGCTGCAGAGTGAGCACGCGGTGCGTGGGCGGCCGCTGTGCGAAAGCGATGGCGACGCTGGTTTGATCGGTGGTCGCGCGGCCGTGCGTTGTGTAGTGCATTTGAAAAACGAGATCGGAACCCGCGGGAATGAATTTCGCCATGCCGCTCGGCCAGTTATCGGGTGAACTTCCCGGCGCGTAGACCAGCAGAATATCCGCTTTCGTCGTGTGTGTATCGTGCTTGTCTTGTTCGCCGGTCATGTCAGATGCAGTGAAGGGAACTCGGATCGGAGCGTGCCGCAGCCACGGCGAATCGGGGGGCCGAATGTAAACCACGGCGTGGTGAACATTTTCGCGGCTCGACGGACGAATCTCGGACATCTGCACCCATTTGCCTTCCTTGAATCCGGTGGGCACGATTTCGTAGGTGTATTCGACGTCGCCGGTCGCAGGGATCGCCACGGGTGTCGGCATTTTTACAACAAGATCGACGCGCGGAAGATTCCAACCTTCCACCCAGTGTTTGGGCGGCGGGGCGTCTTGCGGATTGCCCGCGGGAGCTTGTGCCGCGGCCCACGCGGATAGCGTGGCGATCTCGGATTGCGTAAGCGACGGATCGTTCGCGAAGTGTCCGACGGAAGGATCGGCAAACCACGGAGGCATGGCGCGCTTGGCTGCGTCGGCGGCGATCAGCGTGGCAAAGGGCCGCGTTTGGGCATAAGTGACAAACGGCATCGGCGCAATTTCGCCGGGGCGATGGCAACTCTGGCAATGCTGCTGAAGGATCGGCAGCACGTCGCGATAAAACGTGGGCGTAGCGTCGCTCGCGCGCACACTCGTCCGTGCCATCCCGATTGCGAACAGCGCAGAGAGTGATCCCGCAACAAATAGGCCGAAAAATATTTTAAATCGAGTCATCCAACGCGAATTCGTTTGCGATTCTTTCAAAAAGGTTGCCCGTTTTTACATTGCGTTAACAATTCTGCCAAAAACTTTTGGAAACTCACCCGATTGACATCAAAAATCGCGGGACGGAGACTCCATTCTAGCCGGTGACAATCTATCGGCTGGCGCTTTCGCTGCGCCCACTTTCAGCGCTGCGCCGCAAATCAAATCTAGGGAGGGAAACTATGGCTTATCTCGCTAACCGCGAGGATTTTTTCGACGATCTCTTCGATTTTCGCAGAGATTTTGACCAACTATTTCACCGCATGCTCAGCCCAACTTCGCGCGGAACACAATCGAGACAGCTGACTGCGGGACAGGGACAGCAGAATCAAAGCCCGTACAGTATGGATGTGTTCACTCCTGCCATCAACGCATATGTCGATCGAGACAATAAGAAGTTTATTTGCCAGGTGGCGTTGCCCGGCATCGAACCGCAGGATGTGCAGATTCAAGTGCACGGCGATATGCTATCGATTCGCGCCGAGCGCAAAATCAGCAACGAAAGCAAAGAATCGAATTACTCTCACAGCGAGATGGTGTATGGCTGGTTTGAGCGCGATATTCCGCTTCCGGAAGGAACCGATAAGGACCGAATCACCGCTGAATCGCGCAACGGGGTCGTCGAGGTCACCGCGCCAATCGCCGCTGCCTCGTTACCTCGAAAAATCGAAATCAAGGGAGCAGAGCCCGCCAAAAGAATTGCCACTGCCGCCGGCTCGAAGTAACTCCAGATGATTTGGGGCCCGGAGCCCAAAAGCTCCGGGCTTTTTTATGCACGGACGCTGCGATGAATGGAAGCTAGTCGGTGAATTGCAGGCTGGAGATCGCACGCGCGATCACATTTTCCTGAATCTGGACCAAGTCATTATCGGCGCGAGTCATCCCAAAGACGGTGTAAACGCGCGACCCATGCGGGATCAAAACAACCACGCCGGACCAATCCTGATCATCGACGGTTCCGCGAAAATGGCGTGCGGTTACGGCCAGGCCGCCGATGGTCAGCTGTTCGTCATCCAGCGGGCGGAAATTCTCCATCACGGACTGCAATCGCTTTTCGGCTGAATCCGCGTCGATAGCTATGGATTTTCCCGCGGGCTGCTGGCCGATCAGCAGGTAAGTCGTGTCGTCGTCAGTTCCCATCGCGGCGACGGCGCCGGGCAAAATCGTGTTGGCGGCGCGGATCACTTCCCAATCGGGCGGCTTATACATGTGGAAGCGATATGTTTCGTTGGTGTAGGTGTTCCCGTTCACGGCCTCGCGAATCGGTTCTGGTTCGGGCGGTTTTGGAGGAGCCGCTTCTGCGCTCGCGGGCGCGGTCGCAGCCGCAACAGGTGGGGCGCCATGGGTGGCAGTAGCTGTTGCGGGAGCGGCCGGAGCACTGCTGGCGGCAGCCGACGAAACGTCAGGCGAAGATTTTTCCGGCACGGCATTCGCTTTGGCGAGAGGTGAAGCGGCAGGCGAATTCATCTCAGCCTTCGCTTTTGGCGCGGTCGATTTTTCGCGAGATGACTCGTCTTTTTTAGCTGGATTGTCCGGCTCGGCCGCACCGTCCGACATGCTGATCGAAAGCACGTGATCTTTTTGGATCACGG
The DNA here is from genome assembly GCA_030037315.1 of Candidatus Acidiferrales bacterium. GTDB lineage: Bacteria > Acidobacteriota > Terriglobia > Acidiferrales > UBA7541 > Palsa-295. Next base: position 8,334 of record JASHRM010000169.1, read on the forward strand.
CGAATCCGTAGCTGGTTTTCACTTTGAAAGAATCTTCTTCAAAACCGACAATTGTGCCGACGATTTTCGTCCCATCCTTCAATTTCAACTCGTCCGCGTGAAGTGTTGGAGCAGAAAGCAGCGCGATAGACGCGAGCGTGCACACAAAGACGGAGAAGGAACGGAGCAATTGGCGGTTCATAAAGGAAGTATGGAACCCAATCGCATAGCGGGCAAGGATGGCGAAACGGTTCGTAGCTAGATCGTCAGCGTTGGGACTTGTGGTGTACAGCTGCTGGCTTGCGGCGCGAAGCGGGCCGCGGCGCTTTTGCAGCAATGGGAAGAGCGCGCAGTGCGCGGTCGACGCACGTGAATTCGCTTTCCAATCCTGAAATGAGGACTTCGGCACCTTGCAGGTTTCCGGTCCGCGCCTGCCGCTGAAGATCGCCCGCTAGCTCCGCGGCCTTCTTAGCGCCGATGGTTGCGAGCGATCCTTTCGCGGCGTGGGCAGCGGATGCCAGGGCCGATGAATCTTTCTGGGCGTAAGCGTTTCTGAGAGCGGAAAGCTTTTTGGGCGCGTCCGCGAGAAAATTGCCCACCAGAGTTTTGAGAATTTTCGCATCGCCTCCGCTCATTTGCTGAAGGTGACCGGACAGATTTTCCGATTCGCTGCTTTGGCGCGGGCCCTGCGGTTCCTGTGCATCCACAGGCTTAAGACGGTGGCGGAAAAATTCCAGCACGCTCGTGATTTCCGCGACTCCCACAGGTTTGCCCAAAAACGCATCCATGCCCGCTTCGAGGCAGCGGCGCTCGTCGATCGCGGCCACATTCCCGGACATTCCGATGATGATCGGGCGGCGCCCGGGCGCGCTCATTTCATGAATGGCGCGGGTGGTTTCGATTCCGCCCATCGCGGGCATTTCTTCGTCCATAAAGACGAGCTCGAAATGTTCTTTCGCGAGGGCGGCAAGCGCTTCGCGTCCGTCGCGCGCTGCGGCCGCGGAATGGCCGCGGCTTGCGAGCACTTCGAGCATAAGCTCGCGGCTATCGGGATTATCGTCCGCTACGAGAATGCGCATTCGAATGTCTCGAAGATTTGCGGCCGCAAGCTGCGGCCGCCAAGGCACAGCATCATCCTATCCGCGATTCAAGGCAACAATTTTATGTCACGACGAAGTTAGCAAGGCGTTATCGGTCGAGGAACGCGCGCAGCCGGGCGTGCCCCGCGCGGCTGACGGGAAGTTGCACTCCGCCGGAGAGGACTGCGACGTAAGTATCTTTGCCGTACGGCTCGATCTTGACGACACGCTCGAGATTCACGATGTACGAGCGATGTACGCGCAGAAAGCGCGAAGGATCGAGAGCTGTCTCCAGGCTGGAAATCGTTTGCTGCTTCAGATGTTTTTTGCCTTCTGAAACCAGAGCGACGTAGTCATCCTGGGCCTCCGCGTAATCGAGCTTGCCAACGGGAATGATGAAGACGCTCGACCCGTCGCGGACGGGAATCCGGTCCAAGTATTGCGCGGGAGGCCGCGCCGCCAGCGCCAAATCCGCCACTGGCAGCGGAGCGGACGGCAATTTGCCAGAAAGGCGTTCCTTGGCTCGTTCCAGCGCAGATTCGAAGCGGGCCGCGCTGATGGGTTTCAGCAGGTAATCAATTGCGTGGACTTCAAAAGCTTTGATGGCGAACGTGTCGTACGCGGTCACGAAAATCACAGAGCGATTCGGGCCAATCAATTCGAGGACTTCAAAGCCGTCGAGCTTCGGCATTTGAATGTCGAGAAAGATCAGATCGGGATTCAGGTCCGCGGCATTTTTCACCGCCTGGAAACCATTCGCGCATTCGCAGACCAGCTCGAGTTCAGGATGAGAAGAGAGAAACTCGCGAATCACCTGGCGCGCCAGGTCCTCGTCGTCGACGATCATCACGCGAATGTTGCCGCTCGTGGTGTTCAAGATGCATGCTCCTGAATTTCGACGGGCAAGCTGATGGCGACACGAAAGCAACTGCCCTCAGCGGAAGTTCGAAAGGTAGCCTGCTCGCCGTAGCGAGCGTGAAGCCGCTGCCGAACGTTCGCGAGACCAACGCCGCTTCGCCGGCGCGGCGGAGCCTCCGGGTCAAAAAGGTTTTCGACCACGATGGAAAGCTGGCCGTCGCGGCGCGCTGCCTCCAGTTTGATCCAGCCGCCGTCAACCAAGTTGGCAACGCCATGGACGACGGCGTTCTCGACAAGCGGTTGCAACAAAAGCGGCGGCACCTGCGCTTGCAATGCTTCCCGATCGACCGATTCTTCCATTTGCAAGCGCGCGCCGTAGCGAATCTTTTCCACAGCGAGAAACGCGTGCACGAGGGACATTTCTTCGTCGAGCGCAATCGCGGATTTTTCGCCGAGACCCAGCGTGCGGCGAAGAAAGTCACCGAGCAGGACGCACATTTCGCGCGCTTTCGGCGCGTCGGACGTTGTAAGGGCGCTGATCGAATTTAGGCTGTTGAATAGAAAATGCGGATTCACCTGCGCCTTCAAGGCTCGCAGCTCCGCGTCGCGAGCCAGCACGCTGGCTTGCATCACGCGCGCCTCAGCGTCGCGCGAAGCCTCGACCGAAAGCAGCACGTAGTGAAAACCTACAGCGAGAAGGTAGAGAAGCACTCCTGTGCCAAACAAAAGCGGGAAATCTTGAGAAAGCCGATAGCTGAGGCCGTAAAAGCCCTCCACGTTGGCCAGCATGCGGCCCAAAATCCTGGCAACAAGCACCCATAAGCCGCTCGCCAGAATCGCTCCAATAATATGAGTGGAGAAAAAACGCGGGAGGCTTGCTTTTTCAAGTGGTGTCGCCAGGCACGGATACCATGCTGCCAGACAGACGAAGGCATAAAGCAGACACAGGATGATCGATACCGTCGTAGCCTGCAGCCAGGTCAGCCCTCCCGGAACGGCAAGAAGATACGTCAACATTCCGGCGAGCGGAGCCCAGCCAAGCAGATAAAAAAGCAGGCGGCGTAATTGAGTGAGGATCGGATGCATCGGAGAGACTAATTCTTGATGTTCAGGCCTCCGAAAATGGAGACACCTTTAATAATCAAACGCCGTACAGGCACCGCTGGAGCCGTGGCGGGATTCTGGGCATGGTTTTCCGGATGGAACGTTTTGTCGCTCGCGCCGCCCAGAATGCCGACGTTGTCCAGCACGACTTCCCAATTCGT
>JASHRM010000170.1 GCA_030037315.1 Candidatus Acidiferrales bacterium
GTCCTGTGCGTTCTGGCCGTTCTATCTCCGTATTGTTGCGATCTTCCATTAAGCTCGGCATGGTGCCACGCTAACCTCGGCGCTTTGTTCTCAGCGCCCGAAGGAGCGTTCTGTTGAGTGTCGAATGTATTGCGGTCCCCGGCGCTCGCAATTTCGCAGCGTCGTGTCGATTCGCGCCACCATGGCGATATCTCTCGATCTCGCGCCATCCCCAGAAGCGAGAAAATCTAATCGACACTCTTGCAATTAGAAATGGCCGCAAGCTTATGAAAATAAACAGAGGGTGCACATTCTAATCGACACTCTTTCGGACCAAACCGCTCCGGAGAATTTGCTTAAAAGGGGGTTTTCGACGCCGGCTCAGCGTCGCCAGCGGACGCAGCGGACGCCGCGTGTGTTGCCGCATGCAAGTCGCGGTGCGATAATGACGCGTTTAGGGGCGCGCAAAACTGGCGCGGGCCCGCGAGGGAAATATGGCACTGAGGGATGCGTGGATTGAAAAGCGAAGCGCGGCCATAAACGGCGGCGCGCGAAATTTTTCGCAAATGCACTACGCCCGTAAGGGCGTGATCACTGAAGAAATGCAGTATGTGGCGCTGCGCGAAAAAATCTCACCTGAAGTGGTGCGCGACGAGGTGGCGCGCGGGCGCGCGATCATTCCTGCCAACATTCATCACCGCAATCTCGAACCGATGGGCATCGGCGTTGCCTTCTACTGCAAAATCAACGCGAACATCGGAAATTCGGCGACCACTTCGAATGTGGACGAAGAACTCGAAAAGCTGCATCGCTCCGTTCACTACGGCTCAGACACGGTGATGGATCTTTCCACGGGCGGCGATATTCCGATGATTCGCAAGGCGATCATCAACGCCTCGCCTGTGCCGATCGGCACCGTGCCGATTTACGAGGCGCTTTCGCGCGTCCGCCGCGCGGAAGATTTGACGATTGGCTTGATGCTTGAAGTAATCGAAGAGCAGGCCGAGCAGGGCGTCGATTACATGACGATCCATGCCGGCGTGCTGCGCGAATTTCTGCCGCTGGTGCGGAACCGTATCACAGGAATCGTGAGCCGCGGCGGCGCGCTGCTGGCGCAATGGATGAGTTTTCACAAGGCGCAAAATTTCCTTTACGAGAATTTCGATGCGATCTGCAAAATTTTCCAGAAACACGATGTGAGCTTTTCGCTCGGCGACGGGCTGCGTCCCGGCTGCCTGGCCGACGCGAGCGACGAAGCGCAGTTCGCGGAATTGAAGGTGCTGGGTGAACTCACGAAAAAAGCCTGGGAATACGATGTTCAGGTGATGATCGAAGGTCCGGGTCACATCCCGATGGACCAGATCGAGTTGCAGGTCAAAAAAGAGAACGAGCTGTGCTATGAGGCGCCGTTCTACACGCTGGGACCGCTGGTTACAGATATCGCTCCCGGTTACGACCACATCACCAGCGCGATTGGCGCGGCGATGATCGGCTGGCACGGCGCGTCGATGCTCTGCTACGTCACTCCAAAGGAGCATTTGGGCCTACCCAACGCGGACGATGTCCGCCAGGGCGTCATTGCCTATAAAATCGCCGCACATGCGGCAGATGTGGCGCGGCACCGCCCGGGCGCGCGAGACCGCGACGATGCACTGAGTTATGCTCGCTTCCTTTTCGACTGGAACAAGCAGTTTGAGCTTTCGCTCGACCCGGAAACCGCTCGCAAGATGCACGACGAAACTCTGCCCGACGACTTTTATAAAGATGCGAAATTCTGCTCCATGTGCGGACCGAAGTTCTGCTCGATGAATACGACTCAGATTGCGGAGGCGTATCAAGGGCTCGACCAGAAAGACCGCGAGGCGAAATTCGCTGAGCTACTTGCGAAAGTGGAAGAGACGCCAGCCAGTGCGTCCTCTGCCGCCGGAGCCGGGGCCGACTGAGCGGTTCAAAACATCCAAAGCACCTATAAGAAGGAGCCTTCATGGCATTTGTCCGAGCGGCAAATAGGAACGACCTACCTCCCGGCAGGATCTGCGAGGTGCAGGTTGACGGCACGGCTGTGGCGATCGCCAACGTCGACGGCAAGATTTGCGCCTTGAGCAGCGTCTGCCTCCATCAGGGCGGACCGCTCGGCGAAGGCCTGCTGGAAGGACAGGTGGTGACCTGCCCCTGGCATGGGTGGCAATTCGACGTAACGACTGGAAAAGTGGTCCCAAACCAGGCCATGGGGGTCGATACCTACCCGGTCGAGGTTCGCGGCGACGACATTCTTGTCGATTTGGGCTGAGCCCTCAGTCAGTCTTCGACTAAAGGGCGTTCCCGGCACGCAATTCCCTAAAAAATATCGCCTCCTAAGTGGAAATTTAGGCAATAATATACTTCACTAACCAATTTGTGTTAGGCTTTCGGCATGCCGCTGTTCAAAGGTGCCCGACTGAAGATCAAACGGGCCAACAAGCACATCACGGATTTGGAAGTTAGCATCAACTCTCTGAAAGAAAGACTGGTGGTTGCGGCCCATGTAGATGCTGACCGTGGAAACGAATACATCAAGTGCGATTTTGCAACCGTTGCGGATAGAGAGACTTTCGACGAACTCTCCCTTTTCATTGGGGATGCCGTTCATAATCTCAAGTG
>JASHRM010000171.1 GCA_030037315.1 Candidatus Acidiferrales bacterium
GGCGTGAAATACGCTTATGACAAGAAAACCGACATCACTTATTCCTGGTATCAACAGAGGCAGAACACCTTCCGCAGTCCGCCGGTTTGCGGGCCCGGAAATATGCGCAGTTCCTGCGCGGGAACACTCGACGAAACGTCGCTCTACGTGGATCATCATTTCACGCCGCGTTTGGACGGTTTCGCCGGAATTGCATACTCCTACGTGACTGGCGGTCTGGACATTGCCCTTCCTCACGGCCCCGGCGTCCCTTATTTGCACTCGACCAATGTTGCTCCGACAATCGGTGCTCGTTTCGCATTCTGATTGTTTTGCGGCGAACAGGCTCAAGCCAAAAGCCAAGTGGACGTGAATGTCTGACGTGTAGATCGGCGTTGTGCTGCCCTTTCCGCGCTGTGAACTGTTGACCACAGCACGCCGGGCCGTGTCTAGCCACAAGATTTGGGAGGATCCTATGATTCGGCGCCCTTCGCGATTCGCGTTCGTTCTGTCTCTCGCACTCGTATTGCTATTGGGTATGGGCTTTGCGGCCCCGGCACCCCAAGGCAGAACCGAGCTCATAGTCTCGGCGGCGATTAGCATGAAAGATTCGCTCGATGAAGTCAGCCACCTTTACCAGGCAGCGAATCCGAATGTCTCGATCAAGACCAACTACGGCGCGTCGGGTACCCTCGAGATACAGATCGAGCAGGGAGCGCCCGTCGATGTCTTCCTTTCTGCCGCACCCAAACAAATGGACGCGCTGGACGCCAAGGGATTGTTGCTCGAAGGCACGCGGAAAGACCTGCTGCGAAACGAAATCGTCCTCATCGTGCCGGCTGATTCTTCGCTAAAGATAGCTTCCTTTCAGGACCTCACCCATGCGGACGTCAAGCACGTGGCACTGGGCGAACCAACAGTTGTTCCAGCAGGACAGTACGCGAAAGAAGTGCTAACGAACCTGGGAATCTACGACGCGGTAAATTCGAAGGCCGTTCTCGCCAAGGATGTGCGGGAAGTATTGACGTACGTGGAAACCGGAAACGCGGACGCCGGCATCGTCTATATAACCGATGCGCTCACGTCTTCGAAAGTCAAAGTTGTCGCCCGAGCGCCCGAAAAATCGCATTCCCCGGTTATCTACCCGGTCGCCGCGATCAAGAGCTCCAAAAACCCCGCCGCGGCGCGCGAATTCACGAACTTTCTTTCCGGTCCGCAAGCGGACGCCGTTTTTAAGAAGTACGGTTTCATTGTCGGGAATCCATGATTCGAACGCACATCCACCGCATTTCAAAGCCCTCTTAGCGGTTGTTGTGAACGACTATGGTACGGAATGTATTGCTGTTTTTCCGTATCCAATCGATTGAAATTCTCGTGTACCCTGTGCTCCCCGATGTTTTCGTCACTCGGACTGAATTGGCGCCTTGTGCGCGCCGCTCTTGGATTTATCGGAGTTATTTTGCTGGCAGCCAACGCACGCATTGCGCTGGCACAGGGCGCTCCGCCGCTTCTCACCAACGATCCCGGCACGCCGGGCGCCGAGAATTGGGAAATCAATCTCGGCACGATGCCCGTTATCACTGACGCCACGACCCAGGTGCAGGTTCCTCAATTCGACATCAACTACGGCGTCGGAGAAAAAATCCAGCTGACGTTTGAAGTGCCGGTTGTCTGGCAAAGCGCAGCCGCGCAGCCGAACGCGACAGGATGGAGCAACATTTATGCGGGGTTGAAATGGCGATTTCTCGACCACGGTGACAAAGGGTGGAATGTCTCAACTTTCCCGCAATTCGAGTTTGGGGGCACGCCAGCGGCCGTAAGAACGGGAATAGCAATCCCTGGAACGCGGCTGTTAATGCCTGTCGAAGTCGAACACGCGCTCGGCCCGATCGGTGTGGATGTGGAGGGTGGCTACTATTTTCCCTTGAGCGCGGATGCGCGCGAAGAGCGGATTTTGGGATTCGCCTTCGGGCATTTTTTCACCCCGAAATTCCAAGCCGTGGGTGAAATCTACGACGACAAAGTGATGGCTGCGCCCCTGCACAGCACTACGTTCGACGCAGGAGGCACCTATGTGTTTCACAAGGGCCTGCAGCTTCTCTTTATGGCAGGACGCAGCTTCAACGGCAATGCCAGCGGGCAGCCGGAATTTCTGGCCTACCTCGGCGTGCGAATCATGCTGGAAAGAAATGGACTCGCACTGCACTCCGAGGAATGACCCAGAGGCCCGCTGTCTCTTTTCACCTCGAGCGAGCTGCCAACGCGTTACTCCCCGGCGTTGCGCGTTCGCGCCATCATCTCCGCCATCATTTTGCGCTGCGCTTCCGCTGATCCGGGTGAACGCTTTTCGCGCCACGCTTCCATGTGGGCGACGTGCTTTTCAAGATTCTCAAACTGATGCGGATTCTTGCTGCGCTCACGCATCGTGGGCACGAACGCCTTCAGGCGCTCCCAAATGACCCATTGCTCGCCCGTATTTTCGAAGAAGAATTCCTCGTCGATTAAGCCGCGGTTCACCATGTTGGCGCACATGTCCCAATAGCTGATGACCATGCGAAGCGAACCGCTCTCCGGGCCGCCCATGGTCTTGTAGACGTCGTCCACGCTCGCGGGACGAAAATTTCTCACGTACCAGTCGCGAGCTTCGCGCAATTTCCCTTCACGTCGAATGTCGTATAGCTTTAGCAGCAAATTCGCCTGATCGTAGGTCACCACTCCCATTCTTTTCCCCCGTTTGAACTGAAATTGATACTGAATTTACTGCATCACAATGATTGAGCCGGTGGAACGACCGCATTCAATTGCACCTGGTGTGCCTGGCGCAATGGTATGCGCGATTCCTCGAAACCCAGCTTGATTCGGCGGCGGAGCTCGCGTGCGACATCGTCTTTGCGGTTCAACGCGGTGCGCACCTGCACGCGGAGCACGTTGCCATCGAGTGAAAGCGATTCTACGCCGAGCACGCGAGGGCCGTCCAGCAGCCCGGGCGACCAATCCGCATCGTCACGAAAATCACCGCAGATTTTTTCGAGCGTCGCGAGCGCCCGGCCGATCAATTCATCCGACGGCACCGTTACGTCGATAAAAACTTGCGACCAATCGCGGCTCAGGTTCGCCACCTGGCCGATCAGCGAATTCGGAATCGTCACAATCGCGCCCGCTACATTGCGCAAAACCGTCCGGCGCAGCGTGACGTACTCGATCCGGCCCGTCTCGCCGTTCACCTGAATCAGGTCGCCCACCACGAACTGATCCTCGAAGACGATGAAGAATCCGTTGATGAAATCCTTAACCAGGCTTTGCGCGCCGAAGCCGAATGCCAGGCTGCCCACCGCCGCGGCGGCCTCGAATGGCGTTACGTCAAATCCAAATTCCGGAAGCGCCATCAAAATAGCGGCGGCGACGATGATTACCGCCCCCACGCTGTAAAGCACCCCGGCGAGCGTGCGCGTTTGTTGCTCGCGCATTTGAGCGCCGCGCGTATGCGCTTTCGCAATTTGAACGAGACGTGAGGTGAATGCCTTGAGTATCCGCGTGAGAATCAGCGCAATCAGCAGGATCACGAGCACGCGAATCCCGCGCGTGCTCGCGGTTTCAAGCCAGTGCCGCGCCGAGTCTGGTATGTGCACGTAATCGGGCATAGGGCAGGATCAGGGGCGCAGATTATATCACTCGTGGTCGGTAAGTCCTTTTTCCGCGCCCTGCAACCGGCTCGCGCGGCCAGCGCCTTTGCTAGGGTGCGCAGGGCAAGGTAAGATCAGGAAGCCACTCTGACATGCGCCCGTAGCTCAGTTGGATAGAGCGTGTGCCTCCGAAGCACAAGGTCGGGAGTTCAAATCTCTCCGGGCGCGCCACCGACTCGCGTGGCTGCGGTCTTGCTCAGGTGGCAGTCAGGAAGCCTGCGCTAGTGCCGGATGCACGTGGCGCTCTATCTCCGAGACGTTGTCTGAGCCCTGGAAATCTCTAGATCATGGAAGTCCTGGAAATTTGGCCAGCGTTATTGTTCTCACCAAATCGTCTGAACCGTTCTCGACCTAAGGATCTCACGGTCGGCGGTAAGCAAGGATAGTCCCTCGACCAACGCAGTAGCCCCGATAATGCGATCTGCTGGATCTTTGGGATAACTCGCTGGTAATCCCATAGCGCGGGCACATGCCCGACCACTGATTGGAAGAACAACGAACCGAGACTCGACTTCCCGCAAGAAGGATTCGAGGCTGATGTCGAGGCGGATTCGGCCCTTACTCGCAAGTGTGGCCAACTCCAACAGCGTGATATCGGAAATTGCCAGCCCGTCCGCGTTCTTGCGCGCGACGTCGATTGCGATCTTCGCTTTCCTCGAGATCTGATCTTGGTCAAACGCCAGCCAGACAACGACATGTGTATCGACGAGAATCACTTGAGTTCGCCCCACTCTTCAGGCGAAACTGCGGGGGAAACAACGTCTCCCTCGACGGTGCCCTTGCCTGCGAGGAAATTGTAGATCTCATCCGTCTCGGCGTTCACTGGGACGAGCTTCGCCACCGGCTTGCCGCGCTTCGTGATTACGACAGTCTCGTGCTTAGCCTGAACCTCGTCCATGACCGCGAGACAATTTGTCTTGAAGGATCCTGCTGCCATTTTCTTCATACCGAATCTCCCATAGAACTATGGTCATTATACCATAGTCATC
>JASHRM010000172.1 GCA_030037315.1 Candidatus Acidiferrales bacterium
AGAATGATCGCGGACGCGACTGTGGTAGTCCCCGAAGGGAAAGCCTCATATTCGCCCGCGCCGTGCAACCAGTGAAAGTGATTGATGATGCCTGCGCGGCCTTCCGCGATGTTGCGTCCCGCCCATATGTCGACGTCAGAGCGGCCGAAGAGGCGTTTCAGGCTCACGGTAGCTGCAGTAGCCCACGCCAAACTCCAGGCACAAAGCGCAGGAATCTCGGTCCAACGGGCGAGCCGCCTGCCGGAAAGTTCCCAAAGGCCGCAGGCGAGGAGAAACAGAAAGCCCAACGCGACAAAGATTACAAGCCTTCCAAGGTCGTGGCTGACCACAAAAGACAGCCGGCCTCGCGGCACATGGGCGTACATGTAATTGGCGGTTGGCCCATCGACGTAGGCCATGCACAGGAGCACGATCACCGTGCATAGAACGAGCATCACAAGCCAAAATCGGAGCCGAGCGGGCGTCGTCATCGGGAGGTGGGCGCTTGACTGGAGAAAATGAGCGGCGTCACAACACGAATCATACGCGATGCAACCCAATCACGCGAGTCACCGCCCTGTAACGCTTTTTTCATAGAAGATTCACTGACCCGGCGTATCATGTTTCTTTAGCGCGAGTTAGTTCCGCATGGCTACAACCACTCCAGACATAGAGGCGGTTTCCCAGCCGAAACCGGAAAAGCCCACTGCCCCGAAGAGATCCTATCCTGGCGCTCTGGTGGTGGTCGAGGGAATCGACGGCTCCGGAAAAAGCACCCAGCTCTACCTATTGAAGCGCTGGCTCGAAATCGGAGGGTATCGGATTCACTTCACAGAATGGAATTCATCGCCGCTCGTCAAATCGGCCACGCGGCGCGGAAAGCAGCGGCGGCTACTGACCCCTACGACATTCTCGATGCTGCACGCCGCGGATTTCGCGGATAGGTGCGAACGGCAGATTCTGCCACTCTTGCACGGCGGCTATCTGGTTCTCGCGGATCGTTACGTCTACACCGCGTTTGCGCGCGACGCAGCTCGGGGCTGCTCTCCGCACTGGCTGCGAAATCTTTACAGCTTTGCGCCGGTTCCTGACATCACTTTTTATTTTCGCGCACCTCTGGACGTGGCGGTCAATCGCATCGTCGCAGGCCGTCCCAAGCTGAAATACTACGAGGCCGGAATGGACCTGGGAATCTCGCTCGATCGCGCGGAGAGTTTCCGGATTTTTCAGGAACGAATCCTGAACCACTACGATCAGATGGTCGAGACGGACCACTTCGTCTTGATGGACGGCACGGTTCGCGTAAACAAACTGCAAAGGCTGATGCGCGAAATCGTGGGGCAACGGATCGACCTGGGACGCTTCGCTCCCAAAAAGAAATGAATCGAGCACAACAAACGAAAGCTCCATCGGCGTCCTCGAACGGCCGGCCCACGAAGAACGGCCGAAAAAACGGCAATGGCCGCGGCGAAGGCGTCCCGCGCTTTTACGGAGTCGGGCTGCCGGGCGTGCGTCCAGAGGAACTGGGCGGCAGCTTGATCGTGGTTGAGGGCACCGACGGCTCCGGTCGCTCGACGCAAATTTCGCTGCTCACCGAATGGCTGGAATCGGAAGGATTTGCCGTCGAAACGATGGGTTTGCGGCGGTCGTTTCTAGTTGGCGAGGATATCGACGCGTTGCTCGCGGAAAACGCCGTGACGCGGATGACCGTCGCCTTGATGTACGGCACGGACTTCTTCGATCAGCTCGAGCGAAGAATTTTGCCGGCGCTGCGTTCGGGATTGATTGTTCTGGCGGACCGCTATATCTTCACGCTGATCGCGCGCGCCGCTGTGCGGGGAATCGGGCGCGATTATCTTCACGGCATTTATGAAATTGCGCTGCGGCCGAACCTGACATTTTGGCTGAACGTGAGGCCCGAGGTAGCTTTTGACCGCGAATTCAAAAAGTCGCAGACGATCAGCTACTGGGAATCGGGCCGAGATATGTCCTTATCCAACGACCTTTTCCAATCGTTTATTCGATACCAATCCATGATCAAACGGGAATTCGAATACCTTTCGAAGCGGCACGGTTTTATCGAATTGGACGGTGAAAAGAGTGTTTCGCAGGTGAATCAGCAGTTGCGACAGAAAATCGCATCGCACCTGGGTATACGCAGCACGCATTACAAGCCGTCGCACGCCCTTTCGCATCTTTGGCGCTAAAGAGTGGCCGCACCTGTCCAACTAGCCGCAATCGACGCGGGCTCGAACGCCATCCGACTGGCGATCGCGCGAGCCACTTCCGCCAGCCACATCGAAATTCTTGAAACGGAGCGCGCTTCCGTCCGCCTGGGACACAACGCATTCACGCGCCGGCTGCTAAACGACGAAACAATCGATCGCGCCACACGCGCGTTTCGCCATTTTCGCGAGCGAATGGACCATTACGGCGCGGCAACGTACCGCGCGGTGGCCACCTCAGCAGCGCGCGAGGCCCGAAACTACCGCAAGCTGATGGAGCGGATTCAGCGCAAGACGGGCATCGAGCTGGAGGTGATCAGCAGCGAGGAAGAAGCTCAGCTGGTGGTCTCCGCGGTCCGCTGGGCGCTCGGCGAGAAGATGCAGCCGCGGCTGATTTTTGACTTGGGCGGCGGGAGCCTGGAAATTAATTTTTTCGAACGCGGAGTTTTAAGCCATCGAATCGCTCTGCCGCTCGGCACAATTCGCGTGATGGAAACGTTTTCGATCGAAGGCGCGATCGATGAAGAGCGGGCGAGGCGCCTGCGGCATCACGTACTTTCGCTGTTGCGCAGCGCGATGCCCTCGCCTCCGAAACTTTCGCGCGCGATCGCGGTGGCTTGCGGCGGAAATGCAGAGGCGCTGGTGCGCCTGGCCTCGGGTCCGTTTGTTGGACGAATCCCTACGATCAACGTACGGCTGCTCCAGGATCAAACATGGCGAATCCAGCGGCTGGATGTGGCAGCAAGGATGCGGACATTCAGGATTCGACAGGACCGCGCGGAAGTTATCGGAATCGCCGCGATCATTATCGGTACCGTTGCGAAATGGCTCGACCTGCGGTCGATGCTGGTGCCGGGCGTAGGCGTGCGCGAAGGCCTGCTGCTGGAATTAGTGGCAGAGCAATATTCCGGTGGACGAACATCCGAAGAGGAAAGAGGCCGCGCGGCGGAGCTGCTGACCGGCGTGCGATGGTTCGCGCGAAGGATGAACTACAGCGCCGAGCACGCCGACAAAGTGGCGCAGCTGGCTCTTTCACTCTTCGACCAGCTTCGGCCTATTCATGAAATGGGCGCCGATTTGCGCGTCGTGCTGGAAATGGGTGCGTTGTTGCACGACGTGGGACATTTCGTAAATAAGAAGGCGCATCATCGCCACGGCGAGTATCTGGTGCTAAACGGCGAAGTGCCTGGACTGCGCGGATGGCGGCGGGACATGGTCGCGGCGCTCGTCCGATATCATAATTGCAAGTCCGAGCCTCAGGTCGAGCATGCGTCCTATGCGGCTCTCGATGGTCAGCAACGGCGCGAGCTGCGTATGCTGACTTCGTTTCTGCGCATCGCCGAAAAACTCGAGTCAGAGCATTCGCAGCAAGTTTCAGGAGTGGAGATCGAGATTCACGGACGGCGCGCGATATTCCAGATTCGAGCGGCTGACGGCGTGCGGCTCGATTTAGCGGGCCTGGAACGCAAAGCTGACCTATTCGAAAGGGAATTTCATCTCAAGGCTGAATTCAGGCGAGCGCAGCGGCGAGATCAGGTGGCTTAACAATGATTCTCTATTTGGTCCGGCACGGAATTGCGGTCGACCGCGCCGATCCGAAGGCGCCCGCGGAAGCGGAACGTCCTCTGACGGCGGAGGGTATTCAAAAGACGCGGGCGGCGGCTCTCGGTTTGCGCAAATTGGGCGCGGAGCCGGATGTGATCATCACGAGTCCCTACGTCCGCGCCGCGCAAACGGCGGAAATTTTTGCGGAGGCTCTTGGATTTTCCGTGGAAAAGATTCGAGTCAGTGACGCTCTTAAACCCAATGAAAATCCCGCGGAATTACTGAAGGAACTTGGGAAATTGAAGGCAAAAGAAGTGGCGTGCTTTGGGCACGCGCCTCACATCGATTCGATGATCGCGCAACTGGCAGGCGCGCGCTCGGCATTCTCGGAGCTGAAAAAGGCGGGCGTGGCGTGTTTTGAGCAAACTTCTCCTCACGCGCGATGGGAAATGCAATGGATTCTGACGCCGAAAATCCTTCGCAAACTGGGCGACTAGCCGGCCTCAAGCGGTACGTCGGGCTGGCAGGGGCGCCGCTGCGATTGGATATCCCAATTGAAAGGTAGCTCGCCACGTTAGCCACGGGGAATCGTGGCCTGTGCTTCTTTGAACGAACTGCTGGATCAGATTCTTGCGGTCGCCCTCAATTTTTTCCAGCCAGCGAGCGACCGTTGCCGAAGACAGTTGTGCGGATCGTTTTCGAACCTCCTGGCGCAGAACATCCAGATCGTGCAGCTCCCCGAGCGAATCCTGCATTCGTTTCAAATCGGCCGCCCATGCTTCATAGCGCTGCGGCAAGAAGTTCTCGACGAGATACCGGAAATTCTTCAGGGCGATGCGCAGGCGGTGCCAGGAAACGCTGCCTCGGCTATGTCGCGCTTTGCGATAAAGCTCCATGGCTTCGCTCAATCTCGCCACAGCTAGCCGCTGAAAGACAACGCTGCCCATAGGAAAAAAAGCGGCATCCGGATCCAATTTGCGCGCCAGTGTTTTCCAGGATTTGCGATCAAAATGGTCCAACGACCGGATGGCACGACTACGCCGTTTGCGCTCTTCCAGCGTGAGAATCCGCAACAATTTCCTTCGGGATGGATCACCTGCTGCGGTGAGTTTCTTGGCATGAAAGCGTTTCATCTGAGTGTCGCGCAGGGCCCCGAGCGCGCGGAACAGATCGCGGCTGGCTCGCTTTACTTTGTGCCACGCAGGATTGGGATTGACTTCGCTCAGTGCGTCCGCCATCGTCCGGCAACGCCGCAGAGCCACGCGCAAATCGTGCACGTCCCCGGAATTCCACTCCGGCTGGACGCGGTCGATTCTTTCGCGAACGCGCTCCATCCAAACTGCAAAACCTGCATTTCGCGAGGATAGCTTTTGGGATACCGAAGCCATGCTGTCGCCCAAGACTACGACTTATAGAGGCCGATGTAGAGGTGATGCTAACGCCGAGGCAGAGGGTTTGCCAAGCGACAGAATCGGCAGTACGCCCCAATTTTGTGGAAAACCGGCAGTATCTGACTGGGAGGTCGAGCACGAGTGCAGCGTTAAGAAACGAAAGAACATCCGATCCGGACCCGATCTCCGTCCACGCGCTGCACGTAGACTTTCTTCAGAACCACGCGTACGGGCGGCAAGATCGGAACGTGCAGTACGGCGCTGAATTGTTCCGGCAAATCGTCAGCCTTATCGAGCAGCAAGGCGACTCCACCGTAGCTTAGGTCAATCACTCGGGAGGTCTTCTGAGCCGCATCGCTGAAAACGGCATGAGCCTTGGTGCCCGCCAGCGATACGCGTTCCCATTTTCGGCGCTCGACTTTCGGCTCGGATTTGGGCTCAGGCGTGAAACTCCCGATCGGAGTGGGAGGCGTCACCGAAGAAGGCTTGGCTTCCGGCGTCGCTTCCTTCGGTGCTTCCTTGGGCGCTTCCATCGGAATCACGCGCGAGCCCGCACGGCCGGAATGTTTCAGTTCGTAAAGCCGCTGATCCGCGATGCTGAGGAGCTCGCTTTTCTGATCGCCATCCTGCGGACTAACTGCAACGCCAAAGTCAAGCGTTACGCCGACATCTAGCTTCAGCGGACTGATCTCGCTTTCATATTGCACGCGAACGCGGCGGCAAAGCGTCACAGCCTGCTCCGGATCCGCTTGCGGCAACAGCAAAGCAAATTCGTCGCCGCCGATCCGAAACGCGAAATCCGACGCACGAAGAGTGGTGCGCAAAGTGGTGGCCGCGATCTGAAGCGCGTGATCGCCCTGAAGGTGTCCGTGGCGGTCATTTACTTCCTTGAGTTTGTGGAGATCCAGAATGACGACGGCGAGTTGCTGGCCGTAGCGTTTTGCGCGATTTAATTCTTTTTCGAAATATTCGTCGAACAGCCGGCGATTGTAGAGACCGGTGAGGGCGTCCGTGGCCGCGTTGACCTGAAGCTTTTTGAACTCGTCGTATTCGACCAAAATCGGAACGCGCAGGAAACTGCTGGAGGAAAGAACGTCGACGATCGCAGTTTTGAGCGAAATCTTCTTGCCGGCTTCCGCAAGTTCGCGCCGGCGCTGAAGAATCTGAGACCAATATTGGGTGCTTTGGGACTCGGAAACGTCGATCTGCGCGACGTTGCGAAAAAACTGACGGAGGAATTGCCCACGTAAAGGCTCGTCGAGACCTTCAAGAGTCTCGACCAGCAAATCCAGGAAAGAGTCCTCGCCTGACGGCTGCAAAACTTCGCCTGCCTGTGGCATCAATGATCTCAGCCAGCCTAGCCTACTTTTTAATTAGGGACAAACCTTGCGAGGACACTGCTGTTATAGCACGGTGCAGTCCAAAACAGGCAGAACTATGCGGCGCAGATCATCCGGCAACCTGCTAAGGCGGTTGGACTTATATTCTGGACGCGGCAGGCCAGAATTTCGATCCTTCCCCGGCGGATAAAAAGGAAAAAACGTTCCACTTCTGAAGCATTCGTGCGTGTCAGACTTTGGTGGGCATGGTCAGGGACCCAAATGGTTATCCGATGGGCTTTAGGAATTCGAGGCCTACCAAATAAACGTCGCCAGCCTCGTGTTGCCTTTTCACGCGGGCTTGAATCGGAGGCATGCCCGCGGGAACCAAACCCGAGGAAGTGATTGAGGGTGCCGGGATTGTTAGCGTCACCACCGCGTTGATAGGCAGGGCCCGGGGACTAGTGACAAGAGCCCCTAAACCGCTGATATCCAGAGTCTTAGCGAGCTCTATGAAAGGCTCGTCATGAGGATCTCGCCCCCGAATAAACAGAGGAACCTGAAGTCGGATACGCTGGAATCGGCGCCTTTCACTGGAAAGCGGAGCTACCTCAGCCTGTCGGAAAACAATGTCTTCGCGGACGCTCATTCGGTACCCGAGTATTAGTACTCCCTCACCGGCGGGACTAATTGCAACTTATGCGCCGAGGTGATCGGGAATTTGTAAGTTATTTATTGTAAGTGACTTACTGAAGGAAGAAGGGCGCTATGTACTACCTGAGACTGCGATCTTACCCTCTCCAGAGGATAATTCATTTCCCTGATTGTGCAAATGTAGGACGCATTTACCATTGACGCTTTTCTTTCCCTTTGCGAGCATACCCAGCGGTTCGCCAAGAACGTTCAATCCTGCTTACTAAGCGGACACGACTTATTGGCTCCACGGGTTGCGGAGGGGCGTGTTGTCGAAAGGCCTAGCGGTCGAAAAACAGGCGAGCGGGCCGGCGAATTTCCAGCTCGTTACGAGTCTCCTGGACGCGCTCGACCGCCCGCTGGTGGTTTCCGATCGAAGCGGGCAAATTCTCTTCGCAAATCTCCACGCGCATGACGCCTTTGCTGCGGCCGGCTTCGGCCAAAAATCCGATCTGAATCTTTTTCAGGACCTGCTGCGGGCAGATCGCAAGACTATCCTTGCGCAGCTTCAGGCCGGGGAGCACGAAGTTGATCTTCAACCTGATCTCGTGGGCGGAAAATTTCGCGCACGAATCCGCTGGCTGCCCGAACCGGACTGGCTGGCCGTCTTCGTGGAACCCGCGCGACCCGAGCCTCCGGCGGAAGAGGCGCAAATGCGCCAAACCGTCCAGGAGCTGATGCAAGAACGTGAAATTACGTACCGCAATTTGTTGGCGGCTTACTTGCGCCTGCAGGAAGCAAACCGACAGAAGACAGTTTTTCTTGCATCCGCCGCGCACGAACTGAAAACGCCACTCGCGGTGATGAAGGGCTATTACGAACTACTGCTCTCGGGCTCACTCGGCAAAGTGAGCGAGAAGCAAAAGGAAATTCTGCAGGAATCGAAAGAGAGCTGCGACCGGTTGGTGCGCTTGGTTTCGATGTTCCTGAATTATTCCGCGCTCGAGAGCGGTAAACTGGTTTTGCAGCTCCACGACAATGATCTTCGCGATTGCGTGAACGATTTGGCGGCTCGGTGGAAGGATCCGTTTCAGCGGGCCGCAGTACACCTGGACATTCGAATTGCCGAGGATTTGCCGATCTTCAAGTTCGATTATCAAAAAGTGCAGCAATGCATGGTGAACCTTGTCGACAATGCGCTGAAGCACACGCCGGCGGCTGGGCGCGTAACGCTGGCCGCGCAACCTCACTTTTGGGAACGCCGCTGCTCCGGAGCGGCGCCTCCGGAAGACCGGCGACGCGGTGGACCGCCACGAGCGAACAGCGTGCTGGTCTGCGTGAGCGACACCGGGACGGGCATTGCTGCGGAATTCCACCAGGAAATTTTCGAAGAATTCGTGCGTGTCGATCCGTCGTCCTCCGGAATGGGTCTGGGTCTTGCGATAACGAAACGACTGATTCAGGCGCACCGTGGAAAAGTGTGGGTCGATAGCGAGCTAGGACGCGGCAGTGCGTTCTCTTTTCTCCTTCCGACCTATGTGGAGTAGGTCTGGCAGAGATCGAGGATCATACGGAAATGACGATACCGAATAAGCAGAAGATCATGGTCGTGGACGACGAGCCAAGCATCCGGAAATATCTGCGGACACTGCTTGAAGTCGACGGATACGAAGTCGAAACTCTGGCGAGCGGCAGGGACGCGCTAAAGCAAATCGGCGCCGGCGTCCGGCCCGACTTCATCATCCTCGACGTGCTGATGCCCGAAATGGATGGACTCGAAACGCTCCAGCAATTGATGCAGATCGATCGCGGACTCAACGTGATCATGCTCTCGTGTGCGAACGAAGTCACGACCGTGGTGGAAGCGATCCGGCTCGGCGCCATGGATTACATGACCAAGCCGTTCGAAAAACCGGAATTGGATGCAGCCTTTTTGAAGTGCACGCAGAAGCAGCAGTTGCGCTCGGAAAATCAGGCGCTCAGGGAGTATTGCGAGGCCCTGACGGAGGATATTTCGTTCCTCGCTGCGAGCCCGCAAATGTTGAAAATCCGGCAGCAGATTCTGCAAATCGCCCCTGTCGATGTGCCGATTTTTATCAGTGGCGAAAGCGGAGTCGGCAAGGAAGTGGTTGCGCGCATGATTCATCTGCGCTCGAAGCGGCAGCATCAGCCCTTCGTGAAGGTCAACTGCGCCGCGCTGCCGGGGGAATTGCTCGAATCGGAGCTGTTTGGTTTTGAGCAAGGTGCATTTACAGGAGCCGTTCGAGCCAAGCCCGGGAAATTTGAATTGGCCAACAAAGGAACGATCTTCCTCGATGAAATCGCCGAAATGAGCCCGCACCTTCAAGCCAAGCTGTTGCACGTATTGCAAGACGGGCAGTATTCGAGGCTGGGGGCGCGATCCGTGGTAAACGTGGATGTGCGAGTTCTCGCTGCCACCAACATGGACGTGAAAGAAGCGATGAAGAGCGGCCGATTCCGGGAAGATCTGTATTACCGGCTAAATGTGCTCTCGCTCCACATTCCGCCATTGCGCGAACGCACAACGGAGATTCCTCTTCTCTTCAAACATTTCCTTGCAAAGTACAGCGAGAAGTATCAAAAGCCAGCGCTCGAGCCGTCCAAGAACCTGTTGGACGCGGCGATGCGCTATTCGTGGCCCGGAAACCTGCGGGAACTGGAGAACTTCGTCAAGAGGTTCGTGATTCTTGAAGATGATGCCGGAAGCTTCCGCGAACTTCTGGAAATGACCGGACAGCAGCAGCGAACCGGCCCTCACGAGGAAACGCCTTTGCCGAAGGAACAGGGTCTCAAGGCGCTCGTTCGCGGGTTGAAAGACGAAGCGGAGATGGAAGCGATTGCGGACGCGCTGGAGAAGACGAATTGGTGCCGGAAAGACGCGGCGCGAATGCTGGGCATCAGCTATAAAGCGCTGCTCTACAAAATGCGCCAGTTCAATCTGGACTCGGGCCGCAGTTCGCGTTCGGCGGCTGCACGCGAAGCTAAAGCCGCCAAAGAAGCCGCGGCGAAGGAAGCTTCGAAATCCGCCGAGAACGAAGAGATTCACGCGGCGCCGAGCGTCAGCGAATCCTAGAAGCGATTTCCTTCGCCACAAGCATCGCTCAAAACGCGCGGGTGTAAGTCTGCGTTTGTTCCTAGGTTCTATACAATCGATGGCAGAACCCGTAGTCCTAGGCCCGTGCAAAGTGTTGCATATCTAGAGCACACTCAGCGAAATAGCACTATCCATTTGACATTGGGTTGAACTAGTATTCCGCTCCGAAACAGAGCCGCATGTGAAGCACTTGCATGCGAATACGATTTGGGACTGGGGTGTGTGGCGTTAGCGTCGCTGTAACCAAAGGATTTGTGTCCTCGATTCTCTGTAGCGAGCACGTGATCGAAAACAGCGGACTATCGATTTGGCACAAACCCGCAGAGGTGCATCAGGCGGGCCTTTGGAATGGAGATTGCTGATTCTATTGCGCCTTAACACACGCAATCTAGCCCCTGGGGGAGCAGCAGGATGACGGAACGTCGCATGGCACGCCGGTACGACTTGTCTCTACCGGTGAACGTCCGCATGCCAATCAGCAGAGAGATTCGCGCCCACAGCGGCCAGACTCGAGATATTTCGACGCGCGGCGTTTATTTCACGATGACGAACGAACTCGCACCCGGCACAGAGGTCGACTTTACGCTGACGCTGCCGGCGGAGATTACCCGCGGCACAGCTGTTTTCGTGCGTGCGCATGGACGGGTCGTTCGCATCGACAAGCATTCGGATGATAATCACGAGTCCGTGGGCGTCGCAGCAGTGATCGAACGATACGACATCATTCGAGGCGAGGGTTCTCCAGTTTAATCTCGGTGCGATTCGACTATTCGGAGCTTAGGTAGGCTTCCCCCCAATCATCGGATTAAGCATGCCGTTTCAGGTTTTAGTACTAACAGCATGGAACCTGCCTTCCGCTAACTGGCAACGTTTTTCAACCGCTCAAAGATCTCCAAGACAGACATCCATTCTCATCGCCCTAGGTGCGTGACGACACCACCGGACCGAAGTTGGTTGTAATCTGAATGTTAGGGATTTCAAACGTCCAATTGAGACTTGCCTGAGAGGAACAAATCCTGGCGGCGTTTGGCAAAACGTGTGCGAAGTGAATGCTGCACTTCGACAACACGTTCTCATGAGCTCCCCCGCAACCGCGAAGATTACAACGCCTTCGACAACAGCTGAACTCCCGCCGGAGCATATTTATTTCGGCCCGTCGAAGGCCATGCAGACTGTGCGGCAACGAGTCGAGCGCGCCGCCGGCTTGAATGTTCCAATTCTTATTCTAGGCGAGAGTGGCACGGGCAAAGAGCTGCTGGCCCGATTCGTTCACTTCCGTTCGCCGTGGACGGCGGGCCCATTTGTCAAAGTGAACTGCCCGGCGATTCCGGGAACCCTGCTCGAGAGCGAACTCTTCGGCTTTCAAAAAGGATCCTTCACTGGGGCCAATGCCGCGAAGCCTGGCCGCATCGAGATGGCCAACGGCGGCACGCTTTTTCTGGATGAGATTGCCGAACTTGACGCGGCGCTGCAAGCCAAGCTGCTTCACGTGCTACAGGATGGCCACTTCACCCGCATCGGCGATCATGAAGAAAGGCGGATGGATGCGCGAGTGATCTGCGCCACCAATCGGCAGCTTGCGCAGGAAATTGACGCCGGACATTTCCGCTCCGATCTGTTTTATCGCATTAATGTGATCACGATTACGCTGCCCGCACTGCGAGACCGCCGAGATGACATTCCTTACCTGGTGGAATACTTGCGGCAGAATTTCAACCGGAAATTCCAGCGCGATACGCCGCCCTTGAGCAAAGAGACGCTGCACCTGCTCCAAGACCGGGACTGGCCCGGGAACATCCGCGAACTTGAAAATGCCATGGCGCGTTACGTCGTGTTCGGGTCGGAAGACACATTCTTCGCCGAGCGCAGCGAGCGGCCGACAACGCAATTTCACTACGAAGCCAGCGAAGGCAATATCCCACTAAAGCGCATCGCCCAGCAGGCGACGCGTCAAATGGAACGCGATGTAATTCTCAGAGTATTGCAAGCTAATCAATGGAACCGGCGAAAAGCTGCTGAAGTTTTGAAAATCAGCTACCGCGCGCTTTTATACAAGGTGCGACAAGCTGGCCTTCCCGTCAAACGCCCTCGTAGGAAAGCCCCCGATCAGGAAAATTCAACTTTCGGCTCGGCGGACAGCCGGATTTCGTAGCGAAAACCGGTGAGGCGAAGGATTCGGATTGCACTCCTTAAGCTTCGGGCGTGGGTCTAGTACCATCGAAAACCGCCGAGGTAGTACCAGTATCTGGTATGAAATCACCCCTTTGCTGTGTTCTTGCCCATGTTTATCAGTTCCGCTAGCCTGAATTAACCATGAGCAAGTCGAACGGGAAACCGAGCCTGAACGGCAAGGGCGGGCTGAAGGTATGCCTGCTTTCGCCCCATCCAATGGTGTTGCACGAGTTTCACCGCCTTCTCGAGGATTCCGGGTTCCACATTACCTCCAAACAGCTTGATTCCATGCTGGCGCCGGACCTCCGAAATTTGGACGTTCCCAAGGCTTCCGTCTATGTGGTCGATGCGCACGCGGCGCGGCAAGCTACGGGCGCATTGCTGGGTAATGTTCTGGAGCGCTATGCAGGCGCCCGCTTGCTGGTGGTGGGCGACAAACTCAAGGAAACCGACAGCTACTC
This sequence comes from Candidatus Acidiferrales bacterium, assembly GCA_030037315.1. Classification (GTDB taxonomy): domain Bacteria; phylum Acidobacteriota; class Terriglobia; order Acidiferrales; family UBA7541; genus Palsa-295. Next base: position 12,841 of record JASHRM010000172.1, read on the forward strand.
GCTGCTGCGCCAAGGAGCGAAAGGGATTTTGAGCTACGCCGAGGCGCGCGAACAGCTTCCCCTCGCGTTAGCGCAGGTAGCGGCTGGCGGAATCTGGGTTCCGAGGCCGGTTCTTTCTCGGTTCGTGGATTCCATCCTGGGGAGCACTCAGGGTCGGCGTCTGCGGGTTGAGTCCCCCAACGAGCTCAGCCGGCGCGAGCAGGAAGTGTTGAGCGGCCTGCTCGAGAATCTGGCCAACAAGGAAGTCGCCGACAGGCTGCATATTTCCGAGCGCACCGTAAAGTTCCACGTTTCGAATTTGCTGCAAAAATTCGGCGTGCGGCGCCGGGCCGATCTGATCCTGTTGTGCTACCAGCGGCGCAACGTCGCGGTCTAGCCTCCTCATTCTCTTCCCCCGTTCTGGAGCCTCGCAGGGTCCGCACGCAGGTTCACCCTGCCTGCTATACTTTCTTCCCGGGTCAAAGCCACTAGCGATCATGCCGACTTTCTCGATCGAAAATTTCGGCTGCAGGGCAACAGATGCGGACGCCGCGTCCACGCGCGCCCAATTGTGCGCGCGCGGATTCGTTCTGACCGCAAAGCACAGCGCGGCGGACATCGTGGTGCTGAATACCTGCACGGTAACGGCTGCTGCGGATTCGCAGGCGCGAGAGGCGGTGCGCAAAATTCACCGGGCGAATCCACAGGCGCAAATCGTGGTAACGGGCTGCTATGCGCAGCGCGCTCCCGAAGAACTCGCCGAACTCGCGGGCGTCGCCTGCATCGTTGGCAACAGCCACCAAAGTCAGATCAGCGAGGTGATTGCTGCGATCGCTGGAGCCGGCAAGAACGGCAGCGGGGCGGGCGCGAGCGATTTTGTCCCGCTTGACGCGATCGCGGGTCGTGCAGCTAACAACAGCGAGAGAACTCCAAAAATTCTGACCGGCGACATTTTCGACCTGACCACGGTGCAAGCGGGTACGTTAGGAACGCTCGCAGACGATCGCACGCGGCCAATCCTGAAAATTCAGGATGGCTGCAACAATCGCTGCTCCTATTGCGTGATTCCGTTTGTCCGCGGGCGCAGCCGGAGCCTGCCGCCGGATGACGTGGTGTCGGAAATTCACGCGCTCGTCCGTGCGGGAGCAAAAGAAATCGTCTTGAGCGGGATCAATCTTGGCAGCTACGGACGCGATCTCAAGCCGCGAGTGGAATTGAATAAGCTCGCGCGGCGGATTCTCAACGAAACTAGCATCGAGCGGCTGCGATTCAGTTCCATTGAGCCGCAGGACATAACCGAAGAATTCGTGTCGCTTGTTGCTTCGTCGGAGCGAATCGCCCGGCACTTTCACGTCCCGCTGCAATCGGGATCCGACCGGATCCTGCGCGCGATGCATCGCTGGTATCGCACCGAGCATTATGCGGAGCGGATCGCGCTGATCCGCAAGACGCTGCCCGATGCAGGGATCGGCGCGGACGTGATTGCGGGCTTTCCCGGCGAAAGCGAGGCTGATTTCCAGAGCACAGTTGCGTTCACGGGGGCTCAGCCATTCACGTATCTGCACGTTTTTTCATTTTCCGAGCGGCCCGGAACAGAGGCGGTAAGTCTTGGCGGTCGCCTGGCACCGGAAATCATTCGGGAGCGCGCGCGACACCTGCGCGCCATAGGGCAGAAAAAGGCTGAAGCGTTTCGCGCCTCACAAAGCGGCTCGGTTGCGAAATTACTCAGCCTGCACCGTGGCGGCGCCGATTGGACGGAGGGACTAACGGGAAATTATCTGAAAGTGCGAATTCTGGGCCGGCATCCTGCAAACGAGTGGCATGAAACTCGCTTGGGCGGCGCGAATATCGACACGGCCGAGCCGCTAGCTTTCGAAAATGACCTGAGCCAGCGCAAGATTACCGCTGTGAGTGATCGAAACGCTGATGTTCTTCACGCCTAAGCTGTCGGCGATTTTGCGGGCGGCGCCGGTAAGCTTTAGGGTCGGCTTGCCGCCAGGCTCTCTGCTGACTTCAATGTCACGCCAGCTCACTCCGCGGCTCCAGCCGGTGCCCAACGCTTTCATCGCCGCTTCCTTTGCGGCGAATCGGCCAGCGTATCGCTCGAATCGATTCTTGTGACGCTCGCAATAGTCCGCCTCTGCCGGCGTGAACAGGCGTTCGATGATCGGCGCACCGTGGCGCGAGATCGCTGCTTCGATGCGATCGATTTCGGCGATGTCGATTCCAAGTCCGACGATCAAGTCTCCTCCGGCACACGCGATACAGGCAAATTCCGGGCGATTATATAATTGAAAGGGCTGCGCAACACTGCGCGTCGAGAGTTCCAATGGCAACTGCTGCCCAAAAGAAACTGAAGACACGCACCGCGATCGCGCGGAATCGGCCTGCGCCATGGACGCTACGCAAAACCGGCAAAGTGCAAATCCTGACGGCGCCGGCTCTTTCGAAGCTCGATTGGCTGGTCCACGGATTCAGCACGCGTCCGGGAGGCAAAAGCGCTTTGCCGGCGGGCGCGCAATCGAGCACGAATCAGCGAGGACGGAAAATTGCAAGCAGCGCGAGCGTGCTGAATTTAGGATTTACGGATTGGGATGCGCGTCCAACAGTCAAAGAAAATCGCGCGCGATTTTTTCAGGCGATTGGCGCCAGTGGAATGCGCGTCGCATTGCTGCGACAGATTCATTCGGATGTGGCGCATCGCGCGACTGGCACAACCGGCAAGGGAGAAGATACGCCGCAAGGCGACGCGCTGATCACGAACGAGCGCGGTGTGCTACTGGTAGTCCAAACGGCGGATTGCGTCCCCATCTTATTGGCTGATAGGAAAAAACGCGCCATCGCCGCTGTTCACTCGGGCTGGCGCGGTACGTTAAAGCGCATTTCCGCGAAGACGCTTGGCCACATGCGCATGGAATTCGGTACCGATCCCGGAGACGTGATCGCCACGCTGGGCCCGAGTATCGGCAGGTGCCACTATGAAGTGGGCCACGAAGTCGCGCGCGAGTTCCATGCGCAATTTGCTAATGCACGCGAATGGTTTGACGGCCCATACGACGCGGTCGCGTCCGGCGACGACGATTCCAACTGGCTTCCATGGCTTACGATGAAGCCGCCGGGACACGCGCCTCCGCCGCCCCGCGTGAATCTCGACCTCGCAGCCGCCAATCGCGCGATTCTGGCTGATGCAGGAGTCCCGCTATCCCAGATTTTTCCTTCCGATCTGTGCACCGCCTGCCGCACCGATTTATTCTTCAGCTATCGGCGCGAGCACGTGACGGGTCGCATGATGGCGGCCATCGGAGTTCGCTGAAGCGATCTTCTTACGATGAGGCGTGGACGGCGCTCGACGCAGCAGCTTCGGAAAGCGCCAGTTGGCCGCAGGCGGCCATTACGTCTTGCCCGCGCGAGTCGCGAATAAAACAAGGGACGCCTTTTTCGAGCAGCACGCGCTGAAATTCCTCCACGTGGTTCCGATCCGGCCGCTTGTGGGGCAGATCGCCCGGATTCCACGGGATTAAATTCACTTTCGCGCGCAAATTCGCAAGCAGCTGAACCACGCGCCGCGCGTCGTCGATTGAATCGTTGAATCCAGCGAGCAACACGTATTCAAACAAAAGCCATTCGCGCGGCTTCAGCGGATATTTCCGGCATGCCTCCAGAAGCTTTTTAAGCGGATACTTGCGGTTGATGGGCATAACCTGGTCGCGCTGCTCGCTTGACGAAGCGTTCAGTGAAATCGCCAGGTTCGGGCGCACTTTTTCGTGCGCCAACCGCTCGATCCCGGGAATAATGCCGCTGGTCGAAAGCGCTGCATGGCGTGGTGCAATCCCCACTGCCTTCTGGTCGAGCAAAATTCGTAGAGCTGCCATCACGGCGTCGTAATTCAGCAACGGCTCGCCCTGGCCCATCAGCACGATGTTCGTCTGCGGCTTGAGCGCCTCGCGGTTGTTTTCGAGCGCCACCAGCACCTGGCCGACGATTTCCGCTGCAGAAAGATTGCGAATCAGTCCTAGCGTGGCCGTAAGGCAAAACCGACAATCCACCGCGCAGCCCGCCTGCGTGGAAATGCAAATTGTCTGGCGATTTTCTTCCGGCATGAACACGGTCTCGAGGTTTGCCGGTTTGCCTTCGTCAAGCGCAAGCACATAGCGCACCGTACCGTCCGATGAATGATGCCGTCGCAGAATTCGTGGCAGTGCGATCGTCGCTTCGCGTGCGAGCCGTTCACGCAATGCGGCAGGCAGGCTCGTCATCGCGGAGAAATCGAATCGGCGCTCGGCGTAAATCGCATGATAAATCTGCGCTGCGCGATAGCCGGGCTCGCCCATGCCTTCAACGAACGCGCGGAGCTCTTCCGCGGATTTTCCCACCAGATTTGGCACAGAATTCATCGACGCTGACGCCTTTTGTTGATCATAGCACGCGTGCCGAAGGCGAATGACATTGCAGGAACCGCATGCAAGAATGGATGCAACTTTATGGCTGAACAAAGCCGCGTGCGCCAAGAAACGCTGCCAAATGGCTTGGTAATCATCACCGAGCCGATGGACCACGTGCATTCCGTGTCGGTGGGAATCTGGCTGCGCTCTGGATCGCGCCGCGAGCCCGCAGAACTCAATGGAATCTCGCATTTCATCGAGCACATGGTGTTCAAGGGCACCGAACGACGCAGCGCGGAAGACATCGCGCGCGAAATCGACCGCGTTGGCGGGATGCTCGACGCGTTTACGGCGAAAGAAAACGTCTGTTTCAACACGCGTGTGCTCGACGAACACCTGCCGAAAGCTTTCGATGTGATCGCGGACATGGTTCTCTCGCCGAAATTCGCGCCGGACGATATCGAGCGCGAGCAATCCGTGATCCTCGAAGAAATTCGCATGACCCAGGACAATCCGGAAGACCTGGTCCACGAGCTCTTCACCCAGAATTTTTGGGCGCCGCACCCGTTGGGCAAGCCGATTCTGGGCACACCGGAAACCGTTTCGGGCTTTACGCGTGAGAAGTTATTCAAATGGTTTCGCCAGTGGTACGCGCCGAATCACGTTGTAATTACGGCGGCTGGCCATCTAGATCACGGGAAATTCGTCGAGCTTGTGAGCGAACGCTTCGCGAAATTACAACCATCCGAAAACGGGCATGCCGACGCAGCGCCGCATCCGGCGCTGCACATTACGCAGCGGACGAAGCAGGAACTCGAGCAGGTACACATCTGCGTCGGCGTGCCTGCGCTGCCGCTTCCGGATAAGCGCCGTTTTGCCGTGGCGATACTGAACAATATTTTGGGCGGCGGCATGTCTTCCCGGCTGTTCCAAAACATCCGCGAGCGGCAAGGTCTGGCTTATTCGATTTTCAGCGAGCTGAATTCCTATCGCGACGCCGGCGCGCTGTCGGTGTATGCGGGCACTTCGCTTGAGACGGCAAAGCAGGTGGTCGAGTCAGTGCTCGAGGAATTTCGCCGAATCAAAGAAGAGCCTCTGGACGAGGAGGAAATGCGCCGCGCCAAGGACCACCTAAAAGGCGCAACTCTGCTGGCGCTCGAAGGCTCCGGCTCGCGGATGAACAACCTGGCGCGGTATCACATGTATTTCAATCGCCATTTCACGGCGCACGAATTGATCGCCATGCTAGAGAGCACAACCGCCGACCAAGTTCAGCAGATCGCGAGCGAATTTTTCAAACCGGGGCACGTGGCGGCGAGCATCGTCGGAAATCTCAACGGCTTCGAGCTGAATCGCGACGATTTACGGATTTAAGGAACCGCCAACGGCTACCGCCGCAAGGCAGCTGCCGCATTTTCTTCGCAAAATCTTCGTTTTTCCTTTGACGCCGCCTTGCAAGATTTGCCATCATGCCGCTTGCCCCGATAAAGGCGGGGCTCCCCGGAGATATTTCGTATCTCGCTGCGCGTATCGATCCTCGCGTCCGGCAGTTCCGGCAACGCCACGTTGCTCGAAACCGAGCACACGACCCTCCTGATCGATGCCGGCCTTGGACGCAGGGAAATCCTGCGGCGATTTGAGGCCCTGGGCCGCCAGGAGCCCGAGCGCGTCGACGGAATCCTAATCACGCACGAGCATTCCGACCATTCGACCGCCGCGGCGCAGCTCGCGCGCCACTGGGATTGTCCCGCGTACCTTACCGAGCAGACGCATCGGGAAATCGTGAAGATGTACACGGAAGATCCCGAAAAACCGAATAAGAAAGCGCAAATGGAACGCGTGCAGTACATCCACGCCGGCGAAAAATTCGCAATCGGCGATATCGAGATCAATCCCTTTACGATTCCGCATGACGCGGTCGATCCGGTTGGTTTTACGTTTCGCGTCAACGGCACGAAAGTCGCGCTGGTTACAGACCTCGGCTACATGCCGGAACTTGTGAAATACCACTTGCGCGAAGCGGATTTTCTGATCCTGGAATCGAATCACGACCTGGACATGCTGAAGCTTGGGCCCTATCCGTGGTACATCAAGCAGCGTGTAATGAGCCGCACCGGCCATCTTTCCAACGCCGTGGTGAGCGAATTTCTTGCCGATAGCGACATGTTCGACGGCATGGCGCGGCACCTCGTGCTCGGGCATCTTTCCGAGCAAAACAACACTCCTGAAATCGCGCAGATATGCGCGGAACAAGCCCTTGCCAGCCGCCCAGCCGAGCTTCCATTCCGCGGCTCGCTTCAAATCGCCTCTCAGCGCGTTCCACTGGGCCCCTTCGAACTGTAATCGAGGGCACTGATCCCCGCCCGCCAACTTGCGTCTACAGTACTAATCCTCACAAACAAGCCCAGGCTATATACGGGAAATACCGCATTTTGCAGGCATCTACTTCTATGATAATCACTTCTCGTAGCC
>JASHRM010000173.1 GCA_030037315.1 Candidatus Acidiferrales bacterium
TTTTTTCTGCGCGAGCTGGGGCGTGGGGAAGTCCACGACCAGCAAAGTGGCGTCGTGTCCGTTCGCGCGATAATGCGCGAGCTCGGCTTCGGCGCCAGTCTGAAAGCCGAGCGAATCGCCGAGACGACCCGGAAAAAATTGATTCAGCGCTAGCGGACCGAGGATGTAGCGATTCGAACGCGGGATCATGTTATCGCGCGGAAGATACTGCCAGAGCGTTGGCAAGGGCCCGTCTTCGGCGCGCGGCGTGACCGCAGCAACCAGAGATTTCACGGCAGTTTGATCTTTCGAGGGGTTGTAGCCTTCGATATCGAGCACCAGGTTGCCGACCAAAATTACCGCGCGATTATTCGAAGCGGAGGAATGCTCGGTGAAGTCCGCACGGCTCATGTCCGAAGTGCAAAGGTACGAATAGAGCCCGTAACCGGCGGTCGGATCCTTCATCTTGTAAAGCGTTGCCTGAAAACTTTGAGCACTATTTGGAGCGAACACATAATTTAGCGATTCGGTGCCCGACCACCCGTATTCAGCGAGCAATGCCTGAGATACAGGCGCGGACGCGCTTATGCCAGTGGTCGTCGCAGCGGGCGCGCTTGAAGCACTCCAACTCGCGGCGGAGCGCGGGAGAATTTGTTGCGCGAAAGCCGGCGCAGCAGCCGTCAAAAGCCCGCACAACACCAATGGGATGAATCGGCGCATAAGTCAGCCATAGTTTAGACGCCAGAATTCTACTTTGGATTCCCGGCCGGCACCACCGTAGCTGGTTCTAGATGGTCTTCCGGGTTGTGATTATCGGAGACCAGCTTTTGCTTGTTGTAGTTAAGGCTATTCAAGCTGCTGAGATAGGTGGAAATGCCGCGATACAAGCCGTCCGCGATGCGCTCGCGCTGTTCGGGACGGCGCAGCAGGCGTTCGTCGCTGGGATTGCTGACAAAGGAAATCTCGGAAAGCACCGATGGCATGTTGGCGCCGATCAGCACGACAAAGGGCGCTTTCTTGACTCCGCGGTCTTTTTCGTTGCGGCTAATGAGTTGCAAGCGCTGCGTGAGAGTGCCCTGAATATCTCCGGCCAGTTCCTTGGATTCTTCGATCTTTTCGTTGCGCGCGATTTTCTGGATCAGGTCCTGGAGGTCGTGCAGCGATTCCTGCGAATTGGCGTTCTCGCGGGTGGCCACTTCCATTGATTCGGGCGAAGTGGAGAAATTCAAATAATAGGTTTCGATGCCGCGCGCCGAGGGGTCTTGGCTGGAGTTCGCGTGAATGGAAATGAAAAGATCGGCTTTCGCAGCGTTGGCAATCGCAGTGCGCTCTTCGAGCGGGACAAACGTATCGTCCTTGCGCGTGTAGATCACGTCCGCGCCCGGCAACTTTTGCTGGATCAGCGCGCCGAGGCGCAGCGCTACGTCGAGGCAAAGATCCTTTTCCATCAGGCCGTGAGGGCCGATCGTGCCCGTGTCGTGCCCGCCGTGCCCGGGATCGATCACGATTCGATTGATCTTGAGTCCGAGCGCGCGAGTGAGTGAGCGATCGCCATCGTGAGTGGGTTTCGCCTCCGCCGGAGGATCAAGGGCAATCGTGCTGGCAACTTCTTTCCGGACTGGCAGGGACGATGCCCCCGGTTTCGCGGATTTCTTCGCCACAGCCACGGATGGGGGAGATGAATTTTGGTTTTCGTCCTGCGCGATGGTAACCGTCTCACGCTCCGCAGGCGGCGCGGGCGGAACTGGATGCGCATCGGATACTTCCGTTGCGGACCCAGGCGAAGCCGCGGCCGGAGAAGGCGTTGGAGAAGATGCCTTGGCTGAGCGGACTTCGATCACCAGGCGATAAGGATTCGCGAGCAAATACGCGGAATAATCGCGCGCGCCGTTCACGTCCAAAACCACGCGAACAACGCCGGGCTTATTCGGCGCAACACGCACCGATTTCAGCAAGCCGTTTTCAACCTCCGGCGATTCGTGCATCAAGCCAGGAGTCAACCGCGCTTTCTGCAAATCGAAATAGATGCGGTCAGGCGATGCGATCCGCGCAGCCGAGTACTCTACGGTATCGTCCAGCGTGACGATCACGCGCGTGGCCCTTTCAGAGTTCCACGTCTGGATATTTTTCACGACCGACGCGCCTTTATCCGAAACGCGGGGTTCGACACGCTTTCCCTGCAAATCCGGCAGCTGGCTGATTTCGCCCGGGCGAACGTCCTTCGCGCTCGCCTCTTTCACGCGAGAATCGCTTGCGCTCGGGTTTCTTGGCATCGTGTCCGCGGCGGCGGGATTTTGCGGCGTGGTGCTGGCAGCGGTTTCCGCTGGCGCGGGCGCGGATTCTTTCGTCTTGCCCTCAACAATTCCTTTTAGAGCGGCGCGCGCGTCGGGAGCTTTTTCGGAGTGCGGGAATTGCTCTAGGTAGTCTTTGTAGCTGGCTTGAGCGCTCTTCACATCGTGCAAGTCGTCTTTTTGGATCTGAGCGATGGCAAGCAGCGCCTGACCGCGATAACGGCTCCCGGGATACTGTTTAATCAGAAAATTGTAGGACTCGATCGACGATCCGTAATACTTCTGATCGAAAAGCTTGCCCATCTCGCCGTAAAGCTCGGCTTCGGCAATCAGAGACTGGGTGACCTCTTCCGCTTGAGTGGTGATCAGATAGACTTTGTGAAACGCGGCAATGGTCTGCTTGTATTCGGCGAGCGAGCGATCCTTCTCCAGGTAGCCTTCGAGCATCGTCCGCATGCGGACGGCGCGCTCGAACTGATCGCGCGCGGCGGTTTTTCGGTCAGCGTGAGAGGACGGGGCGAGGCACACCAGCAACAGGGCGGCGACGAAAATCGCCGAAACGGCCTTACGGAAAGGCTGGAGCCCCAAGAAACCCCTCAGTTCATTCGTTTGTGAAAACCACCCGGCCGTCCGATTCCACCTCGCGACGCACCGGAGGGCTTGGAGGACTCCATTGCGTTTGCGCGGTGTCGCGGCTTGAGCTGGGCCGAAAATACGCCTGAGTAACCTTGCGTAC
>JASHRM010000174.1 GCA_030037315.1 Candidatus Acidiferrales bacterium
ATGTCGCGCACTGGCCGTGCTTGGCCGCCCCAGCGTAGTGAAGACTAACTAGACGCCCCGTATCCATTTCGCGACGAGAGTGCAAAGGTAGTTGAAATGTTCACCCTTCGGTTGTATATTGTACATATACAATAGGCAATGGCAAATCCACGCACTCTACGCATCGACTTGGCTTCCCCGCGTCCCGTTTACGAGCAGATCGTTAGCGGATTGCGTGCGCTGCTGGTTGCCAATGAATTTAAGCCCGGGGAGCAGCTTCCCACTGTCCGACGGCTGGCCATCGATCTCGGCGTTCACCACAATACGGTTGCGGAAAGCTATCGCGTGCTGGCCGACGAAGGCTGGCTCGACTTGCGGCGCGGTCGCGGAGCGCTCGTTCTCGACCGGCGGAATCCAAAGCCGGATACGAATGCCAAGCACCGGTTTGGCCGGCACCTGGAAGAGCTGATCGCCAAGGCCATTGCCGATGGAGTTTCGCGCGCTGCGATTGCCGATCACATGTCGGCGATCACCCAAAGGCTAAGCAAGACGTCCTGAACGGAGAAATCGCTGATGATTCCCCACTCTCAACTCATTTTAGGAATTTTGATGCTGGCCATCGTTGCATTGCTAGCGTGGGTTTTCTGGATGGTGCCGCGGTGGTCGCGGCCTGGAATCTATTTCGCTGTGACGGTGCCTATTCCGTTTCTGGACTCGGCAGAGGCGCGCGAGATCCTGCACGCTTATCGGTGGCACGTAATGATTCACCTTGCGGTGGGCCTCGCCATGATTGTGTCGGCAACTCTTGCCGATGCGCCGGTGCTCCTGGTGGTCGGCTTGTTTTGGCTTGTCGGCGGCCAATTAGGTGCTTTTCTACAAGCGCACAAGAGAGTCCTGCCTAACGCAGTTGAAGGCACAACCGTGCGTGAAGCCATTCTTGAGCCGCGGCGCGTGAGTCCCCCGGGCGGATGGATCGCTCAGCTGGGACCATTTGCAATATTGATCGCGGTCGCACTTTATCTCCAGCTTCGATGGAATGACATTCCGGAACGCTTCCCCGTTCACTGGGGCATCGACGGCCGGGCCAATGGTTGGTCGAGCCGCACGCCAATGGGCGTGTATGCGCCGATCCTGATGGGATTCGTAATGTCGGCTGTGATGGCGGCGATGGCCTATGCAATCCGGCACTCAGCGCGAGTAAACCCCGCTTCGACGATCGGTTCCGTTGCCCATGACTTCGCACATCGAACAGCAATTTTCCTTCTCATGGTGGAATATTTCCTAGCGATCGTTTTTTCGTTGACGGGGCTGCTCGCGCTGGCGAATGGCTTTGAACCGACGGCCCTGCTGATGGTCGTGCTGCTGTTGCTTGCAGGGCTCTTCATCATGATCCCATGGCTGAACAAAGGCGACGCGCCCTATCCCGCTCACCACCCGGCTATCGCGGCGGCACCCGTTATCGGGGACGGCACTCCCGACGCCTGCTGGAAATTCGGCATGTTCTATTTCAACCGAGATGATGCAGCTCTATTCGTGGAGAAGCGCTTCGGCATCGGCTATACGCTGAACTTTGCGCATCCCTCGGCGTGGCTGTGCATGGCGATGATTCTTCTGATGCCTGTGGTAATCCTTCTAATCGCGCTGCATCAGCGATGATTGCGATTTGTGGATGCGCGCTTGACAAAGCCCGCCGTGTACCTTACTTTCGATGACGGTATGAAACTGCTGCGGACGCATCATAGCCATCACCATCACGTGAACACGTGCCCGCGGCGGTGTGGCTAAGCCAAACAAAAATAGCTGCACTTATCAGCCCGCTGGCGCGAAAGCCTCAGCGGGCTTTTTGTTTTTTGGGGAGATTGAAAATGGAACTCGATTTCGAGAAAGAGCACGGTCTAATCCCGGCGATCGTGCAGGACCACGCCAATGGCGAAATCCTGATGCTGGGATTCATGAATCGCGAGGCACTGGAGAAGACGCAGCAGACTGGGTACGTGACGTTCTTCAGCCGCTCGCGCCAAAGGCTTTGGACGAAGGGCGAGACCAGCGGTCAAAAACTCTTGCTGCGCGAACTGCGCACGGATTGCGATCAGGATGCGCTGCTCGTCCGCGCCGAGTTAGAAGGCGGCGCCGTTTGCCACGAAGGTTACCGCAGCTGCTTTTTCCGCAAAATCGCGCGCGACGGCTCGGAAACTGTAGTCGGCGAGCGCGTGTTCGCGCCCGAAGAACTTTACGGAGGCAAGAAACAATGAGCCTGCTCAAGCTCGGCATACCCAAAGGGAGTTTGCAGGATTCCACCGTCGAGCTTTTCGCCAAGGCGGGGTGGCGGATTTCCGTGAATTCGCGCAGCTACTATCCCGGCATCGATGATCCGGAAATTGAATGCATGATGGTCCGAGCCCAGGAAATGGCCCGCTACGTCGAAAACGGTGCGCTCGATGCCGGACTCACCGGTAAGGATTGGGTTCAGGAAACTGGCGCAGACGTTCAAGAAGTCACCGAGCTGATTTATTCCAAAACGAGCCTGGGCCGCGTCCGCTGGGTGCTCGCCGTGGCGGAGGATTCCAAAATTCAGAGCGTGCGCGACCTGGAAGGAAAAGTGATCGCCACAGAAGCCGTCAAGATGACCGAAAAATACCTCGCGAAACACGGAGTGAAAGCCCGCGTGGAGTTTTCATGGGGGGCGACGGAAGTCAAAGTCCCTCAGCTCGCCGACGCGATCGTCGAAGTGACTGAAACGGGTTCATCGCTGCGCGCGAATCACCTTCGCGTGGTGGATACGTTGCTCGAATCCGCCACATGGTTCATCGCGAATCGAGCTGCGTGGAAAGACCCGTGGAAACGGGAAAAAATTGAGAATATCGTGCTGCTGCTTGATGGCGCCATCAAGGCCTATACGCGCGTCGGCCTGATGATGAATGTGCGTCGCGAAGATCTCGATAAGGTGTTGGCGGCGCTGCCGGCCTTGCGGAATCCCACAGTGGCTCAGTTGAGCGATCCAAACTGGGTCGCGATCAACACAATCATCGAAGAAAAGACCGTGCGGCAGCTCATTCCGAAATTGAAAGCTGCTCGCGCTGAGGGAATCGTCGAGTATCCGCTGAATAAGGTGGTGTACTGATGCGAGTTCAGCGCCTCACCAAAGCCGTTGAGGAAAAGGTGCTCGCTTCGCGTTGCGCGAGCAGCCGGGATGCCGAAATCGCTGCCGGACGCATCGTGGCGGACGTGCGTCGCCGCGGAGATGCGGCGCTTTTCGCCTGGACGAAGCGCTTTGATCGCGTCGAGCTCAATGCGAAAAGCGTCTGGATTACGCCGGCGGAATTGAAGAAAGCGCGCAAAGAAGTGACGCGCGAGTTTCTCTCTGCCGTCGATCACGCGGCGCGGAACATTCGCGCTGTCGCGCGCAAGGAGAAGCCACAGAAATGGATGATCGAGGTTGAGCCGGGCGTGCGCGCCGGTCAAACGGTGCGTGCGATCGAATCCATAGGATGCTATCTGCCCGGCGGGCGATTTTCCCTCGTCTCTACGCTATTGATGACCGTGATTCCCGCAGAGGTTGCTGGCGTGCGCGACATCATCGTTGCGTCTCCCCAGCCGGGCGCGAGTTTGCTGGCCGCGGCGGAACAGCTCGGTGTGCGGCGTATCGCACGAATCGGCGGCGCGCAGGCGATTGCGGCGCTCGCCTATGGCACAAAGTCGATACCGCAGGTGCAAAAGATTTTTGGGCCCGGCAACCGTTTCGTCACTGCTGCGAAAAAACTCGTTAGCAACGATTGCGCGATCGACATGCTGGCAGGGCCTACTGAGGCCGTGATTTTTGCTGATCGCGGCAATGCAAGATTTATCGCCGCCGATTTGATTGCGCAGGCCGAGCATGATCCCGATGCCATTTCAATTCTTGTGAGCACATCGCGAACGTTTGCCTACGCTGTTGCAGCGGAAATGGAACGCGAGCTGGCCCAACTGCCAAAAACGAATCTAGCGCGCCGCTCGCTCGCGAAAAACGGCGCGATTCTCGTGGCAGCGGACACCCGTGCTGGGGTGCGATTCGTGAATCGTTTTGCGCCTGAACATCTCAGCTTGCCCAGTGACGCGAATGCATTGCTGAAGCAGATCGATTCGGCGGGAAGCATTTTTCTCGGCGACTGGAGCGCGCAATCATTCGGCGATTATGCCAGCGGCACGAACCACGTGCTGCCTACAGGGGCAGCGGCGCGCACGCGCGGCGGCCTTTCCGTTGCGGATTTTGTGAAATGCATCAGCGTGCAGGAAGTGTCGCGCGCAGGCGTGGCGCACCTGGCGCCTGTGGTTTACGCATTTGCGCGCGAAGAGGGCCTGCAAGCGCACGCCCGCTCCGTCGAGGTGCGCGAATGAAATCCGGGATTCGCGTCCGCCAAGCGGTCGAGCGCATGCGTCCGTATCACCCGCCGCTTGAAGGTCGCACCGACAAGCTGCGCATGGACTTCAACGAGAACCCGATCGGCTGTTCGCCCGCCGTGCGCCGCGCGCTCGCCAGACTTACGGCCGCGACGATATCGGCGTATCCAGAACAGGGGACAGTACGCCGAAAAATAGCGAAATATTTCGGTGTCGCCGCAGACGAGCTCCTGCTTACCAACGGGACGGATGAGGCGCTGAGCCTGGCGGTAAACACGTTCGTCGAACCGGGCGATCGAGTCATTTTCGTTGAGCCGACTTACGCGATGTACCGTTTTTATTCGGAGCTGGCGGGAGCCAATGTCGTCGCGCCGCGTTATGACGCCGAAATGTGTTTCCCGTGGAACACTGTGCTTACCGAATTGCGCAAAGGACCGCGCATCTTCTTCTTACCGAATCCCAACAGCCCCACGGGAAACCTGCTCGCGCCCGCGGAATTGCGCACGCTGCTGCACGCTGCACGAAGAACAGTGGTTGTTATCGACGAAGCGTATTTCGAGTTTTCCGGCGTCACCGTGATTCCCTGGATCCGGCGCTACAAGAATCTGATCGTTACGCGAACATTTTCCAAGACCGCCGGCCTTGCGGGACTGCGGCTCGGCTGCATTTTCGTGAATCGCGAACTTGCCGCGAAGATGCGGAAAGCGCAATCGCCTTATCCGGTGAATGCGGCTGCGCTCGCTGCCGCGGATGCAGCGATCAAAGATCGAGCTTTCATCTCGCGCACGGTTCGCGAAGTACGGCGCGGACGCGAGCAACTCGAGCAAGGTCTAACTAAACTCGGCGTGCGATTCTTCCCCAGCGGCGGGAATTTCCTGTTGGTTCATTTCGGCGCCGGCGCAAAAAAAATCGTTGCGGCGCTGGAACGAAAAGGCATTTTGCTGCGCGACCGTTCGAACGACTTCGGCAGCGAAGGCTACGTGCGAATCACGCTGGGCACGCCCGGCCAAACACGGCGCCTGCTTCGCGAATTGGGAGCCATTCTATGAGACGCGCAACGCTGGAGCGAAAAACAAAGGAAACCGATATTCGCCTGCGCCTCAATCTCGATGGGCGCGGAAAATCACGGGTTACCACAGGTATTCGCTTTTTCGACCACATGCTCGAACAAATTGCGCGGCATGGCGCGCTCGACCTTGAACTTTCGGCGCGCGGTGACTTAGATGTGGACCAGCACCACACGGTGGAGGATGTCGGCATCGCGCTCGGAGAAACTGTAAAAAAGGCCTTGGGCTCAAAGCGCGGGATTTTGCGAGCAGGCTATTTTCTGATTCCGATGGACGATTGCCTGGCCGCTGCGGCGCTCGATTTTTCGGGGCGGGCATATTGCGTTTGCGATTTCAAGATTTCCGCCACGCGCGTGGGCGACTTCCAAACCGAGCTCATGGAAGATTTCTTTCGCGCCTTCGCTCAGGCAGCCGCCGCAAACGTCCATTTGCGATTGATGTATGGACGGTCGTCGCATCATCAGGTGGAAGCAATCTTCAAAGCGTTTGCGAAAGCCCTGCGGTTCGCAGTCACGCGCGACAAGCAGCTGCGACGCGTGTTGCCGTCGACAAAGGGACTGCTATGAAAATTGCGGTTGTCGACTACGGCGCGGGAAATCTGCCCTCAGTCGAACGTGCGCTTCAGAAACTGGGAGTTGAAACTGAGCGCGCAGTCGCGCCAGCGCAACTTGCCGGCGCGAAAGCGATCGTCTTCCCGGGCGTCGGCCACTTTTCCGCGTTCGTCAAAGGGCTGCGCGAGCGCAATCTCACTTTGGCGCTGCGGTCGGCATTCGATGCAGGCGTTCCGATGCTCGGCATCTGCCTTGGGCTTCAAGCGATGTTCTCTGCCAGCGAGGAAGCGCCCGGAGAACCCGGGCTCGGATTCTTTTCAGAAGACGTTCGCGCGCTGCCGCCGAACGTAAAATCTCCGCATATCGGTTGGAATCAACTGCGGCGCACGCAACAGAGCCGCCTGCTCAAAGATCTGCCCGACGACGCCTACTTCTATTTCGCACATTCCTTCGCTGCGCCAGCGTCGGCTTTGGCCACGGTGGCCGCGTGCGATCACGGGTTTCCCTTTGCGGCCGTAATCGAGCAAGGAAGTCTCGCGGCCGTCCAGTTTCATCCCGAAAAATCCGGTGAAGCCGGCGCGCACGTGCTTCGCAATTTTGTGGAGTCTGTTCGATGACGCTCGCTCGCCGCATCATTCCCTGTCTCGATGTCGATGGAGGGCGGGTCGTAAAAGGCGTCGAATTCGAGGGCTTGCGCGATATGGGCGATCCCGCCGAACTTGGGGCTCGCTACAACCGCGAGGGCGCGGACGAGCTTGTCGTTCTCGATATCAGCGCGACTTTTCAGGGGCGGGAGACATTTTTGGAAACGATTCGCCGTGTCGCGGAGAAATTGAATATTCCTCTCACGGCGGGCGGCGGCATTCGCAAGATGGAAGATGCTCGCGCCGTCCTGCTGGCTGGAGCCGACAAGGTCACGGTGAATAGCGCTGCTGTCGCGCGGCCGCAGCTAATTTCGGAGCTTTCGCAGCAATTCGGCGCGCAGGCCGTGGTTTTGTCGATTGACGTGAAGCGGAAAAAAGACAGTTCGTGGGAGCCCTACACTCGCGGGGGCCGCGACGCGACCGGCATGGACGCCGTTGAATGGGCCAAAGAGGCGGTGTCGCGCGGCGCCGGCGAAATTTTACTGACGTCAATCGATCGCGATGGCACTTGCAGCGGCTTCGATTGCGACGTAACAGCCAAAGTGGCGGGCGCAGTTCCGGTGCCGGTGATCGCTTCGGGCGGCGCGAGCACGTTTGACGATTTTCTTGAGGTATTTCAGAGAGGGCGCGCGGATGCCGCGCTTGCTGCGTCCATTTTTCACAACGAGACGCGTTCCATCGGCGTGCTCAAGAGATTCCTGGCGGAAAGCAGCGTGCCGGTCCGGCTCAGCAAATGATCATTCCTTGCATCGACCTCCAGGGTGGCCGAGCTGTGCAACTAGTGCGCGGACGCAAGCGCGCATTAGCCGTCGGCGATGTTCTTGGTTTGCTGGAAGAATTTCACGGCTATCCCATTCTGCACGTGATCGATCTCGACGCGGCCATGCGCAAAGGGTCCAACGCGCAATGGATCAAGAAACTGTGCGCAAGCGCCAAGATGAAAGTTCGCGTGGGAGGCGGGATTCGGACCGTCGCACATGCCGCGAAGATCTTGTCGTGGGGTGCGGAGAAGATTATCGTCGGCAGCGCAGCGTTCAAGAATGGCAAAGTGAATCGCGGATTTCTTGCCGCGCTGGCCAAGCGAGTCGGGCGCAAGCGCGTGATCGTTGCGATCGATACCGACGACGGACGAATCGTCGTGCGGGGCTGGCGCGAAAAATTGAAGTTGCGGCCTCAGGAAGTGATGCCTTCGCTCGAACCATTCTGCTCGGAGTTTCTTTCTACGTTCGTCGACAACGAAGGCACGATGAAAGGCACCGATCTTTCGTGGTTTCGCAAGCTTCGCAAAAGCACCAAGCTGTCCATCACCGCCGCGGGCGGAATCCGCAGCATGCGCGAAGTGAACTTGCTTGAAAGAGCGGGGATGAATGCAGCGGTCGGGATGGCGATTTATACCGGAAAACTCAAGACCAAAAGGAGCCGATAAGAACTGCCACCGTTCATTTCGCGTAACAGGTTTGCCAACTGCGGTCGCGTGACTTCAGGCTGGTGGTGTATAGTTTTTCAGGGTGCGGCAATCCTGAAGCAGGCCGTTTTTCTTCGTTCCGATCGCCTGAAATCATTTCGCGCCGGATCCAAATAGACATGAAAAAGCCTTTGCGGGTAATGAAATTCGGCGGCACGTCTGTGGGCGATGCGGCGTGCATCCAGCGCGTCGCGAAGATCGCGAAAGACGCGTCGAAAGATGGCCCGATTGTGATCGTCGTCTCGGCGATGAGCGGCGTGACCAACCGGTTGATTGAGGCTGCCACACGCTCGGAAGCTGGAGAGCGCGAGGAAGCAAATTCGATTTTCTCGACACTGCGCAAGCAGCACGAAGCAGCACTGGCAGCGCTGATCTCCAATGAAGAGAAGCGACGCTGGATGGCGGCGCGCCTTGAAAAGATTTTTCGCGAGGGCGAGGAGCTCTGCAAGGGCACCGCGATGTTGCACGAGCTCACCGCGAGGACACTCGACGCGGTTTCAAGTTTGGGGGAACGCCTTTCCGCGCCAATGGTCGCTGGCGCGTTGGTCGAGCTTGGCGTGCGCAGCGAACCCGTCGAATCGACTGAATTGATCGTCACCGATGCGTATCACGGCGGCGCCGATCCGGTGATGGAACGAACGCGGGAGAAATCGCAGACACGACTACACAGCTTGCTTGAGAGCGGAGTCACACCGGTTGTCACCGGATTTATCGGTGCTACAGACGATGGCGTGTTGACGACTCTTGGACGCGGCGGCTCGGATTACTCCGCCACGATCCTCGGCGCAGCCCTTGATGCGGACGAGGTAATCATCTGGACGGACGTGGACGGCGTGCTGACGGCGGATCCGCGGCTCGTTCCGGACGCGCGGACCATCCCCGAAATTTCATACCGCGAAGCTTCCGAGCTGGCGTACTTCGGCGCAAAAGTCTTGCATCCAAAGACGCTTCGCGCGGTTTCGCAGGCCGGCGTTCCCGTTTGGATACGCAACAGCTTCGCGCCGGAGCAAACCGGAACGAAAATCACCCCCAAAGGGCGCAGCAATGGCGGCGGCGTGAAAGCACTGACCGCGATTCGCGATGTGGCGCTGATTACTGTCGGCGGCCCTGGAATCGTAGGCGCGCCGGACGTGGTGGGCCGGACGTTCTCGACCACCGCGCAGGTGAAAGCAAACATTCTGCTAATTTCCCAATCGTCGTCGCAAAACGACATCTGCCTGATCGTTGCGGCTGCCGACGCAAAACGTACCGTGGAAGCCTTGCGGAAGGAATTCGCGCAGGATGTGGCGCATGAAAAGGTGGAACACATCACGGTCAATCCGAGCATCGCGATCGTCGCCGTTGTCGGCGAAAATATGCGGGGCACTCCCGGCATTTCGGGCCGCACTTTCAGTTGCCTGGGTCGAAGAGACGTAAACATCATCGCCATCGCGCAAGGCTCTTCCGAAAGCACCATTTCCTTCGTTGTGTCCGAGAAAGATATGAAGACCGCGCTCCAGGCCACTCACGCGGAGTTCGGCCTCAGCGCGGCACGGTCCGCCCGCGAATCGAAAGTCAAGGTTTCCTAGGCATGGCGGAGAAAGCCGCGAGGGTTGCCGCGCGGACCGCGGCAAAGGCCGTTCAGCACTGCATCAATCACGCGTGCGGCGCAACCTACAGCCTAAATGAGCGGATTTACGTGTGCCCGAAATGCGGCGAAACGCTGGAGATCGATTGCCGACTCACGCGCGTGAGCGATCCGGCGGCACTGCGGAAGCGCTGGGCGGCGAAATCAACTTCGAAGCTGCCTCGTGACGCGAGCGGCGTGTGGCGCTACCACGATGTGCTTCCCTTCGACGAACAAGCGCCGTTCGTTACCCTTTTTGAGGGAAATACGCCGCTCTACCACGCGCCTCGTTCGGCGGTTTACTGCGGAATCGACGACTTGCGGCTGAAGCACCAGGGATTCAATCCAACCGGCTCATTTAAAGATACCGGCATGGCCGTTGCGATGACGCAGGCGGTAATTTCGCGTGCGCGCACGGCGGTTTGCGCCAGCACTGGAAACACTGCGGCGAGCCTCGCGGCTTACGCGTCGCGTGCAGCATTACAGTCCGCGATTTTGCTTCCGCGCGGACAAGTTTCAGCGGCAAAGCTTGCACAAAGCCTGGATTTTGGCGCGCTCGTTCTCGAAATCGACGGCAATTTCGACGACTGCATGCGCCTGGTCCAGGAAATTGGGGGCGATCCGTCAATCTATGTGGCGAATTCGATCAATCCGTTTCGCATTGAAGGCCAAAAGACCGTCGCGTACGAACTGATGGAGCAATGCCTGTGGCAAGTGCCGGATCATGTCGTCGTCCCCGGCGGCAACATGGGCAACAGTACAGCGCTCGGCAAAGGTTTTCAGGAGATGCTCGATCTGGGCTTGATACGGCGACTGCCACGATTGAACGTGATTCAGGCTGAAGGGGCTGCTCCGCTCGCGAGACTATTCGGCGAGCTGAATCCAAAGCAACTCTCCGGTGCCACCCAGGTTCCCGAAACAATCGCTCCCGTAAAGGACCCGCAGACGATGGCAACGGCAATAAAAATAGGCGCGCCCGTTTCGTGGAAAAAGGCGCTGCGCGCTGTACTGCGCTCAGGAGGCAAAGTCATCAGCGTCAGCGAACAGGAGATCGCCGATGCAAAAGCGATGATCGGGCGGGACAGCATCGGCTGCGAGCCAGCCTCCGCCACGACCGTTGCTGGGATCAAAAAACTCGTTGCATCAGGGCACATTAAGAAAGGTGAAGACGTGATTGCCGTGCTCACGGGCCATGCCCTAAAAGATTCCGACTACATGATCCGCTATCACAGCGGAACCTTGTCCGCCGCGCCAGGCAGCCAGCAAGAGGCAGGCTCGCCTATTCACGGCGAATTTCAGAACGCTCCGCGGCACGTCGCGGCAACGAAAGCTGCAATCCTCGAAATTTTCGCGCAACGCAAGTAGAATCCGTCCTCATGCAACGCGACACCGGCCCGGCAGGCGCCCTTCAGACAAGGCGCGAGTCATGACTTCCTCACGGCAAAGCTCGTTCGAAGTTCGAGTTCCTGCATCAACGGCGAACATGGGTGCGGGATTCGACTGCCTGGGGCTCGCTTTGGAAATCTACCTGAGCGTCCGTGCAACGGTCCTATCGCGCCCCGAAGGGCGGGCGCTCGCGCGCAGCCGTGGCGTTCGCGGTACGTCCGAGCTTCCCAGCGATCCCAATCAAAACTTGATTTTCCGCGCGATGCGTCACACCGCGCAGGGCGAAGGCTTGGAGCTTCCTCGTATTCGCCTCGCCGTGCAAAACGAAATTCCTGTCGCGGGCGGGTTGGGCAGCAGCGCCGCTGCAAGCGTGGCCGGAGTCGCTCTAGCCTTTGCCGTCTCCGGGCGTTCAATACCAAAGGAAACCGCTCTGCGTTATGCCGCTGAGATCGAGGGCCATCCGGACAACGTGGCTGCCGCGCTGCTTGGCGGGCTGGTTATCACATTCACCCGCAACGACGGTAGCGTCGCCGCAATTCGCAAACAGTGGCCGAAAGTGATTCGGCTGATCGTGGTAACTCCCAACGTAAAACTGGAGACCAAGAAATCTCGCAGCGTTTTGCCGGCAACCATTTCTCGCGGAGACGCGGTGCACAATCTGCAGAGGTCCGCACTGTTCGTGGCAGCGCTGGAAGAACGCCGTTACGATTTGCTTTGGGATGCTATGCAGGATCGCCTGCATCAGAACGCACGCCAAGCGCTGATTCCGGGATTAGCGGAGGCGCTGGCGCTCCCGCGTAGTCCGGGCCTGGTCGGCGTAGCGCTAAGTGGCGCGGGCCCGAGCGTGATTGCTCTGGCTACGGGACGTTACGATGAAATCGGAAAAGCTATCGCGCGATGCTTCGAGCGCCATGGCTTGGCGCCCACCGTCCGAATCCTCGAGGCCGCGCAAGAGGGACTCGCGTCAGGCCAAAAATACATCTCGCAGAAGTAATCCGGGGTGACGAGGAAAATCGATTAGCGGATCAAGCCTTCCGTTTACTGCGAAATCTTCCGAGCGACCCGAATGCGATTAAGGCGGCCAACCCGATGCCAAGTAACGTCAGCCCGTCAGGCTCAGGCGTGCCCACTGGAGGAGGGATGACGTTTGGCGTGATTGGCGGACCTCCT
>JASHRM010000175.1 GCA_030037315.1 Candidatus Acidiferrales bacterium
AGGAAAATAGGGATCGTTGTAATCGACGTCGGCACCGCGGCCTGTAAGCAACTCGAGGAGCTTTAGCGAGGGGGATTCGCGCAAATCGTCGACATCCTTCTTGTACGCGATTCCCAACAGGAGAATTTTCGAACCCTTGATGCTCTTTTCACGTTCGTTCAGGGCAGACGCGACTGCATTCACCACGTGATACGGCATTTCGGTGTTAATCTCGCCAGCCAGCTCGATAAATCGGGTCGCGAAGTCGTATTCGCGCGCCTTCCACGATAGATAGTACGGATCGACGGGGATACAGTGGCCGCCCAATCCCGGACCAGGATAAAAGGGCATGAAGCCGAATGGCTTTGTGGCTGCGCTATCGATCACTTCCCAGATATCGAGGCCCATGCGGAGACTCAATTGCTTGAGTTCGTTCACAAGCGCGATATTCACGCAGCGAAAAATATTCTCGAGCAGCTTCACCATTTCTGCAGCGCGCGTGGAACTGACCGGCACAACTTTCGAAACGATTTGCGCATAAAGTCCCCCTGCCGCGCGCGCGCTGGCAGGATTGATGCCGCCGACTACCTTCGGAATCTGCGCGAGACCGTAGTGCTTGTTGCCTGGATCCTCGCGCTCGGGTGAAAACGCCAGGTAGAAATCGGTCGGTACGTCTTTGCCGCTGGCGCCACTATCGATCGGGCAGCGCAATCCGTTCGCTTCGAGGATTGGCAGCACCATTTCATCGGTGGTCCCAGGATAAGTGGTGCTTTCGAGGACGATCAGTTGATTACGCTGCAAATTCGGGCCAATCGCCTCTGCGGTTTGCTTGACGTAAGTCAGATCGGGTTCGCGCCGCTCGTCGAGAGGCGTGGGCACACAGATTAAAATCGCGTCCATTTCTCTGAGTTTGGAGAAATCGGCGGTGGCGCTAAATTTTTTCGCCTTGATGTGCTTGCTGATTTTCTCGGCGGGAATATGCTGAATGTAAGTTTTACCGGCGTTTAGCTTGTCGACCTTCGATTTGTCGAGATCGAAGCCGGTGACGCGCTGTCCCACATCCGCAAAACGCAATGCGAGCGGCAGCCCAACATAACCGCATCCAATAATTCCGATTTTGAAGCCCTTACCGGCAAAGAATTCCGGCTTTCTGTCAGCCGCCATTTGTTCGGATTTTCCTGTCTTTTTCGTGTGGATTATCGGGCTGGACGCACCCAGCAAAAATAAACCGCAAAATTATAACAGGAAAGGTATCGAATCATCGGAAAGCTGGATCATCAACGAGGGATTAAAATCAGCCGGAACTACGGGATTGATCTTTTCATGAGCATCATCCGGACCCTGAATCAATGATGCTTTCTTCTCAGAAGGTATCGATCACGTCAAACGGCAGCCTTTTGAGGAAGTCTTCGGGCGGTTTGGTGCTATCGAAGTTGAGAGGTCGTCCGAAGAGGCCTGTCCACGAAAGTTGCACGTTGGGATGGACCTGGTAAATGACCATCGCACGGTGTTCCGTTACGTTGCTGCCCTGGCGAATATCACTATAGTCGAAATTCGATAGGACAGCTTCGCGCTCGATAAAAATCCGAGTGTAGTCGAATTGCCAATCACCTTTTTTCTGGCCGCGTCCCACCTGAAATTCGCCCCAGTACCCCCGGCCGCTGATGGGAATTGCAGGGAAAGTTTGTCGCTTGGGTGTACGTGATGGCAGGTGTATTCGCCGGCGGTGGCGCGATGTGATCCACATTGGCGCAAGCTTCCGTATTTTGAACGTAATCACCGATCACGGCGATTGGCCATTTGTCCGAGGAGGTTTTCACATCGAAACGCCCGATCGCGTGATTCTGTCCGGCTTACTCAAGGTTCGTAAGTCTTGGCAATCGATCACGTCCGATTTGGGGCGCAAATTTTGTGCGAGAACCGAGTGGAAGACTTGGGAAACGGCACGAAACCCGTTTACATGCAGGGAGATGGGCTGTAGTATGACGAGTTTGCAATCGAGCTCACAGTTTAACAAGAGGGTGATTTGTTTCGGCCCGTATTGCGTGTGAATCGCTATTTTCGTGCCGTCATCGGAATTTGCCTGATTTTAGTTACCGCCATCATTTTGGACAGGGCGCTTTCCGCTCAATCGTCGGAAACGTCTTCCCAGGCTAGCGTAGGCAGTGGAATTTTTACGACGGCACATACCAGCGTCTACGCGGCCGTACGCGAATTCTTCGGCATTCGCAGCACTCCCGTGCAGCCCATTGCTTACACGCACAAAGTGCATCTCGCTAATGGAATGCAGTGCACGGATTGTCACGTCGGTGTAGATCAGGGGCCCGATGCGAGGATTCCCAGCGTCAATTTCTGCATGACGTGCCATCAGGTAATCGCGAAGGACAAGCCGGAGATCAAGAAATTAGCCGCCTATCGCGACCGCGGAGAAGACATTCCCTGGCAGCGCGTCTACGGTTTTGAACCTTCGGCGCATGTGAAATTCAATCACGCACCGCATATTCGCGCGGGGGTGGATTGCAAGGTGTGCCACGGAGATATGACGACGCAAACGGTCGCAGAGCGAAAAGTGGATCACACGATGGGATTTTGTATTAACTGTCACAAGCAAAAGGCGGCGTCGATCGATTGCGTGACGTGTCATTACTAAAGAACGATGCGCTTGAGGTAGGCCAGGAAGAGATATGGAACGCCGGGATTTTCTGAAACTTTCGGCTGTCAGCGGAGCTACCGCGGCCCTTGAGGGATGCGGCAACCCCGATCACCATCTGATCCGGTTCATACCGGAAGAGGATTTGATTCCGGGGATTGCCACCTGGAAACCGAGCATCTGCACGTTGTGTCCTGCCGGATGCGGCACGCTCGTGCGGGTGATGCAAGGCGAAGCGGAGGTGGTTCGCAAGGGTCAGTTCGGCATATTGAAAATGGGACTCGCGAAGAAGATAGAGGGGAATCCGGCACATCCGATCAATCAGGGAAAGCTTTGTCCGCGCGGGCAAGCGACTCTGCAGGTGACTTATCATCCGGATCGCATCAAGACTCCGTTGAAACGAACGGGAGCGCGCGGCGCGGGGCAATTTCACGAAATTAGCTGGGACGAGGCCATTAAGGAACTTGTTTCGAAACTATCAGAGCTAACAGGTGAGAAAGCTTCTGGTTTTGCATTCTTGACGTCGCCGCTACGGGGCCAACGAGCAAATATTGTATCGAATTTTACGCTTGGCATGCATGCCACCCGCTGGACCCAATTTGCGTTATTCGATGACCAGATTTCGCGTTTTGCTAACTTCGAAAGTTTCGGACATTTGGCTCCAATGACGGCCGATCTTGGCCAAACGAATTACATAATCTCTTTTGGCGCGGATTTCCTGGGGACGTGGAATTCACCTGTGGCTCAAGCGATCGGTTACGGCCACATGCGCAACGGACGACCGGGGCAACGCGGGAAATTGGTGCAATTCGAATCGCGCGTATCGCAGACCGGAGCGAATGCCGATGAACTGATTTCGTGTCCTCCTGGAATGGAAGGCACCGTCGCGCTAGCGATTGCGCATGCAATCCTCGCTGAAAAATTGCGGCCCGCGAACGCACCGAACGCAGCAGCAGCCCATATCGACGGCTGGGCTGCGGGATTGCCGAACTACGCGCCAGAGAAAGTGGCGGCGCAGTCTGGAATGTCCGCAGCGACGATCACTCGCATCGCGCGCGAAGCCGCAACCAATCAGCCTGCGGTCGCGTTGATCGGTGATGCGCCAACGTCGCATACGAACGGGTATTTCAACGCGCTCGCCGTGAATGCGCTGAATTCATTGCTCGGAAGCGTCGGCAAACCTGGCGGGGTGCTGTTCACTCCTCCTCCTCCTTCGGCGAAGAATATGCCGACCGGATCCCTGGCCGCGATGATCCGGCAGATCCAGACCATTCCAGATGCCGTGACCGTCCTGCTCCTCTATAACGCGAATCCGATTTTCGCGATGCCGGCATCCTCCGGCGTGAAGGAAGCACTGGAGAGGATCCCCTTCATCGCCAGCTTTGGAAGCTTCATCGATGAGACGAGCGTGCTCGCGGATCTGATCTTACCGGATCATTCGCCGCTGGAGTCGTGGCTGGATGACCTACCGCCGTCAGGAAGCAAGGAGCTAGTGACCAGTGTTGCGCCTCCCGCGATGAAACCTCTGCACGATACGCGATCGATGCCGGACGTGGTGCTCGACATAGCCCAACAGCTCGGCGGGGATGTTGCCAAGGCGCTTCCATGGAAGACTTACGATGAGGCGATACAGGCGAGCTTCACGCAGCTTTATAAGGATAAGGCGGCCAAGAACGCGAAGGATGCCGACGAATTCTGGAAGAAGGCTCAGGATCAAGGAGGCTGGTGGGCTGCTGAGGAAAGTAACTCTGCCAGTCCGACACCGACGAAGAGCGCGCCTGTCAAAAACGTCGCGCCGCAATTCGACGGCGATCCAAAGCAGTTCCCGTTTCATTTCTTGCCGTTCCCATCGCAGCTCTTTTATGACGGATCGCTGGCGCACCTGCCATGGATGCAGGAAATGCCCGACCCACTTTCGACGGTGATGTGGGGTACATGGGTTGAGATGAATCCTCAGACAGCGAAAGACCTGGGGATCGAGCAGGCAGATTTGGTCGAGATCGCGTCGCAGCATGGAAAGCTGCAAGCACCTGCGCTTGTGACTCCGACGATCGCGCCGGATTGCGTGGCGATGCCAGTCGGCCAAGGGCACGAAAATTACACGCGCTATGCAACGAATCGCGGCGCGAATCCGGTCTCGATCTTGGCGCCGTTGACGATCGAAGAGACCGGGACGCTGGCGTGGGCAGCGACTCGCGTGAAACTGACTGCGGTTGGGCGAGGCAAACTCGTCATGTTTGGAGCGAGCCTCGAAGAGGCATCTCCCGAACTGAAGCACAGGTAAGGAAAGAGAATGGCACATCAGTGGGGCATGGCCGTCGATCTGGATCGGTGCACGGGTTGCGAAGCCTGTGTTGCAGCGTGCCATGCCGAAAACAATATTTCGACTGTGGGTGAAAACGAAGCAGCGCGCGGGCGTGCAAAGCATTGGATACGCGTTGAGCGCTATTACGAGGGCGAATTTCCCGAAGTGAAGGTGAAATATCAGCCCGTGCTATGCCAGCAGTGCGATGCCGCTCCATGCGAACCCGTGTGTCCGACATTTGCGAGCTACCACACGTCAGAAGGACTGAACGGCCAGATTTACAACCGCTGCATCGGAACGCGATATTGCGCGAACGCGTGTCCTTACAACGTGCGTT
>JASHRM010000176.1 GCA_030037315.1 Candidatus Acidiferrales bacterium
GCTGGCGATGTGATTACCGAGGTGAATGGCAACCCGGTTCGTAGCGGCGCCGATCTCGTCAATCCGATTGCGCAAACTCCCATCGGCCAATCGGTACGACTCAAATACGTCCGCGACAAGCAGACCAAGGAAGCGACTCTGGCGGTTGCCGATCGTTCAACGCTCTTCCCTGCAACGGCTGATGACTCGGACGAAAATCCCAGCAGCAGTCAGGAGCCGAGCCAGTTTGGATTGCACGCGGAAGATTTGACACCCGATCTCGCTCACAAGCTGGGCATGGGCAAACTTTCCGGCGCCGTGATCACCGAAGTCGATCCCGCTAGCTTCGGCGAGGATGTGGGATTCACCCGCGGCGACGTGGTTATCGAAATCAATCACACGCCAGTGAATTCCTACGCCGATTACAAGACGCAGATGGCCAATCTCAAGGCCGGCCAGGATGTGCTCTTTAAAATCGAGCGCGAATCTGACAGAAATCGCATGCTCACGCTGTTCCTTGCCGGAGTCGTGCCCGCAAAACCGTAAACCTGCGCGTTCTTTGCTGCGTTTCCTTTAGGGGCACGGCATATCTGCGCCTGCGAGAAAGTCACATCCGGTAATTCGCGTGATGTGGAGCGGGGCAAGCCGCCGCTGTGCCGCAGTCGCGTCGCCCGCCTGAAACAGCAGTGCCAAGGCACCGCGCTCTACATGAGCCGCATCCGCGCCGTGGTTTGCTCTGGTAGCGCGGGCATCTCGCCCCGCGTTCCTTGGTGCTGTCTGCCAAATTTTGCGTGCAGCGACCGATGTATTGCCAATCCGCTGCATGAGTGGGATACTCCCCGCCGCCCCGCAAATCCTGTGGGGAGGTTTGCGCCATGAAACGGATCGGCAGTCTTCTGATTCATCCCGCTGCAATCGTCGCGAGCGTTGCCATGATTTTCTCCGGCACAATTTTCGCCGCGACTAACGACAAACCAAAAGCGAAAGCGCACCCGCGACCGGATCAAACCGTCAGGGTCTGGACCAACAAAGACATACCGAATCTGCCGCCAATCAACATGGTCAGCTTCAGTCGGCAAGAATCACAGGAGCCGACCAAAGCGCCAGCCGCGCCACTTGCGCTGACTCCGGCAACCGATCCGGCGATCTATGCCGATCAATCTTCGGCCCTTGAGCAAGAGCTTGCGGACGCAACCAGCAGGGAAGAGGCTCTCCGCAATTTCCGCGCAACGGCTCAGGGACTGCCCACCGGGCTCAACGTATATGCGCCTTGTGAAGGCGTCGGCACTGACAACCTGATCGCGCAACTTGATGCTCGCCGCCAGGAACTTCAGCAGCAGCTCGATGATTTGAACGCGGCTGCCAATGCAAACAGCGTGTCGGCAGCCAGCATCGCAGAAGCGCAGGCCGCCGCCTCAGGGCCTTCGCGTGATGAATTGGTCGCGCGGTATGAGTCGTTGGCAGCGCAATTCGATGAGGTCAAGGGTCAAATCAACGAAATGAACGCGGAAGCCGCAGCGAACCACTACACGATTCCTCCGCCAGATGTGGCCAACGGCGGGAACATGACCTCGAACCTCCTGGCGGACCTTCAGAACCGTGCCAGCGCGCTGGAAGACGAAATGAGCGCTATTGAGGGTTCCCTTCGTTGAGGCCGTGGAGTAGAATCGGTGTTGCCTGATAGGTTCTAGTACTATAGCCTTGGGCGGCAGGGCTGTTGATAATCCGCTGATAGCACCGAAGCGAGCGCGGCTTGCTTAGGAACAAGGCTCTCGGTTGAGGGAACGGATGAAACGGGTCCTGAACAAGATGGGTTTCGGGCTAGCATGCGTGCTCCTGCTGGCGGTCGCTGCATCCGGTGCGAATGCGAATGCCGCTGCGTCTACTCACAAGAAGACCCGAAAGCATCATCATTCCGAACCCAAGCAAAAAGCGCCGACGGCGGACCGCATCACCGAAATCCAGTCAGCGCTAGCGCGCGAAGGCTATTATCAGGGTGATCCCACGGGGAAGATGGACTCGAACACCGTTGCGGCTCTGCAGAAATTCCAATCCGTGAACGGAATCGACGGAAACGGCAAGCTCGATGCTCCAACGCTCCAAAAGCTTGGCCTCGGATCGGACATCGCAGGAGTTTCCGCGCCCAAGCCGGTCATGCCAGCGTCAGCGGCGCCGGTTCAGTCGCCGGCGACGCCCCAAACAGCCAATCCTTCGCCCGCGATAACCGGTTCCATCTCAGCATCGAATTCGCAAGCCACGCAGTCCGCCTCGACCGACGTTCACTAAGTTCCGCACCCTCTCGCGTTGACGCCTTCCAACCCTGTTGCTAACCTAAACGCGTTGCAGCACGCGCTCTCCCGCTTCAAGATCGCAGACTGAAGTTGCGCATCCAAATAGACGAGTTTTTCCGGAGGGAATCTATGCCGACCGCTGTTGCTCCCAAGACTTTCAAGAATTATATCGATGGAGAGTGGGTCGAGCCGCGCGGCACGAGAACCATCGAGGATCGCAATCCCGCAAACCGCGACGAAATTGTGGGCATATTCCCCGCTTCCGATAAGACCGACATTGCGAACGCCGTCGAAGCCGCCAAGCAAGCCTTCGGCAAATGGCGGCTGACTCCAGCCCCGAAGCGCGCCGAGATTTTGTTTCGCGCTGCCGAGTTGTTGGTTGAGCGCAAGGAAGATTACGCGCGCGATATGACACGTGAAATGGGTAAGGTGCTCGCGGAAACTCGCGGAGACGTGCAGGAAGCGATCGACATGACCTATCTGATGGCCGGCGAAGGCCGCCGCCAGTTCGGCCATATCGCTCCTTCCGAGCTGCCCGACAAGTTTGCCATGGCCGTTCGTGCCCCGGCAGGAGTCGCAGGCATGATTACGCCGTGGAATTTCCCGATGGCAATTCCATCGTGGAAGATTATGCCGGCGCTCATCTGCGGAAATACGATCGTGCTCAAGCCGGCCGAGGACACCCCGCTTTCCACCTACAACCTGGTTCAGGTTTTGGAGGAATCCGGTCTGCCCGGAGGGGTTCTGAACGTCGTTTTCGGCGATGGTCCCGATGCTGGCGCCCCCATCTTGGATAGTCCCGACGTGACGCTGGTCAGCTTCACCGGCTCAACCGAAGTTGGCCGCATCGTGAGCAAGGCCTGCGCTCCGACTTTCAAGAAGTGTCATCTCGAAATGGGCGGCAAGAACATCATCATCGTGATGGACGATGCGAATCTCGATCTGGCGATCGACAGCGCGGTCTGGGGCGGATTTGGAACTACCGGCCAGCGCTGCACCGCCGCGAGCCGCGTTGCCGTTCACAAAAAGGTCTACCGCGAGTTCGTCGAAAGATTTGTGGAGAAGGTGAAGAAACTTAGAGTCGGCGATGGCCTCGACCCAAAAACCGACATGGGTCCCTGCATCAACGAGCAGCAGCTGAACACCGTGATGAAATATGTCGAGATCGGCAAGAACGAGGGCGCGAAGCTCGCCACTGGCGGTCATCGACTGGACGCTGGCGCGCTTGCCAAAGGGTGGTTCCACGAGCCGACCGTTTTCACCGATTGCAACGCGAAGATGCGGATTTGCCAGGAAGAAATTTTCGGCCCGGTCGTCGCGGTGATTCCGTTCGATTCATTCGATGAGGCCATCGAAATCGCGAATGGCGTCCAGTATGGGCTTTCCGCTTCAATCTACACACGCAACGTGAATAACGCGTTCCGTGCACAACGCGATCTCGAAACGGGAATTGTCTATGTGAATGCGCCCACAATCGGCGCCGAAACTCATCTGCCCTTCGGCGGCACGAAGAACACCGGCAACGGCCACCGCGAAGCGGGACTCGCTGCGTTGGATTTCTATTCGGAGTGGAAGACGGTCTACTTCGATTATTCCGACCGGCTGCAGCGCGCGCAGATCGACAACGTCGAATAACCACCGCCGCTGGAGCCCTCGACCACGCCGCCTATTTTCTCGCGGCGAGAATCCTTTCGATCTGCTGAATGTGGTTGATGTCGTGTCCCGCAGTCATCCGTACAATCGTATCCACGTCCTGCGGTCCCCGCTCGTTGTGCAAGCCCTGAAGCTTCCATTGTTCCGGGGTTAGCAGGCGGAGAAGCGTGACGTTCGCCTCGCGGAACGCTTTATATTGCGAGAACGACTGGCGCAGTTCTCGCTTGTCGTAGTGCAACGCGGGCACCCAAGCATCCTGATCGAAACCGATAATTTGCGTGCCTGGTGCCCCTAAAACCGCGCGAATGCGGTAACCCATCACAAGTTCCGTGTCAGCCATGTGCGTTACGATCTCTGCGATTGACCATTTGCCCGGCGCTGGCCGTTTGCGCGCATCAGACTCCGCGATGCCTTCAAGAAGCTTCGCCAATTTCTGCGGAGCCGCATCTTGTAATTCCAAAGCATTTTTGTCTCCGACGTAGCCGTACATGCGAGCGCGGTATTGTTCGCTCGTTTCCTGCATAGAGCCCTCCGTTCGAACTTGAATTAACGAATTTTAGTCTGAAGGCTGCCGAGGCAGCAGTAAAAATGGCGGGCTTCCTCCATTGGCCCGCGGCCATATTGGACCGAAGCCTGTTTCCCCAAGTTCCGCAGTTCGCCTCTGGAAACCGGCTCTCAGCAACCCGCAGGTTCGAGGCGGCTGCACCCTACAATTGAGGTAGCTGAGGTCGCCGGCCGCTTGGGTTGTCTCCGGTTGGCGTCCTTAAATCTCAGAGGCGAAATCATGGCGCCCAAAGCGGCCGACTTGCGCCCGGAAGCGGAGCCGCAAGTTTCACCGGAAAGTCCGCGTCTAAAGCCCGAAGAGCAGGAGCTCGAACAGAAGCGAACGGAGCAAGCTTCTCTCGAAGCCGAGCTCGCGGATAGAGAATTGCGTTCTGCGAATTTACGCGCCGAACTGGGCGCGTTCGAGCGGCAATATCTTCATTTCGTCGGCTCGCGCTATGCCGAGCTCGACGAGAAAAAGGCGCAAATCGCGGAGAGGCTTGCGCAGGAGCAGCCGCACAACGAGCGCGCGCAGCAAGCCGCTTGCGAAGCTCGCGCACGAGCGAATGAGACGCAATCAGCCGCGGGCGAAAGATCCGCCCGGGCGCCGCGTGCATTCGAAGCGCGCCCCGAGCTGAAGCGCCTCTATCGCGAAGTCGCCAAGCGCATCCATCCCGATCTCACAGCCGATCGCGATGATCGCTCCAAGCGCCAGCAGCTGATGGCCGAAGCCAATACTGCGTTCGAGCGCGGCGACGAGCAGCAACTCGCGCAAATTCTCACTGAATACGAATGCAGCCCCGAAGCGGTGCAAGGCGAGGGGCCTGGTGCGGAACTTGTCCGCGTGATTCGCCGAGTGAGCCAGATGCGCAGCCGGCTTGCTGAAATTGAGGCCGAAACGCAGGCGCTATTGCGCTCGGATCTTTTTCAATTGAAAACTCGCGTCGACGACGCGCAGAAGAACGGCCGCGATATTGTGAAAGAAATGATTGCCAAGGTCGATGTGCAGATCGCACTCGCGGCGAGACGCCTCGATGATTTTAAGCAGGGCGGCTGCTGATGAAAACCAGCCACCAGTCTGGAAACGAACTCGTTTCTACGGGTCCTCAAGCGCTGGCTATGAGATCGGCGGCAATCGTGGCACGCGGATTACGCGACCTCACGCGTGACTCGAATTGGCTCATCAAGAAGGCGTTTTCGGGGCGCTCATCGCATTTGAAAATTTCTTCCAGCGGAGCGCTGTGTGCCGTTTCGCCTTTGCTGCGGAATGGCATGGAGCGGCTGGCGCTGCACGATATCGAACTTGGCATTCCGACTCTCGTATTGACGATTCCGGGCGAGTCTTCGGTCGGCGCTCCCGATACACCGGCATCATTCGGCTGGTCGGCGGATTCTCGATATCTGATTGCCGCATGGGGCGCGTGGACTTCGCGGCTGCACGCCTTCGACGTGCAGGGCAAAATGTTCATCGGATCATTTGGAGAATTCTCGCAATTCCCACACTCGATTACGTGGTCCGAGAACGGAACGTATTTGGCCGTCGCACCCCGTAGCGGGAGCGAAGCCGAACTTCGCCTGTGGTATTCGCAAAGGAATGCGGCGGGCGGCATTTCATTTAGCCAGGACGCATTGGCGCACGCCCGGCTCATGGACTTGAAAGATTCAGCTGCGGATCCAGATGAAGAGGTCGAGTTTTCAGGATTCGGCAAGGGCAAGTTCAGCCCGGATGAAAGCACGCTGGCAAGCGTGATCGAAGTGGAAGGCGATTGGGCCGACGACTCGATCGCTCTTTTCGAAGTGCCCAGTCTGCGCAAGCAGCTCGTCCTCGACGCGCAGGGTCACATCACCGATCTCACGTGGACTCCTGATGGCAAGCGGATCATTTACTGTTCATCCGGGCAAGCGTATCGGTTTGAAGCAGGGAAAGCTCCTGCCGAATCGCTTCCATTTGGCGCCGAGCTTTGCGCGAATCATCCGCAATTGCCGCTGTGTCTTTTTTTTAGTTCGTGGCTGAAAAATTCAGCAAAGGGCCGATTGTTCCTGGCCGATTTAAATCGCCTGACTGTCTTCGACGAGTATCCGGCGGAGGGAATTGTCGATCTTAGGTGGAGTTTCGATGGTTCCAAGGCTTACGCGATCTCCGCTGACGGCCTTGCCTACATTTACGAGCCGCCGCTTCTATAGCACCATCCGCGTAGCGACGCGTCATGCCAGCGAGGCGCCAACCATTTTCTCGCTCCACTGCCAGATTGCTGCCGCCACTTTGGGATCGCGCTCGATAGGATTAGGCGCGGCAGGCTTGCACTTCACGAAATACTCACCGGTGATGTTCCCGACTTCAGCCGAAGTTGCCAGATAGATCGTCACCTCGGCGCCTTTTTTCGCGTCCAGCATAAACGGCTTCATCATGGCGAGAATAATTCCGAAGATGATTCCGGGGTTACGCGGCCAGATATTCGTTTTCACCACGCCCGGATGCAGGCAGTTTACGGTGACGCCTGTGCCTTTCAGCCGCCGCGCCAATTCGAAAGTGCACGCGTTCATCAGCAGCTTGGATTGGCCGTAGGCGGAAAGCCCCGAGTATTTCCGGTGTTCGAATTGAATATCATCGAGATCCAGGCGCGCATTTCTCTGCGCTTCCGACGAAACGTTGATAACCCGCGACGGCGCACTCGATTTCAGGAGATCGAGCAGCAAAAGCGTGAGAAGCAATCCACCCAGGTGATTGCCCGCAATCGTTTTTTCGATTCCGTCTTCGGATAAAACGCGGCGAGGAATTGCGCCGCCTGCGTTGTTTACCAGCACGTCCAGGCGCGGATATTTCTCCGCGATTTCTACGGCAACCGCGCGGACCGATGCGAGCGAAGACGTATCGGCGATCAGCAGGTCCACGTTCGCTGAGCCCGCCGCACGCTGAATTTCGTCGCGCGCCACTTCGCCCTTTTGACGGCTCCGGCAAACCATCACAACGTGCGCGCCCATTTGCGCGAGAGCCAATGCAGTTTCCTTCCCGATGCCGCTGTTTGCACCGGTGATCACGCAGACCTTTCCGCTCATGTTGACCGGTTGAACCATGTCCGCACCTCGCTACCTAGGCTAAGGGAAGATTTGCTTCGGCGTTGAGCGTGGCGTCGGCGAATTCGCCCGCCACGAACCGGGAATAGCCGGCTGCCGCGATCATTGCCGCGTTATCGGTGGAAAGCGCGCGGCTAGGAAAAAACGCCTCGATGCCGCGGTCCGCAGCTTCAGCCTCGAACGTTTTTCGCAATTCGCTATTGGCGGCAACGCCCCCTGAAACAAGCACCGATCGGGCGTTGCGCTCGTGCGCGGCTGCAAGAGTGCGCGAAACAAGATTTTCGACGACAGCTCGCTGAAAGCTGGCGATCAAGTCAAGCGTCGGTTGCGTCGTGAGTGCGCGCAGAGCGTCAGCCGATCGTTCGCCTCGCGCAAGTGCCCCTTGGCGCTGCTCGATCTCGGCTTGAAATTTCGGATCGCGCTTCAACATATAGAGGACGGCCGTCTTGATACCGCTGAAACTGAAATCGTAGCGATTGCCGCTGATCCTCGGATCTGAGAAACGTACCGCACGTGAATCGCCGTGCGCAGCGAGCTTATCGATAATCGGTCCACCAGGGTAACCAAGCGCCAGCATGCGTGCGACTTTGTCGTACGCCTCGCCCGCGGCATCATCGCGTGTTCCGCCAATTCGGGAATAAGACAAGCGCCGCGAGCCGTTCGCACCCTCGGATTTAACATCGTAAAGAATCGTGTGCCCGCCGGAGACGATCAGACACACAGCAGGCAACTGCGGATCGCGCCCGCTGGCGTGCGCCTCAAGAAAAACAGCGTGCACATGACCCTCAAGATGATTCACGGCCACGAGCGGCTTCCCAAGGGCCAGCGCCAGGACTTTGCCATAGGTGACGCCGACGAGAAGCGCCCCGACAAGCCCCGGCCCCTGCGTAACGGCGATTCCATCTACGTCATCCATCTTCAGGTGCGCTTGCTCAACCGCTTCGCGGACCACAGGCACGACCTGCCGTAGATGCTCGCGCGATGCCAATTCCGGAACGACGCCGCCATATTTGCGGTGAATTTCGGTTTGCGACGCGACTACGCTCGAAAGGATGCGCCGTCCGCCAGCGACGACGGATGCGGCCGTCTCATCGCACGACGATTCAATGCCCAAAATGAGGTGTTCTTTTGCCATCAATTGCCCGCAGCTGAAAGGTGCCGGAAAACCGCTATGTTAGCATAGAGATAGAAGATGATTTCTTGACGGAAAGGCGCTCATCTCGAACTTATGGCCCAGAAAGCAAGAAAAGTGCGGAAGGCAGTGCTTCCTGTTGCGGGACTCGGAACGCGATTCTTGCCGGCAACGAAAGCGATCCCGAAGGAAATGCTGACAGTTGTGGATAAGCCGCTGATCCAATACGCCGTGGAGGAGTGCATTGCGTCCGGCATCGAGCACATCATTTTCGTCACCGGCCGACGGAAAAGCGCGATTGAAGATCATTTCGATTTCGCCCCCGAACTCGAACATTTTCTCGAGGAGCGCGGCAAGCCCGAACAGGCAAAGCTGGTGCGCGAAATCAGCCAGGGCTTGCAATTCAGCTATACGCGCCAGAGCGAAGCCCTTGGCCTGGGCCATGCTGTTCTCTGCGCCGCGGAACTTGTCGGCGACGAGCCGTTTGCTGTTTTGCTCGGCGACGTGATTATGGAAGGCGCCGTTCCCGCGACGAAGGAGCTCGTCGAAATCTACGAGGCGACGGGCAGCGGGGCGATTCACGTGGAGCGAGTGCCGCGCGAGCGTGTTCACCTTTACGGAATCGTAGACGCCAAGCCGATGAACGAGTCGAAGTGGGGAGAGAAAGTCCTAACCATCCACGGGCTCGTGGAAAAGCCAAGCGCGGAAAAGGCGCCGTCAAACCTAGGCGTAACCGGCCGCTACGTGTTGCCGCCGGAAATCTTCGATTATCTCGAAACCACGAAGCCCGGAACGGGTGGTGAAATTCAGCTTACAGATGGTCTTTGCCGACTGGCCGAAGCGGGCAAAATGCTGGCTTGCGTCTACGAGGGCAGGACTTACGACGCGGGTGACAAGCTAGGATTTCTGCAAGCGACCGTCGAAATCGGATTAAAAGACAAAAAGCTCGGGCCGAGATTCCGCGAATACCTGCGTCAGCAGAAATTCTAGGAAGTTACTTTTTCTTCTTGCCGGAACTTTTGCTGGATGTTTCTGTTGCGCCCGGTTTGGATTCGCTTTTCGATTCGGCACCCTTCGATTCGCCCTTGGAATCGCCGCTTTTCTCACCGGATTTGGCTTCGCCGCCTGCGTCCCTTGAGTTCGACTGCGCGCTTTTGCCTGCGTAGTCCGTCACATACCAGCCCGAGCCTTTAAATTGGATCGCAGGCGCCGCGATCTGGCGCTCGGCCTTTCCGCCGCATTTGGGACACTTCTTCGTTTCGGAAGCTGAAACGCTCTCGATCTTCTCGAAACGATGTCCGCACTTCACGCACTTATATTCGTAGAGCGGCAACTCCTGACTCCTTGTACGCGATTTCCAGCAAAGCTGGAATCAAGCCTGCGGCACGCGGCGCAAGACGGGAATCTTCGCTTCCCGCAACACGTGTTCGACAACGGACTCACGCAGCCGCGACGCATCGTAATCGAAATGCAGGTGATTGGTCTTTTCGTCGAACCTGAATTTCTGCAAGCCGTAAGTATTTGCGAATCGGCCGAGCGCTCGAAATTGTTCCGGATGGAGCTTGTCCTGCAGTTCGTAGGTCACGGTCATGAATGTCATGATTCACAAGTATAACATTGGCCCTGTAGTGGCAAGGAGATGCACGCTGTGGACTTTACAGTTTCAAACGGCGCAGGCGAAGAGCGTTGCCGATCACGGAGACGCTGCTGAAAGTCATCGCGGCGCTGGCGATGATCGGACTCAGCAGTAGCCCAAAGAAAGGATATAGAACCCCGGCCGCCAGGGGAATGCCCAGCGAATTGTAGAGAAACGCGAAGAGCAAATTCTGGCGGATATTTCGCATCACCGCGCGGCTCAACGTGCGAGCGCGCGTCACGCCGCGCAAGTCGCCCGCCAATAGAGTAATATCCGCGCTTTCCATGGCAATGTCGGTGCCGGTAGCCATCGCAATTCCTACGTCGGCCTGCGCCAATGCGGGAGCATCATTGATGCCGTCACCGGCCATCGCAACCACGCAGCCCTTGGCCTGAAGCTCTTGGATCATCCGCCCTTTTTGATCTGGCAAGACGTTCGCGTGTACCTCATCTATCCCGAGCCTCTTAGCAACGGTATCCGCAGCTGACTTGTTGTCGCCTGTCAGCATTACGACGCGGATTTTTTCGCGGTGTAGCCGGCCAATCGCCGTTGCGCTCGTCTCTTTCACAGGATCAACGACGCCGATTGCACCAATCACGTGATTTGCCTGCATCACGAAAACGACCGTTCGCCCCTCCGACTCGATTGAGGCAAGGTTTCCATCAAATTCATGGGTTGGCACTCCCAATTCTGCGAGCAGCGCGTGATTGCCCAGTGCAACTTCGCTTTCGCCGATTCTGCCGGCGACTCCTTTGCCCGGCCGGGATTGAAAATCTGAAACGTCAATCGCCGTAATTCCTCGTTCCTGCGTCGCAGCAAGGATTGCCGCCGCTAAAGGATGCTCGCTCGCGCGTTCAAGACCAGCGGCAACTCCCAATACGTGAGTCTCGTCGAAACCATCCACCGGCAAAACCATCAGGACGCGTGGCTTGCCCTCCGTCAGGGTTCCCGTTTTGTCGACGACGAGCGTGTTCACTTTTTCGAGCTTTTCGAGCGCTTCCGCGTTTTTTACCAGCACGCCGGCCTGCGCACCGCGTCCTGTTCCAACCATAATTGCCATCGGAGTAGCCAAGCCAAGCGCGCAAGGGCACGCGATGATTAAGACCGCGACTGCGTTGAGGAGGGCGTGCGCCATCCGCGGCGCAGGTCCGACGAACGCCCAAATAATGAATGTGATTACCGCAACTAAAATAACTGTGGGAACAAAATAGGCGGACACTCGATCGGCAAGCTTCTGCACCGGCGCGCGGCTCCGTTGAGCTTCGCTCACCATTCGCACGATCTGCGCCAGCAGCGTATCGCTGCCGACTCGCTCCGCGCGGATCACAATCGTGCCCATGCCGTTGATGGTTCCCGCTGTCACCCGATTGCCCGCCAGTTTTTCGACTGGCAAGGGCTCTCCGGTAACGAGCGATTCGTCGATAGCGCTCGCCCCTTCGGTTACGATTCCATCGACCGGCACTTTTTCGCCGGGCCGGACCCGCAAAATATCGCCACGCGAAATATGTTCGACGGCCACATCAATCTCCGTACCGTCGCTGCGGACCAGCCGCGCCGTCTTTGGAGAAAGGCCCAGCAGCGCGCGGATAGCCGCTGACGTCCGGCTGCGCGCTCGCAATTCGAGGACTTGCCCAAGGAGGACGAGCGCGACAATCGCTGCTGCAGCCTCGAAATACTCGGGAACCTGGCCATTGGGCATCCGAAAGCTTGCGGGAAAAG
>JASHRM010000177.1 GCA_030037315.1 Candidatus Acidiferrales bacterium
ATGACTTCCTTGCCTTCCCACATGCAGGGCATTTCTTCATCCCAGCGAGAGGCGGAAACTGCTTTGAGGCGTTTCGTCAGCGCTTCGGGATCGTATTTCGCCACGACTTCAGACATTTTCGCAGGGCAGGGAACTTCGACCCATTCGAAGACACCTTTTTCGAGGCTGCCGACGAGGACGTCTAATTCGTGGACGAGCAGCCAGGCAATTTCGCGCGCCGTGCGGGCCTTTGGATCGGCTCGGTAATCCGAGCGATCTTCGGGGATGCGGTCAATTACTTTGTGCGTGGCAGCCGTTTCTTTTTCCCAGTATTTGAGAAAGAGTTCTTTGTGTTGCATGGACTCTCCTGCGGTGGATTAAGGCCGGAAAGTGTAGGCGAAGATATGGCGAAAGTCAAATAGCTATTCAAAGGAGCAGCGTTAGTCGGATTTTGACAAACGGCGGCGAATGGCACGATACGCGTGTTGGAATAAAAAACCGATCGTCAATAGGCAGAGTAGGAATAGCAGCAGTCCGATACTCGCTAGGACCCAGGTCGGTGCGCTGTTGGCCTTAGTGAGAAGTGCCAGCACTAGGGAAATCATTAGAGCCAGACTTCCGCATTCGATCACCTTATTTCCGCGGTTCGATCTGACGATTCGCCAGAACGAAAAGCCATAAAATGCAAGCACGGCCAACCCGCGCAGCAGCGTTTGCCAGTTGAGCAAGTCTGGACCGCCTTCCGCCCGATGCCTTCAGGATAAGCCGCTTGTCAATCGCCTTGCGGATGAACCCTCGGCATCAAGCCGATCCGTCACGCTAGACTTCCAGGATCACGGGCAAGATGAGGGGGCGCTTGGAGGTTTGCTTGTTGAGGTAGCGCTTCAGATCGACGCGAATCTTTTCCTTGATCACGCTCCAATCGACTTTTTCTTCTTCGCTCGATTGATCGATTGTTTTCAGAATCACTTCGCGAGCCTTGGTGAGAATTTCCTGGCCATCGTCGCTGGGCAAGAATCCGCGCGTCACAATCTCCGGTGAAATTTCGATGCGGCCCGTGTGCTTATCGATCGCGATGATCGGAACCACGACGCCGTCTTCGGAAAGATGCTTGCGGTCGCGGATCACCACGTCCTGAACTTCTTCGAGCGAGCCGGAATCGACCATTACGCGGCCTGCGGGCACTTGCTCGCGTTTGTAGGCTCCTCCATCCGGCGTGAATTCCACGGGATGGCCGCTTTCAAGCAGGAAAATTTGCCCGCCGACTGCGCCAACCTGCTCTGCTAGCGCAGCATGCTGAAACAACTGCCGGTATTCGCCATGCAGCGGAATGAAGTATTTCGGGCGCACGAGCTGCAAAAGGATTTTCATTTCCTCCTGGCTGGCGTGGCCGGAAACGTGAATCGGCGCGCTGCGTCCGCCTTCGTAGTAAACCAACACGCGGCGTCGGAAGAGATGATCGATCATGCGGAAAATGGCTTTTTCATTTCCGGGAATGATGCGCGCGGAGAGGATCACCGTATCGTTTTCACCCAGGCTCATCAGCCGGTGATTATCGACAGCGATGCGCGAAAGCGCGGACATTGGCTCGGCTTGCGTTCCGCTGGCGAGCACGACGAGTTTTTTCGGATCGAAGGTGCGAATATCCTGCGGACGCACGACGCTGCCGTCAGGAATTCGCAGCTTGCCCAATTCGTGCGCGATTTCGACGTTATCCACCATGCTGCGGCCGACAAAGCCGACTTTGCGTCCTACTGCGCGAGCGATATTGATTACCTGCTGGATGCGATGGACGGAACTAGAAAAGCAGGAGACGACAACTTTTTCAGGAGCCGCGCGGAAGAGTTCTTCGAGACGAACGATCACGGCGCGCTCCGATGGCGTGAATCCGGGGCGCTCCACGTTTGTGCTGTCGCTGAAGAGCGCGAGCACGCCTTGCTGGCCGTAGCGCGCGAATGCGTGCAGATCGAACGGCTTGCCGTCAACCGGCGTGGGATCCATTTTGTAGTCGCCGGTGTGAATGATCGTGCCGACAGGCGTCGTAACGGCCAGCGCGACGCAGTCGATGGTGCTGTGGGTCACGTGAAGATACTCGATATGGAACGGGCCGATTTCGCTCGTGCCGCCGGGCTTCACTTCGTGGAGGCGCGCGGATTCGAGCAGGGCGTGTTCCTCCAGCTTTTTGCGCACCAGCGCGAGCGTGAACTGCGTGCCGTAAATGGGAACGTTCAGATCGCCGAGGATGTACGGCACTGCGCCGATGTGGTCCTCGTGCCCGTGCGTCAGAACGATCGCGCGAACCATGTGCTTGTTCTGCTTGAGGTAGGTGATGTCGGGAATGACGATGTCGACGCCGAGCAATTCCTGCTCGGGAAACATCAGGCCGGCGTCGATGACGATGATGTCGTCACCGAAGCGGAGGGCCATCATGTTCATGCCGAATTCCCCGAGACCGCCGAGGGGAATGGCCCAAAGAGATGCGCCGCTCAAATTCGTGTTCCGGCTTTCTTCATGATTCGTTCAAGGGATGGACGGAGACGGCGATGGGTTGTTGTTCTGGCGCGCGTTCATCGTTTGAAAGCGCAATGTTACCACCAAAGAGCTGGGGTTGGGGCGATTGGGTAACGCGAGGCGGCCAAATTTCCAAAGAGGGATCTCTTCGACGGCGCGTCCCAGCGGAAATCGCCGAAGGCGCGATTTCCGGGAAACAAAACGCCGGGACGCTCCGCTCGGGATTCAAGAGCGCGCGGCTATTGCTCTAGCGCGATGGCTTGTTGAATGTATTTCGAAGCCTGGCCGATGTGCTGGACGGCGCGGTCCTTTGCGCCGGAATTGTCGTCTTCCCTCACAACGTTGTCGTGGGCTTTGTTGAGCAGCTTGGCGGCTTCGTTCAGGCGCGGAATCCAACGCTTGTGCGTGTCGAGCGGATCGTGATCGTCCGGACCCTTGCCGTCGTCCGCGACGGAGCGCAGTTCGCCGATTGCCGCGTCGATTTCGGCGATTGCATTTTTCTCCTGGTCGTGAAGCTCGCCGCTATCCGGGTGTTCGATATACGCGCGTGCGGTGCGCAGTTGGTTCAGCGCGCTGTGATAGGCGTCGTACCTTGGGGCGGCGCTCGCCATGATTGCCATCAGCGCGAAAAGTGTCAAGGCAAATGCCGCTACTGCAAATTTACGCATGCCCTTCATCTGCGAATCTCCTTGTGATTGAGCGGGTCCCGCATCTGGCCGAATTGTTACGGTGGCCGAGCCGCGGACCGCGGCTTGGCGCGCATAATCTAACATCGGTTCGCGTTCGGCGGTAGCGTGCAGATTGATCGATATGCAAAATGCGCTTCGCCGGATTGTCACCAGCGAAGCGCCCTGAATTCAACTATCAAACGTTAGGTTAGTGAACGAGCGCGATGGCTTCTTCTACGTGGTGATGGGCTTTGTCGATATGGTCGAGAGCGCGGTGCTTCAGGCCGCGCGCCGCGGGATCCTCTTCCGCGCGATCCACGTCGTTGTGAGCCCTATCGAGCAGATCGAGTGCCGTGTGCAGCCGGCCGCCCCACGGCATGTGAGGATCGATCGGAGCGTGATCGTCGATGTTTTTGCCGTCGTCGATCGACGCGGCCTTGATTTCGCGGATCGCGGCATCGATCTCGGCGACGGCGTCCTGTTCCTGGCGTTCCAGGCGCCCGCCATTGGGACGTTGTAGATGCGCGCGCGCGTCCCGCAAGTCAGACAGGGCACGGAGATAAGCGGGGTGCCGCTGCGGAGCGGGCGTGGCGCTCGCAATCCCGGTGATTCCAGCAACTGCCAGTGCAATGATGGCCGAAAAAATGAGTCTCGCATTTCGCATGTCGGAGCTTCCTCCTCAGTGAATCTGTAGCGTTTGGATTTGACTTCCAATGCGCTCGGCGGAGCCGCTTCGCGCGTTGAAGAAAATCTAACATTGAGAAGGCTGCGCGCGTATCTCCGGTGTTTGTCGTATATACGAAACGGTACCCACAGGACGCGGGGTGCAGCAGCTAGGAATAGGCGCCAGCTATCTCGCTGATGGTGACTCGATTCTGCTGAGTTTTGCAGAGCGAGCTTGCCGAGCACGGCATGCCGTGCCCCTACAGAATCATCTCCGGTTCGCTTACGGAAACGCGGGGAAACTTGTAAGATTGGCTGCACATGAAACGCATTTCTATTTTGGGATCTACCGGTTCGATTGGCCGGCAGTGCCTTGACGTAGTCGATTCGCTTGCGGGCAGTTTTGAAGTGGTCGCGATGGCGG
Source organism: Candidatus Acidiferrales bacterium (assembly GCA_030037315.1). Taxonomy (GTDB): domain Bacteria; phylum Acidobacteriota; class Terriglobia; order Acidiferrales; family UBA7541; genus Palsa-295. The sequence continues at coordinate 4,246 of JASHRM010000177.1, forward strand.
CTGGATCGAACGTGCACTTAGTTGCCGCCCAGGTTGCGAAGTACGAGCCGAGGGTTCTTTCCCTTGCGACCGAAGCGCACGCGAAAAGCCTGTGCAAGCTTTTAAAGCACCACGGCAAGTTGCGAAAACCGCTGCCGGAAATTTTATTCGGCGCGGAAGGAATCGAACGCGTTGCAACTCATCCCGACGCGGACACGGTGCTGTCGGCCACGGTCGGAGTGGTTGGGTTGCGAGCCACCTATATGGCCATTGAGCAGGGCAAAAACATCGCGCTGGCGAATAAGGAAGTGCTGGTCGCGGCAGGCGAGGTTGTGATGGGTGCCGTCGCGCGCCGCGGTGTTTCGCTGCTGCCGGTGGATAGCGAGCACAATGCGATCCATCAATGTTTGCGAGGCGGGGCGGCGAGAGAAGTGAAGCGGCTCGTGCTGACGGCTTCAGGAGGGCCATTTCGCAAGACGCCGGTATCAAAGCTTGCGAAAGTCACTCCCAAACAGGCGCTCGCCCACCCGAATTGGAAAATGGGCCAGCGAATTACGATCGATTCGGCCACGTTGATGAATAAAGGCTTTGAGGTGATCGAGGCGCGCTGGCTTTTTAATATGCCGCTCGAGAAAATTCATGTAGTGATTCATCCGCAATCGACGATTCACTCCATGGTCGAGTTTGTGGATGGTTCGATCCTGGCGCAACTTGGTCCAACGGACATGCGCATGCCGATTCAATATGCGCTAACCTATCCCGACCGCGTCGCATCCAATACTCATGCGCTGAATTGGCCGGCGATGCGCAAGCTGGAATTCGAGGAAGTCCCACCCGGAAAATTCCGTTGTTTTGAATTAGCGAAGGAAGCGTTGCGGCAGGGCGGTCCGCTGCCGTGCGCGCTGAACGCTGCGGACGAGGTTGCCGTGGCGGCGTTTTTGGAGCGCAAGCTGCCGTTTCCGGGGATCGCGGCGGTAATTGAACGGGTGCTGGAGCGCATTCCGCGCTCGCAGATGCAAACTATCGACGACGTGCTGGCGGCGGACGCCGAGGCGCGGCGATTAGCGCGGCTTGAGGTGACAAATCGCGCTGGGAAACGTCGTAATTAATTAGCTATTTGCTTCGGGCCTATTTTGCTTTCGGGGATGCGGCGAATAGTTCAGGTCGCTAAGCAAGCGGTTTTCTGTAGAATATAGTCGAGGTTCTATGGACGCGATAAGAGTAATTCTCGCCGGGGGATTGGTCCT
>JASHRM010000178.1 GCA_030037315.1 Candidatus Acidiferrales bacterium
GTGCTCGACGATGTGCCGTGGGATCAGGCCCTCGACATCGTGCTGCGGAACAACGACCTCGACAAGCAGCTCGACGGCAATATTCTTCGAATCGCAACCAAGGAAACTTTGAAGAGAGAAGCGGAGGAAAGCCGCGACCTCGCCAAGGCTCAGGCAGAAGCAGCGGACGTGATCACAACGACTCGCGTGTTGAGCTACGCCAAAGCGACCATCCTCGTCCCCACGCTGAAGAAATTCCTATCATCCCGAGGCGACATAATCGCGGACGATCGCTCGAATACGCTGATCATTCGCGATATTCCCAGCACGCTGCCCGTGCTGGATAACCTGATCCGTCAATTGGATCGCCGGTCGCAGCAGGTGGAAATCGAGGCGCGCGTGGTTGAAGCGAGCCGCAACTTCTCGCGCGAAATCGGCACCCAATTCGGCATCTCCTACGGATTCCCGACCGGCGGTGGAACAAGTGCGATCGGCGGAGTTCCGAATGTGGGTTCGAGCCCGACGACATTTACTCCAGCACCGCCGCTCTTCGTGGGATCAAGCAGCGGTTCGGGTACTACGAGCAGTGGACAGCTGCCTTTGAATACGAACCTCGGCGCAACCACGCCGACCAGCGGATTCCAGTACGTCTACCAATCAAAGAACTTTGCTCTGGATCTTGCTATCACGGCCGCCGAGGAGCGCGGCGTCGGCAAGCTGCTCTCGAAGCCGAAAATCATCACGCAGAACAACCAGAAAGCTACGGTCAAGCAGGGAGACAAAATTCCCGTGCAGACGATCGTGAACAATACGGTGTCGGTCCAATTCGTCGACGCTGTTTTGGAACTGGACGTTACGCCGCAAATCACCGCTGACGGCACCGTCTTCATGGACGTAACTGTGGAAAACGACCAGATCGACAACGGCATCCCGCGCGTGCAAGGCATTCCGGCAATCAGCACGCAGTCGGCTGAGACGAAAGTTACCGTAAACGACGGCACAACCGTCGTGATCGGCGGCATCATCGTCACGAACCAGCAAACGGACATTCAGGAAGTGCCGCTGCTTGGCAGCGTGCCGGTGCTGGGCAACCTGTTCAAACACACAACGATCAGCTCGCAATCGCAAGAGCTGCTCTTCTTCCTTACGCCTCGGATTTTGCCGAGCTAACTGCTACGATCTAGCCGGAGGTCCGGCGATCTAGCGTGGCGGCAAAATCGGCGAAACGGAATCCGATCCGGAGCGGGTCCAACGAACGAATGGACCGGCTCCGGAATCTTTTTTCCGCCCTCGGCGTTGACGCTTTGCTCGTTTCGCACCTGCCGAACGTTCAGTATCTCTGCGGCTTTTCGGGCAGCGCCGGGCTGCTCTTAGTCGAAACTGGCGCGAGCACTCTTTTTACCGATAGCCGCTACACCTTTCAGGCTGCCGAGGAAGTAGTTGGCGCGCGCGTCCACATCGCCAAACACGGACTTATCCGGGCCGCGTCGGAGGCTATACGCAAGAAGGGCCGTCACCGCAAGGTCGGTTACTCGCTCACTTACGCAAGCGTGGCGCAGCACAATGCGCTGCAAGCGGGCGCGGGCAAGCACGTCCGCTGGATGCCAGATAACGACGCCGTGGAAAAGCTCAGAGCCGTAAAAGATGCCGGCGAACTCGCGATCATGCAAGAAGCTGCGGACGTCATTAGCGGGGTATTCGCGGACGTCTTGCAGAAAATTCGCCCGGAAGCCACGGAACTGGAGGTCGCGGCGGAAATTGAGCACGCCATCAAGCGCAGGGGAGGCAGCGGCCCATCTTTCGAGACGATTGTGGCAGCGGGGCCGCGTTCAGCATGGGCTCACGCCCGTCCAAGCGGAAATCCGCTGGGGAAAAGCGGGTTGGTCGTCCTAGACCAGGGTGCTATAATTCGCGGCTACTGCAGCGACATGACGCGCACGGTTTTGCTGGGACGCGCGTCGAACGAAGTTCGTCATCTGTATCAGGCGGTCCTGGACGCGCAGCAATCGGCCAAGAAGGCCATCCACGCAGGCGTTAAGGCGGGCGACGTAGATGCGGCGGCCAGGAAGAGTCTCAAACAGGCCGGTTTAGCCCAATACTTCACTCACAGCACCGGGCACGGCTTGGGCCTTGAAGTTCACGAAATGCCCCGGTTGGGACGGGGAGAAACCACAGTTCTTCAGGAAGGGATGGTTGTGACTGTTGAGCCCGGCGTCTATGTACAAGGGCTTGGCGGGGTTCGCATCGAAGACGATGTTGTGGTGACCGCGGACGGCTGTGCCGATCTGACTACTGCACGCCGGGATCTTCTCGAACTATAAATGGCGAAAAAAAGTAAGACGGATACGCGCCGCGCGGGCGATTTGAGCGGCGTCGATCTTGCCGAGATCGAGCAACTCCTCGTGTTCATGGAGAAGCATGGGCTCGAGGAGTTCGAGTACCAGCGTGCAGGAGTGCACGTCCGCCTAAAGAAGGCGTCTGGGTATGCGCCGCAGCCTTCGCGCGCGATCGCCGCCTACGAACCTGCTGCGGTCGCAGCACCGGCGCACCCTCCGGCGGCACCTGCAACGCCCAGTGAGCCCGCACGCGCGCCAGCGGCACATGCAGCACCTTCAGCCGATGCGGACCTGCACATCGTCAAGTCGCCCATCGTAGGGACTTTTTACGCCGCGCCGAGTCCTGACGCGGGGCCATTTGTATCGGTTGGCGACCGTGTAGACAGCGGCCAGGTGCTCTGCATCATCGAAGCGATGAAGTTGATGAATGAGATTGAATCGGACGTTGCGGGTGAAGTGGTGAAGGTGTTTGTCGAGAATGGGCACCCTGTGGAGTATGGGGAGTCGCTTTTCGGAATTCGTCAGAAGAGCAAGAAATAGCAGCATGCCGTTCTGCAAGGCTTGTTCGTGACGATCCTCGCGAGCGGATAGCTCACTCCGGACGCCATGTTTCGAAAAATCCTGATCGCAAATCGCGGTGAAATCGCGCTTCGCGTGCTTTCGGCATGCAAAGAGCTTGGCATACGAACCGTCGCCGTGTACTCGGAAGCGGACCGCAACGCACTGCACGTCCGGTTCGCAGACGAAGCAGTTTGCATCGGGCCTGCGCGCAGCTCTGAAAGTTATCTAAACATTCCCCAAGTGATCAGCGCGGCCGAAATCACCAATGTGGACGCGATTCATCCCGGCTATGGATTTCTCTCGGAGAATGCCAATTTTGCGGAGGTTTGCGAGGCTTCGCATATCGCGTTCATTGGGCCCACTCCGAATGTGATCCGCATGATGGGAGAAAAAGATCGCGCGCGCGCCGAAATGGCCGCCGCGGGCCTCCCGGTGATTCCGGGGAGCGATGGAGTGGTGCCCGACGAGGCCACCGCAAAAAAGGTGGCGTCAGAAGTCGGATTGCCTTTGATGATCAAGGCGGCGGAAGGCGGCGGTGGCCGCGGCATGCGCATGGTTCGCACGCGCAAAGAACTAATTTCCGCCTTCCAAACGGCGCGCGCGGAGGCACAACAGGCATTCGGCAGCCCGAATGTCTACATGGAAAAGCTGATCGAGCATCCGCGGCACATCGAGTTTCAAGTGCTGGGCGATAAGCACGGCAACGTGATTCATCTAGGCGAGCGCGAATGCACTCTGCAGCGGCGGCATCAGAAGGTGCTGGAGGAATCGCCGTCAACAGCGCTCGATAGGGCAGCGCGCGACAAAATCGGCTGCCAGGTTGTGGAGGCGCTGCGAAAGGTCGGCTACACCGGCGCCGGAACCGTGGAATTTCTGCGCGATTCGAACGGCGATTTGTATTTCATAGAAATGAACGCGCGCATTCAGGTGGAACATCCCGTGACAGAGATGGTCACGCAGGTCGATCTGGTGAAAGCGCAAATTCGGATTGCCTCGGGAGAGCGGCTGGAAAGCGCGGTCGGTTCATTCGATTTTCGCGGACACGCGATCGAATGCCGCATCAACGCCGAGGATCCGGTGAGCTTCGTTCCTTCGCCGGGAAGGATTACCGCATTTCGGGTGCCGGGCGGCCCAGGCGTGCGCGTGGACACGGCGGCGTATGCTGATGCAGTGATCCCGCCGTATTACGATTCCTTGGTGGCGAAACTCGTCGCGCATGGCCGCGATCGGGTGGAAGCAATCGCGCGCATGCATGGTGCGCTAGAAGGTTTCGTCGTGGAGGGAATCAAGACGACGATTCCGCTGCACAAACGCATCCTAGATGAGCCCGATTTTATTGCGGGCAAGTTCGATACTCATTTTCTCGATCGCTTGACCGGCACCAGCGCAAAGTAGCCGGCGCAAACACGAGTTCTCGATTGTTTCCTCCTCTTTACGCGATTCTCGATCCCGCGTTCACTTCACAGCCGCTCGTTTCGCTTGCCGAGTCGCTTGCCGATGCAGGCGTGAAATTGATGCAGCTTCGCGACAAGCGGGGATCGGCGCGCGAAAGCCAGCGCACGGCGCGCGAACTGCTTACCGCGCTTTCGGGGCAGGGCGTTCGGTTGATCGTCAACGACCGGGCCGACATCGCGGCGATTGTCGGGGCGGGTGGCGTTCACGTGGGCCAGGACGATTTGCCTGTCGAAGAGGCGCGCAAGATTTGCCCTTCCGGCCAGTGGGTGGGCATTTCGACACATAACATCGAGCAAGT
>JASHRM010000179.1 GCA_030037315.1 Candidatus Acidiferrales bacterium
CGCTGCACACCTGCAATCTCACGTGTACGGGCTGCGGTCGCATTCGCGAATACAAATCGACCATCGGCGAGATTCTTACTGTCGAGCAGTGCTTGAAAGCAGTTGACGAGTGCGGCGCGCCTATCGTTTCAATCTGCGGCGGCGAACCGCTGATGTACCCGGAAATCGGCAAGCTCGTCTCCGAGATTCTGAATCGCAGAAAGCACATCTATCTTTGCACCAACGGCATGTTCATCCGCAAGCGGCTGAAGGATTTCAAGCCGACTTCACGTTTTTTCTTTAATGTTCACCTCGACGGCTTGGAAAAAACGCACGATATTTGCGTTGAGCGTGACGGCGTTTTTCGTGAGGCCATCGAAGGCATCAAAGCCGCCAAAGCGGCTGGCTTCCTGGTCACGTCCAACACCACCATCTACAAAGAAACCGACATCGAGGAAATCGACGAACTCTTTGAATATCTTCAAACGCTCGGCGTCGATGGCCACATGGTTTCTCCCGCGTACTCGTACTCGGCCGTGGCGACCAAAGAGATTTTCATGTCGCGCGAAGAGATTCGCGAGAAATTTATCCAAGCCAGCGCGCTTCTCGAGCGCTACAACATCATGACCACGCCTGTGTACATGGAGTATCTGCGTGGCGAGCGCGAGCTGATGTGCACGGCGTGGGGCAATCCGACCTACAACCCACGCGGCTGGAAAGGCCCCTGCTACCTGATGACGGACAAGCATCACGAAACGTTCAAGGGCCTGATCGACGAGACACCCTGGGAAAAATACGGACGCGGACGCGACCCGCGCTGCGCGGACTGCATGGTTCACGTCGGTTACGAGGCTTCCTCCGTTCTAGGTGGTAACAAAAAATTCGGAGACACCTGGAAGCTTCTCAGTTGGACTCTTTCAGGGAAAATGGGTGGGCTACTCAAGGATAGGCCGTCCAACCGTTCCAAGACGAACGGCAATGGACATGCGAACGGGAAGGGCAATGGCGCGCCGCGCGCCGTAGCCCCGCTCCCTTCGCAGCAAGATAGTGAGGCTTTCCGCATTTTATGACCACGCTCGTTACGGGCGCGACCGGATTTGTAGGAAATCACGTGGTGCGCCAGCTTCTTTCCGAAGGCGATTCGGTTCGCGTGCTCGTGCGTCCTTCCAGCAACCTTAAAGCACTCGAGGGCTTGGCCGTCGAACCTGCTGAGGGCGATCTTCGCGACACTGCGTCGCTTGAGAGCGCGATGAGCGGCGTGCGCCGCGTTTTTCACGTTGCCGCGGATTACCGGCTATGGGCTCAAAATCCCGGCGAAATTTACGAATCGAACGTCGAAGGCACTCGCCGCCTGCTCGAAATCGCGGGCCGCGTAGGGGTCGAGCGCGTCGTTTACACCAGCACGGTTGCAACAATCGCTGTGCCGCGCCATGGCGCATCGCTTCCCAATGAAGAAACACGCGCCGATATTTCTCAGATGATTGGCCACTACAAGCGCTCGAAGCTTCTTGCAGAGCAAGAGGCGGAAAAAGCAGCCGCTGCCGGAATTCCCGTGGTCATCGTCAATCCGACGGCCCCTGTGGGTCCCGGCGATTGGAAGCCGACGCCGACGGGCCGCATCATCGTCGACTTTCTCAACGGTAAAATGCCGGCGTACGTTGACACCGGCCTGAATCTCGTCGCCGTGGAAGACGTCGCGAGGGGCCATTTGCTTGCCGCGGAAAAAGGACGCGCCGGCCAGCGCTACATCTTGGGCAATCGCAACATGACGCTGAAGCAGATTCTCGACGCGATCGCACCAATCGCACATCGCTCTGCGCCTCGCGTGCGCTTGCCGCATGCCGTCGCTCTTGCCGCGGGCTATGCGGATGAAATTTTCTCGCGCATTGTCGGCCGCGAGCCGCAAATTCCGGTCGAAGGCGTGAAGATGTCGCGCCACCGCATGTTTGTCTCGAGCGACAGGGCCGAAAGGGAATTGGGCTATCAGCCCAGCTCAGTCGAAGCCGCGCTCGAGCGTGCGGTCGACTGGTATCAGCGGCACGGATATGTGCGCGGCCACGGCGCAGCCAAAGAAGTTGCATTTGCCCGCCGTGGCGGGCCGGCTCGCGCCGCCTAGGTTTGAATGTAGCGCCGGGTCCTTTAGCCCGGCATCTTCGAAATGAACATATTGCTCACGTTCGCTCTCGAAAATGAATTCGCGCCGTGGCGCAGGGCACGCAGCTTCGCGAAAATCTCGAACCACGCTGGCACCTCTTGCTACGCCGCGCAAATCGGCGAGGCCAATGTCCGCGTCGTGATTACTGGAATCGGGCGCTTCGCGGCGCAACGCGCTGCACCTCAAGCCTTTGTGAGCGCGCCCGAGATATGCATTTCCTCTGGTCTCGCTGGCAGCCTGAAGGAATCGCACCGTATCGGTGACGTGTTGGCAACACGAGCGGTTTGCGACCTTTCGGGAGCGCATCTAATCTACAGCGATTCAAACCTGCTAGCGGATGCTGTGGAACTGGGCGCAAAGCGCGTAGAGAAATTCATTGTGTCCGAAAAAGTGATTTCAACTGCGGCTGAGAAGCGGTCGCTTTCAGCGCTCGGCGACGCCGTGGATATGGAGAGTTTGTACATCCTGGCGGAAGCGGCCAAGCGCGCCGTTCCCGCAATCGCCATTCGCGCCGTCAGCGACGATACAGCTTCCGATCTGCCACTCGATTTCGATCGCGCCCTAAGTGCTCGCGGGTCCGTCAGCATGCCGAAAATCATCGGACAGCTCATGTCGCGTCCGCAGAAGCTTGGTGGATTGCTGCGGCTTGCTCGCTGCAGCGCGCGCGCCTCTTCCGCGCTTGCCAAATTTCTGGACGCCTATGTCCAGGAGATCAGCCGCGATCCATTGTTCGAAATTTCCAAGGCGGCCGCGTTAGCGATATGAGTCACACATTCGCCGAACTCGAAGCCCCCGCGCGGCTCAATGGCCGCATGCGCGCCGGAGTTTACCGTGGCGAAGGGCGCGTTGTCGTCGAGCAAGTTCCGATTCCGGAAATCGGCGAAGGCGAACTCCTCTTTCGCGTGGCGTCCTGCGGCATCTGCGGCACGGACATCAAGAAAATCCATCACGGCTTCATTTCGCCCCCGCAAATTCTCGGGCACGAACTTGCAGGCACTGTCGTCGAAGTGGGCCGCGGCGTTTCGAGATTCAAGCCGGGGGACCGTGTCGTCAGCTTCCACCACATTCCCTGCGGCGAATGCTTCTACTGCGAGAAGAAGCTCTTCTCGCAGTGCGCCGGCTACAAGAAAGTCGGCCTAACCGCTGGATTCGATCCGAATGGCGGCGGCTTCGCTGAATATGTTCGCGCGATGCCTTGGATTGTCCAGCGCGGCATGATCGCGCTTCCTTCCGACGTCACGTTCGAAGAGGCCACGTTCGTCGAACCGGTGAACACCTGCCTGAAGGCTGTCCGCAAGGCGCGCGTCGCTTCCGGCGAAACAATCCTGGTGATCGGCCAGGGGCCAATCGGCCTGCTGCTCACAATTCTCGCGAAAAATGAAGGCGCCACCGTCTACACGAGCGATCCGATGGCAGGCCGCCGCGCCGCAAGCATCCAGTTTGGCGCCGCCGATGCGTTCGATCCGGCAGTCCACGATCTTTCAACCGAGGTTCGTCGCCGCACTGCCAACCGCGGAGCGGACGCCGTCCTCCTTGCCGTGCCCAATCCGGCATTGGTAGCAGAAGCTCTCGCACTCGCGCGCCCCGGCGGACGCGTGCTATTGTTTGCTCATAACGACCCGGTGCTCCAACTCCAGTTTCCGGCTGCGGCGGTCGGGGTGGAGGAAAAGGAAATTTTGGGAAGCTACAGCGCCTCGGTGGATGAGCAGGCGGAATCGGCTGCGCTGGTTTTTAGCCGCAAGCTGCCGTTGCGCGATATGATTTCGCATCGCTTCCCGCTGGATCGCATCGCCGATGCGATTGAATTGGCGGCGCGTCCAAAGCAAGATACCCTAAAGGTGATGATCGCCCACGAATGAGTCGAGCTCCTAGGAACGGCCACATGACCGCCGCCATTCTTTATGGCAGCGAAGACGTGAAGATCGAGCGCGTCGATATTCCGCGCCTCGGCGAAGACGAAGTCCTGGTGCGCGTGCAAGTCGCGCTCACTTGTGGCACGGACCTCAAAGTCTGGAAGCAGGGATTCCATGCGCGCATGATCAAGCCGCCCTCGCCCTTCGGCCATGAGCTTTCGGGCATCGTGGAAGAAAAGGGAAGTGGTGTCAACGGAGGCGTGCACAAGGGCATGCGCGTGGTTCCATCGAATTCCGCGCCGTGCAATCGCTGTTTCTATTGCCTCAAGGGCCAGCCGAATCTTTGCGAAGATCTCTTGTTTAATAACGGCGCTTACGCTGAATATATTCGCATCCCCGGCCGAATCGTCCGCCAGAACATGCTGGAAATTCCCGAGAGCGTGTCCTTTATCGACGCGGCTATGGTCGAGCCTTTGGCCTGCGTGCTGCGTGGCATTCATGAAACCGGGATTCGTCCGGGAGACACCGCCGTTGTGATCGGCTGCGGCCCGATCGGATTGAAATTCATCCGCATCCTTTCAGGACGCAACGTCCGTGTGATTGCGGTTGCCAAGCGCGCAAGCCAGGTTCGCGCGGCGGAAAGGCTCGGAGCGGTCGCCGCGTTTGATGTTTCAGAGATTGGCGATCCGGTGCGCGTCGTGCGCCAGCTTACCGAAGGCGCCCGCGGCTCAGACGCCGTGATCGAGGCCGTTGGGCAGGCGGCCACTTGGCAGTGGGCGCTTCAGATGGTTCGCAAGGGCGGCACGGTGAATCTTTTTGGCGGATGCCCGCGAGGCAGCCAGGTGCACCTCGATCCCGCCACGCTGCATTACTCGGAGATCACGATCAAATCGACGTTCCATCACACTCCGGAATTTATTCGCGAGGCGCTCGATACGATCGTGCGCGGCGAAATTCGCGCCCGGGACTTCATCACCGGCGAAGTGCCGCTGGCGGATCTTCCCGACGTGTTCCAGCATATGAAGAACCGCAACGGCGAACTGAAGACAGCCGTCATTCCCTGATCGCGGCCAGCTCATTTTCAGATCGAATTTTTACACCGGGTAGGTTCTTGCGTTTGTTTGCGGGT
>JASHRM010000180.1 GCA_030037315.1 Candidatus Acidiferrales bacterium
CTTCGTTGCTCGCACCTTTTCAATGTTCTCGACGCCCGGGGCGCAATTTCAGTCACCGAACGAGCAGGCATGATTGCGCGCGTACGCAAAATCGCCACGCAAGTCGCCCGCGCATGGCTTGAGCAGCAAGGTGCCACAACTGCGACGTTGCCAGCCGGGGCCCGGGAATGACAAAAAGGATCTCAATCAGACGCTCGTCGGCACAAAGCACGTCCACGACGCGGGCGGACTTGTTGTTTGAGATCGGATGCGAGGAAATTCCGGCGGGCATGATTGCGAGGGCGGCGCAAGAGTTTAAGGCAATACTTGCAACGAAGCTTTCAACGCATGCTCTTGTCGACGGGCCGACAGCTCAAGAATCGATTGTAACTTTCGGCGCGCCTCGACGGCTCGTAGCCCTCGTTAAAAATATTCGAGTAAGACAAGAAGATGTGACGCGGGAAGTCACGGGTCCTCCGAAATCGATCGCATTCGATCAGACCGGTGAACCCACACGTGCCGCTGTGAGCTTCGCGGAGAAGCAGGGAATACCTCTATCAAAACTTTCGATTGTCACAACCTCGAAGGGTGAGTTTGTCGCCGCGAAATTGATCGTTACAGGGAAGTCTGCAGCGGAAATTCTATCGAGCGCCTTGCCGGAAGTAATACATGAGATTTCTTGGCCGCGGTCGATGGCCTGGACTGGCCTTCACCAAGCACGATTCATTCGGCCGATTCGCTGGATTGTTGCGACGCTTGGCGGGAAAGCGATCGCGTGCTCGTACGCAGGCGTCACTGCGGGGAACAAAACGGAAGGACACCGTTTTCTTGGCAAGCGCTCGATTGCGGTAACGGGCCCAAGGGATTACGAAGCAAAGTTAAAGAAGAATTTTGTCCTGTGTCGGCCAAGCGCGCGACTGAAGAAGATCGAAAGCGAGATCCACTCGCTGACTTCGCGGCGAGGATTGCACGCCCACGAGGATAGCGACCTCCTCAACCTTGTCACCTATCTGAATGAATATCCGACGGCGATAGTCGGCGATTTCGACGCGTCGTTCCTGGAGTTGCCGGAAGAAATCCTGATCACCGTGATGCGCGATCATCAAAAGTACTTCGCCGTTGAGAGCCGGTCGAGGGAACTGGCTCCGCATTTCATCGCAATCATCAATTTGCCGGCCGATCCCAGGGGTCTGATTCGCGCGGGGCATGAGCGCGTGCTGCGAGCCCGTTTTTCGGACGCGCGCTTTTTCTGGGAGACCGATCAAAAAATCAAGCTCGGCGATTATTTACCGAAGCTTGCTGCTGTAACTTACGAAAGGCGGTTGGGGAGCTACGGCGATAAAGTCGATCGCCTGCGGGCGTTGGCCCGCTGGCTTTCCGAACAATGGGTCGCTGGCGGGCTGGCTCAAGCGGATGTTGCAGGAGCTGACCGCGCTGCAGAGCTCGCCAAATGCGACCTCGTTACGGAAATGGTGCGCGAATTCACCGAACTGCAGGGAATCGTCGGAGGACTCTACGCGCAGGCACAGGGCGAGCCCGAGGAAATCGCTTGGGCGGTCTATGATCAATATAAGCCGGTTGGCCTCGATGACCCGTTGCCGCGAAATCTGACGGGATGCGCCGTGTCGCTGGCAGATAAGCTCGATTCGCTTGTGGCGTGTTTTGCGGTGGGGGCGATTCCCACAGGTTCAAGTGATCCCTTCGCTTTGCGCCGGGCCGCTTTGGGAATTGTGAAAATGATTTTGGAAAAGCGGCTTCCGCTCTCGCTCTCCGCTGCTGTCTCGGCTGCCGCAAAGGTTCTGAGGGAACACGCCCCCCGCATCGAAATATCCGAAGCGGCCGAGGGGCAGGTGCTCGAGTTTTTGCTCGAGCGGGCGCGGTATATTCTGCGGGAACGGAAGGGCTACGCCTACGACGAAATCGGCGCCGCATTTTCCGCAGGCGCTGATGACCTGGGAGATGCCCTTGATCGAGTTGCTGCCGTGAAAGCCATCCGTGACACAAAGAACTTCGCGCCGCTCGCCGCGAGCTTCAAGCGGATCCGCAATATTTTGGAAAAGTCTGTAAAGAAGGGGGACAAGGCACAACTTGCAGTTCGGCGCGAACTGCTAACGGAAGCGCCGGAGCTCCAACTCTACACTGTCGCACAGAAGATTGGGCATGAAGCCACGCAATTCAAGAAGGAAAAGAAATATAAGAAGGCACTTGAGAAAATTTCAGAGCTTCGGCCTTCGGTCGATTTCTTTTTTGACAAAGTTTTGGTGATGACTGAAGACGAAGAAATTCGCAAGAATCGAATCGCTCTGCTGGGTGGATTGCTGAAGGAGTTCTCGACGATCGCGGACTTCTCGGAGTTGGGTAGCGAAGAAGCAAAATGAGATCCGAAGCTGTAGATGAGTGTTGCTGAAATAAGAACCACAACAGGGACGAAACGAATGAAAAACTTCAACTGTCTGCGTGCCGACAAACCATGCATGACTCGTCGCTCAAACAGCAACAGCGATAGCAAACTTAAGGAGAAAGATGAAATACGTTTATTTCTTTGGCGCTGGTAAAGCAGATGGCACGGGCGAGATGCGAGAACTCCTGGGAG
>JASHRM010000017.1 GCA_030037315.1 Candidatus Acidiferrales bacterium
CCAAGATTCTCCGGACCGACTCATCAATCCGCTTTTCGCTAATTCGGCCGCTCTGCACCGCATCGAGCAGGCCTGCCAGCGCCGCGTCGGGTTCTGGAGACATCAGCAGCACGTCCTCGCCCGCCTTGACTGCGCGCACTGCGGCCTCTCCCGGAGGGAACTGAGACGTTACGCCGCCCATATCCATCGCGTCCGTGACGATCAATCCGCGGAACTTCATCTCTTTGCGTAAAAGGCCGTTCAGTATATTCGGCGAAAGCGTTGCCGGAAGTCCTGCATTGGGCTCTAGTGCAGGCACAGAGAGATGCCCGGGCATGATCGAGCCGACGCCGGCATCGATCGCAGCGCGAAATGGCACGAGCTCCGTGCCCTCAAGTTCTTTTCGGTCGCCCGGCACCGTCGCGAGCGCCAGATGCGAATCGACGGCTACATTGCCGTGCCCGGGGAAATGTTTCGCCGTCGCCAGGGCGCCATTTTCTTGCACTCCGCGCACGAATTCGCGCACGTACGCCGCCACGCTCGCTGGATCTTCACCGAACGACCGGATGTTGATGATCGGATTATCCGGATTGTCGTTCACGTCCGCATCCGGCGCGAAAATCCATTGCACTCCCGCTGCGCGCGCCTCGAGCGCCGTATACTTGCCGGCCTCATACGCGAATTTCGGATCGCCCGTAGCTCCAAGCGCCATCGCGGATGGAAATGACGTGCCTTCATCCAAACGCATGCCGGTGCCAGATTCGAAATCTGCGCCGACGAGCAAGGGAATCTTCGCTTTCCGCTGAAGCTCATTGGTCATCACGGCTGTCGGATAGACCTGGCTGCGCTCGAGTCCCAGCGCTCCGCGATCCGTCACGACGATCAGCCCGCCGACGCGGTTGTCGACCACTTGGTGCACGATTTCCTTATACGCAGGGCTTTCCGACGAGCTGAAAACTCCGAAATACGTCACCATCAGCATCTGCCCGAGCTTCTCGCGCAGCGTCATCTTCTTCAGCGTGTTTTCCACCCACGCAGACGAAGCTTTCGATTCCTTATCTTGTCGCGAGTTTTTTTGACCGCGCGCGGCAGGACTCATGAGCGAGAATATTGCGGGAAGGATCAGCGCCACCGCTGAAAGCCCGTATTTACGCATAATTCTCGCCAAGGGCCTTCTTCGTTGACGCCCGCATCCCGTAGCTGTATATAGCACGCGGCTTTACGCCGCACAATCGAGCGTCATTGGGCATGTTTCGTTTCCGTTCTCACACATTCCGCCTTTCGCTTCTCGGATTAGGCTCTTGCGTTTTACTGGCCGGATTCGCGAATCACGCGACCGGCCATTCTGACTCGCGCGTTTTCTCTGAAAAAGCTCGCGTCGGAATCGATAACGCAGAATTACGGAACTTTGCGTCGTTGCGCGGCAAGCGCGTCGGACTTGTAACCAACGAAGCGGCCGTCGATGCCGCAGGCAAGCGAACGCTTGATATCCTCGCTCATGCGCCCGGCATACGCCTTGTCGCACTTTTCAGCCCTGAACACGGACTGAACGTAAATCGGGACTCCGCTGTTGCCGACAGCATGGATGCATCGACGGCGCTGCCGATTTACAGCCTCTACGGCGATACGCGCCGTCCCACGGATGAGATGCTGAAAAATGTTGACGTGCTCGCATTCGATATTCAGGACGCCGGCGTGCGCTTCTATACCTACGTCACAACGATGGCCTATTGCATGGAGGTCGCCGCGAAACATCACATCCCGTTCGTAATTTTTGACCGACCGGACCCGCTCGGCGGCGAAAACATCGAAGGCCCCATGCTCGATCCGGGTCGCACGTCATTCACTGGATATTTTCCGATGCCGGTGCGATATGGAATGACGATGGGCGAACTGGCGAAGATGTTCAACGCGGAAAATCACATCGGCGCGAAGCTTGAGATCTGGCCCCTGCAAAACTGGCACCGTGGCGAAACCTACGACCAAACCGGCCTGACTTGGATTCCACCCTCGCCAAACCTGCGCACCGTAAAGGCGCTTTTCATTTATCCCGGCCTCGACATTCTTCAGGCGGGTGGAGTTTCCGTGGGTCGTGGCACCGATACGCCCTTTGAGGTTCTAGGTGCGCCGTGGATTCGCGGTTCGCAACTCGCCGTTGATTTGAATAAGCGACAAATTCCGGGCGTTGCCTTCAAAGCTGCGAAATTCACTCCGACCGAAGCGCCTTATAAGGGGCAGTCGTGCGAGGGCGTTCGCATCATCATCACGAACCGCGAGACCTTTCGCTCGGTGCGCATGGGGCTTGAAATCGCAGAATCTTTGAATCGCCTTTATCCTCAGAACTTGCAGATCGACAAAATCATGTTCCTGCTCGGCTCGCAATCTACGCTAGATCGTCTCAAGCGCGGCGATCCGCCCGCCGATATCATTGCTGGCTGGTCATCCGACCTCGAAAAATTTCGCCGCATGCGCGCGAAATACCTCCTGTATCATTAACCCGCCATCAAACGACGGTTCGTGGCGGCCGCCTTTTCCGTGGCTTTCTGGGTCCCGGTCGGTTTCGAGCGGGAAGGCAGAGTCTCTGCTGTTGGTTTTGTACGGTTCCGACGGAGCACCGTTGCCCTCAAATACGACACCCCCTAAAGCCTGGCTCGCATGGAGCAGCGGCAAAGACAGCGCCTGGACGCTCCACACCCTTCGCCAATCACGCGAAGTCGAGGTCGTAGCGCTGCTTACCACTGTGAATCGCGCCTATCAACGCGTAGCGATGCATGCGGTTCGCGAAAGCCTCCTCGAAATGCAAGCCGCGGCGGCAGGGTTGCCGCTGATCCAGGTTCCGATTCCGTCGCCCTGCTCGAATGAAATTTACGAACAGGCGATGAGCGACGCGATGGGCGCCGCGCGGTCGCAGGGAGTTTTCCACGTCGCCTTCGGCGATCTTTTTCTCGAAGACATCCGCGCCTATCGAATCGAGAAGCTCACGGCGTGCGGCATGACTCCCGTTTTTCCGCTGTGGCTGAAACCTACGCTGCAGCTCGCCCATGACATGCTCGCTGGAGGTCTTGTCGCGGATCTCACCTGCGTTGATCCTCGCAAAATGGATCGCGCTTTTGCGGGCGCACGCTTCGATCGTGAATTTCTCGCCGCACTGCCCGGCGATGTAGATCCCTGCGGCGAAAACGGCGAATTTCATACTTTTGCTAGCGCCGGGCCAATGTTTTGCAGGCCAATTCCCGTCACGTCCGGCGAAATCGTCGACCGCGATGGTTTCGTCTTTGCCGACCTGCTTCCGCAAACTACGCTCACCGTCCATCCCTGAACTGCCGGCCGCGATTTGCATGCTCAGGCGCTATACTCAGGGTCGTAACCATGCGCATCTGCTCGCTCCTGCCGTCCGCCACCGAGATTGCCTACGCGGTTGGTGCGGGCGACTCGATCGTCGGCGTGAGCCACGAATGCGATTTTCCCGCGGACGCTGCCACGAAACCTTCGCTCTTGCGCTCTCGTGTGGACCCGGTTGCCGCGCCGGCCGAAATCGACCGCCAAGTCACCGAAATCATTCGCCGTGGCGAGAGCATTTACGCCGTCGACGCTGAGCTGCTGCGGTCGCTGTCGCCTGACCTGATTCTCACGCAGGATTTGTGCCATGTATGTGCAGCCTCTCCGGATGATCTGGCCACGGCTCTCACTCGATTCGACTCGCAGCCGGAGGTTCTCTCGCTCACGCCTCGCTCGCTCCTCGAAGTGTGGGACAACGTTCGCACCGTCGGTCAAGCAACGGGTCACGAGCGCGAAGGGGATGCTCTCGCAGCTGGTCTTGCGCGGCGTGTCGCTGCCATTGCAGAAAAAACAGCCACCCTCAGCACTCGCCCGCGCGTGCTTTGCCTCGAATGGCTCGATCCCTACTACGTCGGCGGTCACTGGATCCCGGAAATGGTGTCCAAAGCGGGAGGGGAAGACGTCCTCGGCCGTTTCCGCGAGCCGTCCTTTCGAGTGAGCGCGGAGCAGATTCTGGATTCTCGCGCAGACATGATTGTCATCATGCCATGCGGTTATAACCTCGCCCGCGCCACTGCCGAGTGCAGCGTGAACGCCCTTCCGTACGGCGCCGAGATTTTGCCAGCGAACCGCAATCACCAGATCTATGCGGTCGACGCCAACGCATACTTCTCGCGCCCCGGCCCGCGCCTCGCGGACGGAGTCGCGCTCCTCGCGCATCTCCTCCATCCTGATTTGTTCCCCTTCGCGCCGGCCAATTCCTTCGCACCCGTTTAGCGATGGTTCACCGAAAGCACTCCACTGTTGACAAGGAGTTCTAAATATAGGAATACTATATTGCAATAAAGGAATCCTACTATGGCTCCTAACAGTCGCGTGCAATCCAGAATCGCTCGCGGCAGCGCCGAGCTCGCCATTTTGGCGCTCCTCGACGAGCAGCCGCTCTACGGATTCGAAATCGGCAGGCGCATCGGAGAAAAAACAGCCGGCGCGATCCAGTTCACGCTCGCATCGCTGTACCCGATGCTGTACGAGCTTGAAAAGCGCGGCCTGGTGAAAGGGCAGTGGAGGCCAAATAAGTCGGGACGCGATCGCCGCTACTATTCCCTTACGCCCGCTGGAAAGCGAAAGCTTTCGCCGCTGCGCCACGAGTGGAGTCTATTTTTCAAAGCATTGGATCGCTTGGCGGGGGTGTCCCGTGCCTGATTGGAACCGTGCGGTTCGCGATCGTCTGGCAGAGTTGAAGCTGCCCGAATCCTGTAAGCATGAAATCGCCGCCGAAATTACGGCGCATCTCGAAGACTCCGAAGCAACCGAACAACCTGACCTAGGTGCTGTCAATTGGCCCAAGCTCGTCGCCCAAATACAGCGGGCTAAATCCCATAACAGTGCAATAAATGACCGCACACGCCAGCTTTGGCTGCCCGGACTTGCCAGCCTCACCGCAGCGAACCTTCTCCTCATGGCCGTTAGCTCTGCGAGCCGGTCGACTCAAGCGGTTTCCGCGCACGGCTCTGCGGCATTTCCTGGCTTGACGATAATCAGCGATTATTTGCCCTGGCTTGCCGCTCAGCCGCTGGTGGGCGCTCTGGGCGCATGGCTTTCGTGGCGTGCAGGAGCCAATCCGCTAACGCGTCTCTTCGCTGCATTATTTCCATCGCTGGTGATGTTGGGCTGTTGGGGCTTGTTTATCCCGTTGAGCTCGATCCTGCAAAAGGAAGCCTGGACTTTGCAGCATCCCGTCTATGTCACCCTTGGCGCAGTGGTGTGGGTCATTCCCGGGATGATGGGACTGGCTCTCGGCTCTTTTCCGTTTTTGATGAATAGCGAGCGCAGTCTTCGGCTGAGCCATGACTGACTCCGCTATCGAAGTCGAGAATCTTCACAAGATCTACCGCAGTGTTTTTGGCAAGAAATTCTACGCGCTACGCGATGTATCGCTCACGGTCGACCGCGGCACCATTTTCGGGCTCATTGGACAGAACGGTGCGGGCAAAACCTCGCTCGTAAAAATTCTACTCGGCCTTTCAACTCCCGCTGCCGGATCGGCCAGAGTGCTTGGCAGCTCCCCTAGCGATCCGCTAATTCGTCGGCGCATCGGATACCTGCCGGAGCAAATGCGTCTTCCCGATTATTTCCGCGCTGCGAATTTTATGAATTACATGGGCCGGCTAAACGGAGTCGATTCGAACTCCCTGTCCCAGCGAATTCCCGAGCTCCTGCAACGCGTGGGCCTTTCAGGCGTTCAAAAGCCCGTAAAGGATTATTCGAAAGGCATGCAGCAGCGGCTCGGCCTCGCACAGGCCCTCGTGAACGACCCCGCCATTCTCTTTCTCGATGAACCGACTGACGGTTTGGATCCGCTGGGCCGCAAGGACGTTCGAGATCTGCTCGCGGAATTGCGCGCGGCCGGCAAAACGATTTTTCTGAATTCGCACTTGCTCTCTGAAATTGAGATGGTTTGTGATCGCATCGTCATTCTGGACAAGGGAGAGGTGAAGCGCACTGCCACGCCGTGGGAGTTCACCCGCGGGACGGGCGATTACGTCGTGCGGTTGACGAATGCGAACGAAGCAGCACGCGCTGCCGCGGCGGATGTGCTGCGCCCTATGGCTGCGTTTGATGCTGAATGGCAGGGCGAAGAAATCAGGTTCAGGCCCCGCGATGTCTCGCATCTGAATTTGTTGCTGGATGCTCTCCGCCGCGTCTCAGTCGAGATCGAATCCGTCGAGCCGGTGAAGCTGTCGCTCGAGCAATTTTTCCTTCAAGTTGTTGGGAATTGAGGACCGCCATGTTTGCGACTTACTCGAATGCCTTGCATGAGTGCTTCAGCCGCCGCGTAGCCCTGGTGCTGTTTGGCGTGGCAATTCTTGTGGCGATCGGATTTAACGCTATAGTCCATGTCCGAGGCTCGGCTCAATTCGCTCCGACGGTGCTTGTGGGAACCCAGCCTTCGGCGCCGGCCGCGATCGTTGTGCCCTCCGTCATCGAATCGGAACTTCGTGCGACGGGAACGCTCTGGATTTTGCTGGCGATCTTTGCAGCAGCGCCGCTGCTTACGGCCACTCTTGAGAAGGGTTGGCTGGAAATGACTTTTTCCAAGGGAATCGCCCGTTGGAGGATTTTTGCGGCCCGTCTCTTGGCCGGTGTCACTCTCTATTCCTTCATCTTCGCGTTAGCCGCATTTCCATTGGCAACGCGCCTTTGGTGGACGACTCGCGTTCCCACTTGGCAAATTGGCGTCGCTCTATTGGTCGAGACCTTCAGTTTCGCCGCGTTGCTAACCGTCGCTTCACTCGTGAGCCTCTCGCAGCGGGGAGTTGCGGTAGCGATAATAGCGCCGGTCGCTCTATGGATTCTTTCGCCGCTGTTGGCCGAGCGCGAACGCACGTTCTACCAATTGTTTTCGTCGCACTTCGTCCGCGGGATTGTCGATTGGGCCTATCGCATCCTGCCGAAGTGTACTGAACTCGAAAATGCCTGCGTGTCGTTTATTCAGTCGGGCAGCATTGGACCGTGGTGGCCGTTCTGGTCGACTGGCCTCTTCGCGTCCGTGATTCTGGGCCTCGCATTTTGGCAGTTGGCACGGAAATCCTTCTAGCTCGTGTGCGATCGCCTGACGGCGAAGCTAACGAGCGATCCTGCCGCAAACGTAACGATCGTCCCCGCCAGCACGTACCACGTGAACGCCAGCGGTGTTAGAAATCGGGCCGCAACCATCGCGGCGATTCCAACAAACAGTCCCGCGATTGCGCCTGTTTCGTTTGCCTCGCGATTCCAAACCGCGAGAAGAAATACTCCGAGCAATCCACCATACGTGATGGACGCGATCGTGAGGCCCGCCTCCAGCACGTGTCCCCACGGCGCTAGCGCCAGCAATCCCAAAACTAGGCCCCAGGCAAGCGTCATCCGTCGCGAACGCGCAAGCGATAGCTTTGTAGCCGCCTGATCGATGCCGGCTCCGTCAGCAGCGCGCAGGGAACTGGCTTTTCCCAAATCGATGATGCTCGACGACGCGAGCGAGTTCAGAGATCCGCTGGCGTTTGACATCGCCACAGCAAAGATTGAGGCGAGTGCGAGACCAACAAGACCGACCGGCATTTCCACCACGATGAATTCGGGATAGATGCGATCTGCGTCGCCCAACGGGGGAGCAAACGCAGTGTGTTGGGCGAAAACAAACAGCATCACACCCAATACGAGAAACAGGGCAAACTGCGCGAACACGACCGCGCCGCTCGCGAGCAGCGCTTTTTTGCTGTCGCGTTCATTTCGCGCCGAAAGCAGCCGCTGCACCATCGTTTGATCGGTGCCGTGGCTCGCCATCGTCAAAAACGTTCCGCCAATCACGCCTGACCAAAACGTGTAGCTCTGCGTCAGGCTAAATGCGAAATCGAATACTCGCAATTTTGCGCCGGACGCAGCCGCAATCTGCGTGACTTCGGTCCAGCCGCCGGGGATTTTGTGCAGCAGTAGAAAAAATGCGGTCATGGCGCCGGCGATGTACAAAATCAGCTGCACCACGTCGGTCCAAATCACCGCGCGCATCCCGCCTTCAAACGTGTAAAGCAGCGTCAACCCCGTGACGATCACAATCGACCAATACGTGCCTGTGCCGAACGCGACGCTTACCACTTTTCCGATCGCCGAAATTCTCACTCCCTCGGCAAGCGCGCGCGTCGCTAGAAAGACGACTGCCGCGCTCCGCTTGAGCCGGGCGCCAAATCGCTTTTCGAGAAGCT
This sequence comes from Candidatus Acidiferrales bacterium, assembly GCA_030037315.1. Taxonomy (GTDB): domain Bacteria; phylum Acidobacteriota; class Terriglobia; order Acidiferrales; family UBA7541; genus Palsa-295. Next base: position 8,220 of record JASHRM010000017.1, read on the forward strand.
GGTAGGCCGTGTAAAATTCCCCGCGGAAGTATTGAGGGATCAGAACCACACACAGAATTACCCTCGCGATCAGGTAGCCAAAAACCAGCTGCAAGAAGCCGAGATTGCCCGTATAGGCGATCGCAGGAGTGCCGATGATCGTAAGGGTCGACGTTTCCGTTGCGACGATCGAGCAGGCAATTGCCCACCAGGGAGCTGTGCGGCCTCCCAGGAAATAGTCGCGTAGGCTGTTTTGGCCGCGTCGAAAATAGATGCCGAAAAGCGTCACGCCAACGAGGTAGAAAACGATGATCCCGAAGTCGATTGGACGAATGCGCATCTCGAGTGAGGAAATCGCGCGATGCTAACTGGCGCGTTTGGGAACTGTCAAGCAAGCTGACGATCATGGCGCAGAAAACCGCACCTGCTGACGCAAGTTACTTTCTCGGATTCGACGGCGGCGGCACGAAAACCGAATGCGTTCTCGCGGACGCCGCTGGAAAAATTCTGACGCGCGTTACTGCCGGCCCTTCCAATCCTCTGCGATCGGGGTACACGAGGGCGTGGTTTTCGCTCAGTGAGGCCGCCGATGCCGTGCTGGGCCGCGCCAAAATAAAGGCCACCGATATTCGCGGAATTTGCGCGGGCCTCGGAGGCGCTGGCAGGCCCGGTGTTGCGCGCCGCGTGAATACCTTCTTCGAAAATGGCTATCCGAATGCGCGCGTGCGGGTCACAACCGATCTGGAAATTGCACTGGAAGCGGCTTTTGGAGCCGGAGAGGGGATTATTTTGCTCGCAGGCACAGGCTCGGCATCCCTAGGCCGCGCCGCGGACGGCCGCACAATTCGTGTCGGCGGTCGCGGCCCGTGGATCAGTGACGAGGGCAGCGCCTTCGATATCGGCCGCCGCGCAGTGAAAGCCGTAACGCTCGCCGATGAACATCGCGGCCCCGCCACAGCATTGTCAAAGCGCCTCTATGCGACGCATCATGCTCGCGATTGGGATGCGCTTGCCGAGCACATCGCGAAGAACGCCGACGACGTGTTCCCGAAAACCTTTCCGCTCGTCGCCGAGCTCGCCGATCAAAATGACCCAGTCTCTTGCCAAATCCTCGGAGATGCGGCATCGGCGCTCGCGTCTCTCGCCGAGTCCGTTGTCGCACAGCTCGAATGGCTGGACCGCGACGTCCCGCTGGCCAAAGTCGGCGGCGTCTACGGCCGCTCCAAATACTTCGATGCTTGCATCGACCGCGAACTCGCAAAATCGATTCCCCGTGTGCGCATGGTTCCGCTGGAAACTTCGCCCGCGGAAGCGGCGGTTCGCATGGCAATGCGCGCCAGTGGCGCGAAGGGAAATGCCGCCTGAAGAGAGCGACCGCACCGAATACGCGCGATCGGCCTCGCGAGACGAGCTGAGAGCGCTCCTGCACGACGCCTCCGACGAAACCCTCCTCGCGTTGCTCGAAAATCCGAATCTCGAAGAATCACACCTGACCGCGCTGCTCGACCGCCTCGACCTGCCGGCCCCCGTTTTGACAGCTGTCGCAACAGAAGGGAAGTGGATGATCAGCGAAGCCGTGCGCCTTCGCGTTGCGCAGCACCCCAAAACTCCCAAGCGATTTGCGCTTGCCGCCGTCCGCCAGCTTTTTCTCTTCGATTTGGTGCGCCTCAGCCTCTTGCCATCCGCTCCAGCCGACATTCGCCGGGTCGCCGAAGAAGTAATCCTGACTCGCGTGCCGCATCTTCCGGTCGGCGAAAAACTGACCCTCGCGCGACGGGGACCACCCCGTGTGGCCGGCGCCATACTCGCTGAAGGGCATCGGCAGGCGCTAAAGCTGGTTCTCGCCAACGCATTCCTCACCGAAAGCCAAGTCTTGAAAGTCCTCGCCAAGCCCAGTGTGCCCGAACGCGTCGTTGTGGCAATCGCCCAGCATCCCAAATGGTCATGCCGAGACAACGTTCGCGCCGCGCTCATTCGGAATCCGCACACGCCGATCCCGAGTGTGCTCGTGTTTCTTCCCGATCTCACGCTTCGCGATTTGAAAGATATTTCCAGGCTGGAAGGCCTTGCGCCGCATCTAACGAAATTCATTCAACAGGAGTTGGCCCGCCGATCCAAAGGCGCACGAACTGGAAAAGGCGGATAAAATGCCCGAATGCCCAGAAAACCGAACCCAGTGCGCTGGATCATCATCCTCGGCGCAATCGCTCTCGTTGCTTTCCTTGTTCATTCCACAATGCAGCAAACGCACGAGCGCTACGAAGTCTGTATGAACTTCAAAGGTGGAACGCATTGTGCGACCGCGACGGGTTCGACTTACGATCAAGCGGTGCGCAGCGCCGAAGAGATCGACTGCCAGCTTCTCTCGAATGGACGCGATGAAAATATGGTTTGCCTCGATACCACTCCAGCCAGCATCCGGCCGGTAAAATGACTCGCTGCCTGAATTGTGGAGCCGATCGCGCGAGCGACGTTTGCGAAGCTTGCGGCCTCAGTTCATCAGCTGCGGAATTCAGTCTGCGCAAGCGTCTGCTCAATCGCACCGCCATTTTCGTTTTGGGCGCGCTCGCATTCGTCGCTGCCAGCACCTGGTATCCGCCGCTCGATCTCGACGGCATTCTGATTTTCATTGGCATCCTATTTTTTCTCACACTCGGACTCGCCATCTGGCTCGAACGCCGTGCTCTGCGCCACGCCGAAGTGGAAGCTATGAAGCGGACCTACTACGGCTTGATCCCCGTTCCGTGGCTGCTGGCCGTTTTGCTGGTTGCAAACGGAGCGCTCGACCGCGCACCTGCGCAAATAGAAGTGGCGCGCGTGATCAGCAGGTTTGCGATGGCCGGAGCTATGCCCAGTCGCAGGCTCGTGGTCACATCCTGGCGAGAAGGCCACCGGATCGAGCGCATTCCCGTGAACCGCAACGATTTCGACATGTTTCGGCGGGGCGATTACGTGGACGTGAAAGTCGAAGATGGCCTCGTAGGCATCCCCTGGATCACCGGCGTCTCCCACCACTGATTTTTCCCCCTGCCCCAGGCCCGCCGCGTACAGCGCCATTGCTCTTCTCGCGCCAATTCTCGCCACCGCGAGGCTGTCCCCAGCTCTACGATGCTACGATTTTTCTTGGCGTGAATTTACCCGAAGCATTAACCGAACGCCTGCCGTTTCTCGAGCCACTGGAAGATGGCTGGCAGCCGGTCCATCCCGCGGCATTCGTCTTTGCCTGCGTGTTCTACGGCCTGTTTCTTCTGAAAGCTTCGCAACCCAGCAGTCTTTTTCGCATGATCGACCTGGTTTTCATTCCGATCCACGAAGGCGGCCACCTGCTCTTCCGCTTTTTCGGAAATCAATTCCTGATGGTGGCGGGCGGCACGCTGCTTCAGCTCGGCGTTCCTCTGATGCTCGCGACTTTCTTCATTTTTCAGCGGCAAGTAATGGGCACCTCATTCTGCGTCTTTTTCTTCTTCGAGCAGTTTCTGCCAATTTCACCCTACATGGCTGACGCGCGCGCGCAGGAATTGCCTTTGCTCACAGTTGGGGATGCCGATTACGTCATCCACGACTGGAATTACCTCTTCGGCAGGCTCGGACTTCTCGATCACGATACGCAAATCGCTCACGCCGTTTTGATTATCGGTTGGTTAGGGATGATCGGAACGGTCGTTTGGATGATACGGCGAAGCCTTCAGAGCAGAAAGCAGCTCGCGGCTCAGTAAAACGCCCGCAAATCCGGCATGTGCGGAATTTCCACTTCCAAGTTTCTGCCGTAATCGCCCAGTGTAAGCTGGATTGTCTCAGCGGGACCTACGTCCCGCAAGATCCAATCCGTCGTGGGGATCACTTGCGATGACTGCGCCAAATCGCCGCTATCGAAACCTTTTCCGTCCGCTTTGAGCTGGGGTGGATTCACCAGATAAACCACATGGGATTTCGTATCGAGCATCAGATACCTGTGCCCCAGCAAAATCAAAATTAGGTCCGAGTCCTTCTTCTTGTCCTTCTTGTCTTTTTTTTGGTCCGGCTGATAGACGTTCCATCCGAGCGGCGTTTTGTCGTCGAGCTTTACTTCGGCCTGCTCCACGGCTTTCCAGCGCACGCTGATCGCCTGATCGGGAGTCTGCGCAAACGCGGTCTGGCACAACACGGCGAGCGCGATTATTGCCATCGCATATTTTGCGATCCGCATCGCTTCAAGGATACATCACGCCGCGAAGTCGCGTAAAAAGCGGTTTGCACACCGATCACAGTCAATCCACAGGTTACAGGGAAACTTCGCTGAGAGATTTGTCGAGCAGCCGGATGCCCTCGTCCACATCCACTTTCGAAATATTCATCGGCGGCGCCATTCGGATTACGTTCCCGAAAAGTCCGCCCTTGCCGATCAGGAGTCCGTTCTCGCGCGCACGTTCGAGCAACTGATTCGTTTCCGCGGGCGCCGGCTCTTTCGTTTTTCGATCCCGCACTAACTCTAGCGCCTGCATCATCCCCATTCCGCGCACGTCCCCAATCAACGCATGCTTCTCCTGTAATTCCTCCAACCTCTTGCGGAAGTATCCGCCCACCACATGCGCGTTCTCCAACAGGTTCTCCTCCTCAATTACTTCGATCACCGCCCGCGCCGCCACGGACGTCACCGGATTGCCGCCAAAGGTCGAAATCGTTAGCCCTTGGAACTTGTCCGCCAGTTCCCCTGTCGCCACAGTGGCCCCTATCGGCACGCCGTTTCCTAGGCTCTTCGCGCATGTGATGATGTCCGGCGTCACTTCCCACTGCTCGATCCCGAACCATTTCTTGCCCGTCCGGCCGAAACCAGTCTGCACTTCATCGGAGATGAAAACGCCGCCGTAATTTTTCACGATGCGATAGACGATCTTGAAATACTCCGGAGGAGGTGTGATGAATCCGCCCACGCCCTGAATCGGCTCAGCGATGAAAGCCGCAATCGAACCGCTGGTCGTGGTCTGGACCAAATTTTCAACGTCATTCGCGCACGCCACTCCGCAATCCGGATACCTCAGCCCCAGCGGGCAGCGGTAGCAGTAAGGACTTAGCGCATGCGAAACGCCCACGCTGATCACGCCGCTTTTTCGCCACGGCGCCTGTCCGGTCACGCCCTTTGCAAGCATAGAAGATCCCGCGTATGCATGTCGCAGGGCAATTACGTCATAGCTGGGCCCCGCCATGCGCGCCAGCAGAATGGCCGCCTCATTCGCCTCCGTGCCTGAACTCGTGAAAAAACTCTTTTGCAGCTTGCCCGGCGTGATCTGCGCCAGCTTTTCTGCTAGCGCCACAATCGCTTCGTTCGGAAACAAAGTAGACGTGTGCTGCAGCTTGTCGACCTGCGCCTTGATTTTCGAAGTGACTTTCGGATTGCAATGGCCGACTCCGATGGTCACGATCCCGCCAAAAAAATCGAGATATTTCTTGCCTTCGATATCCCACAGGTACTGCATCGATGCGTGATCGGCCACCAGCGGCCTTTTGTAGTAATTCGTCACCGCCGGCCACAAATATTCCTTGTGCTTGCGGACGACCTCATCGCTGGGGCTTTGTTGCGAAACTTTCGCTGATTCGCTCATTTTGGGCAGTTTACTCTGCGTTCTTTGCGGGCGGCAAGTTGCGGTTTTTCGGACGTGCCCCTGCGAAAGAAGGATCGCATTCCAGTTGCCTTTTCGTATAATCGCGCCAAATGGGCGCGATCCTGAAGAATCTCATCCGTGCGCTGGGGCGAGTTTTCCCGGACTGTGTCACGTTAAGCCAGGCGATTGCCTTCAATATGTTTCTGGCGTTTTTTCCTTTGCTCCTTCTCGCGCTCGGATTGCTCGGCGGCACTTCGCTCTTTCCAGACGCCCTCAGTGAAATTCCCAGCCGGTTGATCATGATTCTTCCGCCCGGCAGCTCGCGTGTGGTGGCCGAATATTTCGTGCGAAAGGCCGTTCATCCATGGACGTGGTTTTACCTCGGGCTCGGCGGCACTTTGCTGGCCGGCACGCAAGTGATGATCGGTTACATGGAAGGTTTTCGCATCATCGAAGGCGATCTTTTGCGACCTGGCTACTGGAGGCGCCAATTTCGCGCGCTCGGCCTTCTTTGCCTGACGATCGTGCCCATGTTGGCCGTTGTCGTCCTCACCGTCTTCGGCAAGCAGGCGCGTACTTGGCGTTTCTTCGGAGCAGGCTCCGCTCACATCACTCGCGAACTCGAAGTCATCTTTTACGGGGCGGTGGTCTTCGTGCTGGCGATGGGGGTCCTTGTCGTGCTTTATCGCCTTGGGCGTCCCGGCCACGAAGGCTTTCGTGAGCTGCTTCCGGGCGCAGCGGTTTCTACGATCCTTTGGTGGGCTGCAGACGTCTGCTTCGGAGCATACGTGCGCAAAATGCCGTATGACGTCGTCTACCGCGGTTTGGCCTCCGCGATCGGCCTTTTGCTTTGGATGTTCATTACTGCGCTCATCGTGCTTTTGGGCGCTGCCTACAATGCCGAGGCTCGCGAAAGCGCCCGGGAGCAGCGCAAGATAACGATGGTCTTTTCGTAGCGTTTCACTATACCGGGATTGCGCGAGCTCGCTTGGCTGCTAAAATAGCATTGGAATGATTGAGTTCCCCTGCGGTGGAACCCTTCCACCCCGCGGAGGCGCGCGATGAATGAGATTCGCGTCGAGTGCTATGCGGGGTATCGTGCTGACGAACGCCCACTTCGATTTACGCTGCGCGGCCGACAATTTACGGTCCACGAGCTCGATGGCCGCTGGTATTCCCCCCAAGCGAGCTATTTCCGCGTGATCGCCGATGACGGCAATTTCTACGTTCTCCGGCATGATGAGGCCCAGGATTTCTGGACACTCGATGGCTTCCGCGCAGCCGGTCGCAGAACGTTCGAGGATGCTGCCATGCCGATGATCAAAGCCGACATGCGCCGCTGCGAGCGCATCCTCGTTCCTGGAGCCGTAATTTTACGGGCCTTCAATGCGCCTGGCAGCGCCGCTGTCGAGGGAATCATCACCGCGATCGGATTGGGCGGCATGTTTCTGCGCGCAAAGGATCGACATCACCCGGGCACCGTTTTGAATTTGATTGTTCAATGCTCGATGATCTCAATCGCGCTGGAGGGAACTGTCCGCCATGTAAACGAGCACGGCATGGGCATCGAATTTACGCAGATTCCTACCCAAAACGAGATCAAGCTCAAGAAGATCATCGAATTGTTTCAGACTTAGTCGCACTCCGCCCTTTCCTATTTACTTCCGCTCCGCTTGCGCAACTTTGTGCCGAATGCCGGGTTTAAACTGGTAGAAAGCCATGGCCAAGACGCTATCTTGTTGTGCTGGACCAAGTAAGCATTTTCGTGCTGCAAACGCGGGGGTTGCCGCAATTGCGATCCTTGGCTTGTTGGCGCCCTCGGTTGCGATCAGCGATCCGGCCGCCACGCCGGACAGAGGCAAGCATTCGAGAAATTCGATTGCTCTCAGCGCAAAATTCAAAGGTCATTTGCCCATCACGGAATTGACCGAGGATCAGGCCATTTTGCATGCACTCAATCGCTTGGCGTACGGTCCGCGGCCGGGCGATGTGGAATCCATTAAGCAACTTGGCCTCGAAAAGTGGGTCGATCAGCAGCTAAATCCCGATTCGATCGACGATTCGGCGCTCGACCAGCGCCTCGAAAAATATCCGACGCTGAAAATGTCGTCCGCGGAGTTGCTCGAACAATTTCCGCGTCCAAAGCAAGCCGCCAAAGCCGCGGGCGAGTCGCTCGAGCAGTACAAGCAGGAGCGTCAGGCGCAAAACCAGCAGATCCGCCGCGAAGTTGCCGCTCAGATGATGCAATCCGGCAACGATCATTTCGATAAAGCGCAGGAGCAGCTTGAAAAAATTCAGGGGCCGGCTCGGATCGTCGCTGAACTTTCCATGGCCAAGCTCGATCGCGCGATTTACAGCAATCGCCAGCTCGAAGCGGTGATGGAGGATTTTTGGTTCAATCACTTCAACGTATACGCCGGCAAGGGTGACGATCGGTGGCTGCTGACCTCCTATATCCGCGACACGATTCGTCCACACACGATGGGCACTTTCGACGACCTGCTCGTCGCAACAGCCAAAAGCCCGGCGATGCTTTTCTTTCTGGACAACTGGCTGAGTGTTGATCCCGTCGCGTTTAAGCAGCGCCAGCAGGAAATCGCGATCCGACGCTCTCGCTTTCAAGGAACGTTCGCAAGCGGCACAACCCCGCAACAGGGATTCTTCCCGTTGCCGAACACTGGCGCTGCCGCTTCGGCTCAGGCCGATGCCAATGCGCGCCCGAAGCAGCAGGATCGCGGCCTAAATGAAAATTACGGTCGCGAGGTGATGGAACTTCACACGGTCGGAGTCGATGCGGGTTACACGCAGCAGGACGTTATCGAAATGGCGCGCGCGCTCACTGGCTGGACGATTCGCGAACCACGCCGCGACCCGGAATTCGACTTCAAGCCGGAATTCCACGCCAAAGGCAAGAAAGTTGTAATGGGCCATACCTTCGACTACGGCGGAGAAAAAGACGGCGAGGAAGCCCTGAAGATGCTGGCGAGCGATCCTCACACCGCCAAATTCATCTCCACAGAACTGGCGCGGCATTTCGTTTCCGATAATCCGCCGGCCGTGCTCGTGAATCGGATGGCGCAGGAATACCAATCGAGCGGTGGCGATATTCGCAGCGTTCTTCGCACGATGATCTATTCGCCCGAGTTCTGGTCGAAAGAGTCGTACCGCGCGAAAGTAAAAACGCCTTTCGAACTGGTTGCGAGCACTGCGCGTGCCCTGAATGCCGACGTGGAAGTTTCGTTGCCACTCGTCGGCTGGGTGGGACGCATGGGCGAGCCGCTGTTCGAGTGCCAGCCTCCTACCGGCTATTCCGACAAGGCTGCGACGTGGGTGAACACCGGCGCCCTCTTGAACCGTCTGAATTTTGCGCTCGCTATGGCCGGCGGACATTTGGCAGGCACCGCCGTGGATTTGCAGCCGATGTTTGGCGACGAAGCGTCCAAAGATCCTGAAATGGCGCTTAGTCGCTCGCTGGCGCTGTTCTTGGATGGCCAAGTTGAACCCCAAACTGTTTCGACGCTGGAGGCTCGATTGGGAGACCCGCAAATTTTGCAAGCGCGTCTCGACGACCCGGTGAAACAAGTGAACGAAGGTTTGCTTGCCGGCCTTGTGCTCGGGACGCCTGAATTTCAGCGCCGCTGACATCGTCGGCGTCAGCCTCGCCTCTCTCTGTCATTCCGAGGAGCGATGTGGGTGCCAGATAGTTCGATTTGTTAATGACGGAGCGTGGCTATGACTATTTCTCGACGCTATTTTCTGAAAAACGGCGGGATCGCGATGCTTGGCATGGCATCACTGCCATCTTTTCTGCAGCGCGCAATCGCAGATACCGCCTCGCCGAATAAGAAAATGGTTGTGCTGTTTCAGCGTGGCGCGATGGACGGCCTGAACGTCGTCGTGCCATTCGCCGAGCCGGAATACTACCGTCTGCGTCCCAGCATCGCGATTCCCGAGCCCGCCCGCGGTGGTTCGGACGTCGCCATCGACCTCGACGGATTTTTCGGGTTGCACCCCAGCCTTCAGCCGATTGCGCCGCTATTTCACAATGGCCAGCTGGCCATCGTGCAGGCGGCTGGTTCACCTGATCCCACGCGCTCGCACTTCGATGCACAGGACTTCATGGAGTCCGGCACTCCCGGATTGAAGGCCACCGACGATGGCTGGCTGAATCGCGCTCTCCAGGCAGCCCCGGAAGACCACGCAAGCCCGTTTCGCGCGGTCGCATTCGGACCGTACCTGCCACGCACACTTTCCGGCAGCGCGCCCGCGGTTGCGATTCCTGATTTGAAGCAATTCAAAATGTACGGTCCTCAGCAAACTGTCGAGGGCGGATTCGAAAGCATGTACGCGCAAACCCTCGATCAGGCTTTGCGCGGCGTCGGACAGGAAACATTCGAAGCGATCGATCAGCTCAAGAAAATCGATCCGGATTCGTACCAGCCCGAAAACGGAGCGCAGTATCCCAACAGCCGCTTCGGACAAAGCCTGATGGAAATCGCCGAGCTATTCAAAGCCGACGTTGGTCTCGAAGTCGCGTTCCTCGATAGCGGCGGATGGGATCATCACGTCAACGAAGGTGGCGTGCAAGGCCAGCTCTCGAATCTGCTCCGCGATTTGGGGCAGGGAATCGCCGCGTTTCACCAGGATATGGGCGACCGCATGGGCGACGTGGTTTTCGTCAGCATGTCCGAGTTCGGCCGCACTGCGAAGGAAAACGGCAATCGCGGCACCGATCACGGCCACGCGAATTGCATGTTCGTGATGGGCGGAGACGTGAAGGGCGGAAAAGTCTACACGCGCTGGCCTGGAATGACGGAGGACAAGCTGTATCAGGGCCGCGATCTCGCCGTGACCGCCGACTATCGCAGCGTGCTCGGCGAAATCATGACCAAGCACCTAGGTGGCCGCGATCTCGACCGCGTTTTCCCCGGCTTCGCGAACGATCCAGCGCAGTTTCTAGGCTTGATGAAAACCTAAAATGCTCAACCGCAAACTCGGTCGGGGCCTGCCTATTCGTGTCCCGCTTTGATCCGCATTCCGAAGAACGACCGGTAGACGAAAAAGAACGACACGAGGAAGAATGCCGCAGCCAAAATCCGCGTGAGTTCCGAATTCTTGTCCGCCATCACCACGGCCAGTTCGACGGCCAACAATCCGAAAAGCGTGGTGAACTTGATGATCGGGTTGAGGGCCACCGAAGACGTGTCCTTGAACGGATCGCCCACCGTGTCGCCGACGACCGTCGCGTCGTGAAGCGGCGTGCCTTTCTGCTTCAGCTCGACTTCCACGATTTTTTTGGCGTTATCCCACGCGCCGCCCGCATTCGCCATGAAGATCGCCTGATAGAGGCCGAATACGGCGATGGAAATCAGATAGCCGATAAAGAAGAACGGTTCAACAAACGCAAAGGCCAGCGTGGCAAAGAACACCGCGAAAAAGATGTTCCACATGCCTTTCTGCGCGTAGACCGTGCAGATTTGCACCACTTTTTTGCTGTCGGTGATCGACGCCTTCTCGACGCCTTCGAGCTTGATATTCGCCTTAATGAATTCCACCGCGCGATATGCTCCTGTGGTAACCGCTTGGGTGGACGCGCCCGTAAACCAATAAATCATCGCGCCGCCGGTGATCAGGCCGAGCACGAAGGGAGCGTGCAAAAGTGAAAGTTTGTCTACGTTCGTGGTGATTCCGTTCGTCAGCGCCATGATGATCGAGAAAATCATCGTGGTGGCGCCGACAACTGCCGTGCCGATCAAAACGGGTTTCGCCGTCGCCTTGAAGGTGTTGCCCGCGCCGTCGTTCGCTTCGAGCATTTCCTTGGCGCGCTCGAAATTCACGTCGATTTTGAAATCGTTTTTGAGTTCCCGCTCGATGTTTGGAACCTGCTCGATCAGCGACAATTCGTAGACCGATTGCGCGTTGTCAGTAACCGGCCCATACGAATCGACTGCAATCGTTACCGGTCCCATGCCAAGGAATCCGAATGCGACTAGGCCAAACGCAAACACCGGAGCGGCGATCATCAGTGCCTGCAGGCCGCCTTGACTGAAGAGGTATCCGATCGTCATCAAGATGACCATCGTGCCGCCGAGGTAATAGCCGGAAAAATTGCCGGCCACAAACCCAGAGAGAATTCCGAGCGACGCTCCGCCTTCCCGGGCCGAGCTGACTACTTCGCGCACGTGCCGCGATTCCACCGAGGTGAAAACTTTCACCAGCTCGGGAATGATTGCGCCCGCGAGTGTCCCGCAGGAAATGATCGTCGAAAGTTTCCACCACTGCGTCGAATCGCCGCCCAAGTCCGGGATGATGAAGTACGAGATCAGGTAGGTGAGGCCGATTGAAACAATCGACGTGATCCACACCAGGGAAGTCAGCGGCGCTTCGAAATTCATTTTGTCTGCTTTGCTGTAGCGCGAGCTGGCGATCGCGCCGTTGATGAAATACGCGATCGCTGCTGCAACCAGCATCGCGATGCGCATGACGAAAATCCATACCAGCAATTCAACCTGCACATCAGGCGACCGCACGCCCAACAAAATGAAGGTAATCAGCGCGACGCCGGTGACGCCGTACGTCTCGAATCCATCCGCGCTGGGCCCGACCGAATCGCCCGCGTTGTCACCCGTGCAATCCGCGATCACGCCAGGATTCCGCGCATCGTCTTCCTTGATTTTGAAGACGATCTTCATCAAGTCTGAGCCGATGTCCGCAATTTTCGTGAAGATGCCGCCCGCGATTCGGAGCGCGGCAGCCCCCAGCGATTCGCCGATGGCGAATCCGATGAAGCACGGTCCCGCGCTATCGCCCGGCACGAACAGCAGAATAATCAGCATCATCAGCAGCTCGACACTGATCAGCATCATTCCAATGCTCATTCCCGCGCGCAGGGGGATGCTGTAAATCGGGTAGGGCTTGCCGGCCAATCCGGCGAACGCGGTGCGCGAATTCGCAAATGTATTCACGCGAATCCCGAACCACGCCACTCCGTAGCTGCCGCAAATGCCGAGAATGCTAAACGCCAGAATGATCACGACCGTGTTTACGGAATCGTGGAGCAACACCCCGAAGTACAAAATGATCACCGCGGCGATAAAGAGCCAGAGGAGAATCAGGAATTTACCCTGCGTGATCAGGTAGGTTTTGCAGGTCTCGTAAATCAATTCCGAAATTTCGCGCATCGCGCGATGGACCGGCAAGTTTTTCAAACGCACGTAGATCGTGAGCCCAAAGACAAGGCCAAAGACGCAGAATAGAATTCCCCACATGAGCAGCTTGTGGCCGTCCGTGCCTAGGAATTGTACTTGCGATAGATCGGGAAGCTTCAGATTCGCTTCACCGCTGGTTTCGCCCTGGTTGGCCCATGCGGGCGTCGCAAGAATCAGCGCTGCCAGCAACGCTGCGCCGCTCGCGGCGAATTTTGCTGCTCGGCGCCACCAGGTTTGTGACTGACGTCCGGCGCCTACAAGTACTCTATCCATGAGTGGTCCTCCCACCTCGAACTGTAATCTGTGCGCAATCAGGCGCACTTATGATTCGCTGTAAACCGTCGAAACCGGCAATTCAGCGGCTCTCGTGCACCAAAATGAAGGCCGTTCTCCCTATGGAGAAGACTCCCGGAACGGGAGCCTTTACATGCGAGTAATCCCCACCGAATCAATGTTTTTAGCAGGATTCGCCATTTCCGTCAAGAAATTGGCGCTCGTAGCGGCCGCTTGGCGGTCACTCAATCGGGGCGCGACCCAGGCAA
>JASHRM010000181.1 GCA_030037315.1 Candidatus Acidiferrales bacterium
TGAACAGCAGCAATCACTTGGGGCCATCGCGGCGCACCAAGGCTTGGTTGCGCCGAGCTCCGCGAACACCGTTCGGCTTGTCGCGGCCGCGCCAACAGCCGCCGCAAATGTGGAAGTCAGACCTGTTTCGGTGGCACCGGTTGCTGTGGCGTCAGCGCAGCCGACGGCCATTCAGACAACACGGGTCAGCGTTGCTCCGCCGGCACAGGTTGTTGCGCCGAAGAGCGTGATCACAATCGAACCCGTGCAGGTAGCGACGGCGGTAGCTCCGCCTCAGCCGAGAGAGAGCGCGCCTAAGCCGCAGATCCTCACCAGCGGCAATACGGCGGCGCCGGTCTCTGCAAAGGCAGCACCGTCGGGAATGATCGCGGCACCCGCGGTCGTAGAGATGCCGCCAGCCCCAACCGTGTCTCTGGCGATCAGCGAAGATGCCGAAATGATTCCTGCGCCTCGTGATTTGGCGCAGCCCAAAACCGTTGCGGATTCATCGGATGATCAGGATTATCCAGACGCCAAGCCGGTTTATGAGAGCGCTGATCCCGCGTGCCGCGAGTATTTCTCGGTATACGGCGTTGCGCCTACGCAATACAAGTGGCTCGAGGAAGATCGCCAAAAACAGTTCGCGAGCATTTGTCCGGCGCCCGATCTCGCTCACGTGGACTATGTGATTCTCCTCGGGCACGATTCGAATCAATACACGGACGCGATGCCCGTCGCGGTACACACGGATGCGCACGGATTTTCAGACTTTAGCCCGATGACGGCTGCGGATACGGCGCTGCTCTCACCCTCCGATCTGCAAAAAACACGCTACGAATTCGTTTGGGTGTTCCGCGTGAAACGAGGAAATTTCGACCCAGAAAAATTCTCTCCGCGGCGGCGGCCTCAGTACAGCGACTGGGCGAAGGGATCACGCGCTTCGGCGCGTTCCCTCGAGGACGCTTTCAGCTTCATCCAGACGCAAAGCGCCAGCCGCTAGGATTTTTCGCGATGCGTGCACCCCTTAGAGACCTTCGGCTCCGTCGCTGACGACACGCGATCCGGCATCGCTTCAAAATTCCCAAAATCGCTGCGTTGACTCACCTGCCTCGACCATCTAAGAAACCTGGCGGTTACATTGCGCGCGAATGAGGCTTCCATTCTTTACAACGCCGCGTGTGTTTACTGCGAGCTGCAAAGGAAGACGGAAGCGCTCGATGCGTTGCGGAAGGCATGGGAAGGCGGCTTCCGCGGCGACCCGGAATTCGATCGTTTATACCCGGAGAATGCGCGCCACGCTTGATTCGTGGGCTTCTTCTTTATCCGAAGCGTTCTTGTCTGAATGGATCTCCGCGCATGTTGTATCCGTTTTCTTCCCAGAACCCCGGCGCGTCGTGCGCCATGAATTCGATCCCGCGCACCCATTTCACGCTTTTCCACGCGTAAAGATGCGGGACCACCAGCCGCAGTGGATAGCCATGGTCCGCAGGCAGCGGTTCGCCATTGTGCTTTAGCGCAAAGAGCGAAGCGGGCCGCATCAAATCGTCCAGCGGCACATTGGAAGTGAAATCGTAATCGGCGTGGACCATCACGTATTTGGCTTCCGGCTTGATCTCCGCTAATTTCCCGACTTCGAGAAATGGCACGCCTTCCCAGCGCACGTCGAAACGGCTCCAGCGCGTGACACAGTGCATGTCCGCCGTGACCTCCTTCATCGGCAGTCGCGAAAAATCGTCCCATGCGAGCCGCAGGGGAGTTTCGACCAGTCCGAAGACGCGAAAATCCCAAGTTTTTGGGTCGAATCGCGGCACGTCACCAACATGAAGCACGGGCCACTTCAGAGTGGCCGATTGGCCGGGAGGAAGACGGCCCGAATCGCGCATGGCGCGCTCGAGTCGCTTTCTGTCGGTGGTTTCGGCGGAGGCCATTTGGATTTTCGCTCTATCGAAGACGTGAAGCTCATTTTACAACGGCCCTGGGCGAGTTTACTGGCGCAGCGATTGAGGCACCGGCCGCTGCGAAATCGCGTGTGCTATCATTTCGGTTTAATAATCGGCTGATATACAAGGAGCTTTCCATTGTCCGCACGAATTCTCAACGGTAACGCGATTCGCGACCAAATTTATCTGGAGTTGCAAGCAGAGATCGCCGCTCTGGGGGCGGCGGGCATTCGTCCGGGGCTCGCGGCAGTGCGCGTGGGCGACGATCCCGCGTCGAAGCTATACGTGAACAGCAAGATTGCGGCATGCGAGAAACTCGGCTTGGCGAGTTTTCACATTACGCCGCCAGCATCGACGACCACGGAAGAACTGCTTGCCATCGTCAACGAATTAAACAGTCGCGACGATGTGGACGGCATTCTGGTGCAGATGCCGCTGCCCAAGCAGATTGATTCCAAGAAGATTCTCGACGCGGTGATCCCGGCGAAAGACGTGGACGGATTTCACCCGGTAAACGTGGGTCATCTGGTGGCCGGACGTCCGGCGCTGGTGGCTTGCACTCCGGCGGGTGTGATGGAAATTTTGCGCCGCAGCAATATTCCCATCGAAGGCGCAAACGCAGTTGTCATCGGGCGCAGCGATATCGTCGGCAAGCCGCAAGCGCTGCTGCTGTTACACGCCAATGCCACCGTGACGATTTGCCATTCAAAGAGCAAGGATCTGCCGGGAATTGCGCGCCGCGCGGACATCATTGTCGCCGCGATCGGCAAGGCCGCGATGGTCACCCCGGATTTCGTCAAGCCGGGGGCCACAGTGATCGACGTGGGACAAATCGTGATCCACGATGCGGCGGAAGCGGAGCGGATTTTCGCCAAATTTCCCGACAAGCTACAGGCATTCCGCACAAAAGGCTCGGTCCTCGCGGGCGATGTTCATCCGGAGGTCGTCGAAGTGGCGGGTGCGTATACTCCGGTTCCGGGAGGCGTGGGGCCGCTGACAATCGCCATGCTGATGAGCAACACCGTCAAAGCCGCTCGCATGCGACGTGGAGCGCGCGCACCAGCCGCGGCGGCGTCGCGCAATTAAATGCTTCGCGTCGGCCTCACTGGGGGAATTGCTTCGGGCAAATCCACTGTAGCGTCGATGCTGCGAGACCGCGATTATCAAGTGCTGGATGCCGATGTGCTGGCGCACGAATTATTGGAGCCGGGCCAGGACGCTTATCGCGAAGTGGTGCGGACCTTCGGCCAGGAGATTTTGGCGCCAGGAGGGGCGGTTGACCGCAAGAAACTTGGCGCGATCGTTTTCGCGGACGCGGAGAAGCGGCAGCGGTTGAATCAAATTCTTCATCCCCGCATCCACGACATCACAGCCAAATGGTTTTCGGCGCTCAACAAGGCGGGCGGCGTTGATATGGCTTTCGAGGATGCGGCGCTCATACTCGAAGCCGGAGCGCGCAGAAGTCTGGATTGCGTGGTCGTGTGCTGGTGCCGTCCGGAACAGCAGGTCGAACGGCTCAGAGAGCGCGGGCTTTCGGAAACGGACGCGAAGATTCGCATCGCGTCGCAAATGCCGATCGACGAAAAGCGGCGGCTGGCGGACGAAGTGATCGATTGCTCGGGCTCAATGGAGGCAACCGAGCGCGAGGTCGATGCGTTGCTCGAAAAGCTAAAACAGCTGGCCGTGCGAGGAAACACTTAGCGGCGCCGATCCGTATTACTAGCAGGTTCGGAAAACGACAGCAGTACGTGAGCAGAGTCATGACACGAAAAGAAGATCAGGGTCGAATTTTTCGATTGCTTGCTCTCGGCTTAATTATTGGATTGGGAGCTTACTGGGCTGGTTCGCATTTCGGCGCGCCCGCCCCGACATCCGTGCACGGCGCTCTGCCGGTGGCCTTGACCGAGAGCCCTGCGGACGTGAAGCTTGACGCCACGGAGTCTGAGAATGTCCGGATTTACAAACAGGCGTCGCCGGCTGTGGCAAACATCGTGACGCGGACGGTCCAATACGACTTTTTCTTCAATGCCGTGCCGGTAGAAGGGGCGGGATCGGGATTCGTGATAGATCCCCAGGGCCACATCCTGACGAATTACCACGTGGTCGAAGGCGCGCAAACGATTGAAGTGACACTCGGCGATCAATCGCACTACAAGGCGAAATACATCGGAGCGGATACGCGCAATGACATCGCACTGATCCAGATTGATCCGGGCACCCACAAGCTGGCGACTCTGCCGCTGGGCGACTCGCGGAATCTACTGGTCGGGCAGCGCGTGCTGGCGATCGGCGATCCTTTCGGATTTCAAAGCACGCTGACAACAGGCGTGGTGAGCTCGCTCGGACGAACCGTGCAGACCGGCGAGAACACGTTCATCGACGAGGCGATTCAAACCGATGCCGCAATTAACCGCGGCAATTCCGGCGGGCCGCTGCTGAATTCGCGCGGCGAAGTGATCGGTATCAATAGCGCCATCTATGCGCCGACAGGCACCACGGCCGGCATCGGTTTCGCGATTCCGATCAACACGGCGCGGCGGGTTGCAGAAGATTTGATCAGCCAAGGGCGCGTGCGTCGAGCCACGCTCGGGGCCGAGGGCCGCGCGCTGTGGCCGGCGCTTGCCGAAGCGCTAAAGCTTCCCGTGCAACATGGGATTTTGATCGAGCGAGTTGACTCGGGCGGGCCCGCGGCGCAAGCAGGCATTCGCGGCGGCAATCACGCGGTGCTAGCGGGTCTGCAGGAGTTGCGAATCGGCGGTGATGTTGTGGTTGCGCTGAACGGCAAGGAAGTGACGAATCAGATGGATTTGAACGTTCTACTCAACCGCGAGTGGCCCGGGCAAACCGTAACTCTGACGATCTATCGCGACGGCAAAAAGATCGATGTGCCGGTGAGGCTAGGCGAGAGCTAATTCAGCGGTTAGCGAGTTTCGGCCAACCAATTGGCCATTCCTGCGTCTCACGTAACTCTGAATGATAGACTAGGTCCTCTACCACGATTTCGCTCGCGCACTCAAAAGTGCATCGGTGCATCTCTTTTGTGTGTATCGCCTTACCGCCTGCCAAGAAAACCTCACGCGTGCCCCCATTCCATCGGACTCGCGAGAAGGATAAGTGCCGATTCGGCGTTATTCCGACTTGGAGCTTATCATTTGGGCGGCATCCGCTGCGCCCGCACGAACTGCACGGCGCGTATCTTTTTCGCTCCAGTCCTCACGAAGGTGATCGCGTTCCGCTTCGCTCGAGCCAAACCATGAATCTGCCAGATCGCGAACTTGTTCGAGCGTGGCTTGTACTTCGGCTTGCTTCGCTTTCATCGCGTCGCTATCCGCGTCTGCAGGAACACGAATGGGGGGCGCGACGAACATGACGGTGTGTGTAAATGGATAAGGCACTTGAAAGAGGTCCCAGGCCTTCCTAAAGGTGTAAGCGCGCTTCGGCGCGATGTAAAACACAGAGATGGGCCTGCCGGTACGCCGCGCGAGAATCACGGCGCCGGGTTTTGCGACGTAACGCGGACCGCGAGGGCCGTCGATCGTCAAAGCGACGTGATGGCCCGCTTCCAGATTGCGCGCCATATCCGTGAGCCCTTCGAGAGCTCCTCGAGTCGAGCTTCCCTGCGCCGTCCCAAATCCGAGCTTTTCGATCACGCGGCGGGTCCACTGGCCGTCGAAATTTACGGTGTTGAGGACGACGATGCCGCGATCGCGCCACGTCCACGCTGCGGAAAAGATGCAGCGATGCCAAAAAGCGCCGATGGCCGGCTCGCCGCCGCGCGGAATCTGGATCGCATTGTGAACCCCGATGACTTCCAGGCGAAGCGTGGGTCCAATCAGCCGGATAACCCCATAAACCGCTGCCGCAATCAAAGGAATTTGTATTCGTCGCCATAGAGAAAGCCGCGGCATGGAGATCGCAGGCGCCGTTGCATTCACGGCAGTTTCGCGCGCGGCCGATTTCGGCGTATCTTTCACTGCTGTATAGTATAGATAGTCCGGATGCAGCCCCAATCCGAATTCGTGCGGCGATTTGCCGGGAAATCCCCCTATTTGCGCGGAATTGCGTCTCTTTTCCTGCTGGCGGTTTTTCTAGGGCCGGCACTGGCGCAGGACCAGTCCGTGCCTGCGGGCGCCGTCGCCCAAATCGAAGGAAAGGACATTTCCGTTGAGGGCGGTGTTCAGCCGCAAACCGTCGCGGGTTCGCCAGCGACGATTTTCGTTTCGAGTGGCAACTCCATTACCGTGCATTCCGGGCACGCGCGAATGCGCCTTTTCGCTGGAGGCGAAGTCGAGATTTGCGGTCCGGCGAAATTCACGATCCTCACCTCGGGAAGCGCTATCACCGTGGCGTTGGATTTTGGACGGGTAAGGGCGAATCTTCCAGCCTCGACGAACTTTAATGTATTTACGCCAACGATTATTGGCACTCCGCTCGACATTGCCGGAGCGACGCGCAACGTGACGGTCGGGTTAAGCCTCGACGATTCGTTGTGCGTGCTCGCGCAAAATGGTGCTATTCAGCTGGAACACCAGTTCACCGGTGAAAAATTGATCGTGCCGCAGGCGGGAGAATTTTTCCTGAATGGCGGCAGGCTGTTGCCTGTGGCGGGCACACCGGGTAGTTGCGAATGCGAAGCGGATGAAGTGACGCCGCCAACGCGCGCCACTCCTCCCGAGGAGTATGCCAATGCGGCGCCTCAGCTGCCCCCGACGACGGTTCCCGCTCAACCAGAGCCGACAAGTCAGGCTCCGCCTTCAGCTGTCGAATCCGAGCCGCAGCCGTCGATCGAATACAGTCTGCTGGCGAACGCGAACGAATCGCATCCCGTCTTGCAGCCGGTCAAGGATACGCATCCAACGCCGCCAACGACCGTGCCGACTTACACAGCTGTCCTGCCGCCATTCAGTTTCATCGCAGGCTCGCCAGTACGTCCGCCCGGTCCAACGCAGGATATGGTGTTGCTGATTCGCCAGGCGCAGGTGATGCCGGACTATGAATTCTCCGGGCATGTGGAATCGCCGGGATTCGCGGAGGCGATGCAGAGTGCCCTCGGCGAGCACGGGCAACCGCCCGCGGCTGGCGCGTCCGCACAATCATTCGCCACGGCGCCTGAATCGAAAAAAAAGAAACATGGATTCTGGGCGGCTCTGAAAAGAGTTTTCGTCGGAGAGCCTGAATCAGGCGGTTAGGTTCACGCAAGAGATCTTCGTCCGACTAGAAACCAAAGAATCGTCCTCAGGATGATGATCTCGTCGCATTGTCACATTCCTTCGTAATTCGGGCCGCCGCCACCTTCCGGTGGCACCCACTCAATAATTTGGTAGGGATCGGCGACATCGCACGTCTTGCAATGAACGCAGTTTGCGGCGTTGATTTTTAGGCGCGGCGCACCGTTATCCATCACCATTTCGTACACTGCGGCGGGACAGAAATACTGGCAGGGATTGCCGTACTCCTGAATGCAGCGCTCGATGCAGATATTGGGCTGCGTGACGATCAAATGTGGCGGCTGATCTTCGTCATGGCGCGTGCCGGAATGGTAGACGTCGCTCAGCCGGTCGAAGGTCAGCTTCCCATCGCCCTTGAATCGCGTCGATTGATCGACAAGCACGCGGTCGCGATGCAGATCTTCATACTCTTTATATCCTGGCTCGGTGCGCATCGGATCGACCAAGCCTCGGCCGCCGGTGACGAACTGAATACCCGCCTGGAAAAGTCCCGACCATAAACCGCCGTGAAAGGCCTGATGAAAATTCCGCACGGCCCAGAGCTCGTCCTTCAGCCAGCTGTGCTCGATTCTGGTTTGGTAGGCGGCCAGCGTTGCATCGGAAGTATCGCCGGCGCACAGCGCGTCGTAGATTGTTTCGGCGGCCAGCATGCCG
>JASHRM010000182.1 GCA_030037315.1 Candidatus Acidiferrales bacterium
GGCGAAATTCGAGACTTCGAAACCGCTGAAATTGCGGTGAAGGCGGCGCTTACCGGGCACTTGGTGCTTTCGACTCTGCACACGAACGACGCGCCCTCGACCATCAGCCGTTTGATGAACATGGGAATTGAGCCATTTCTCGTGGCCACTTCCGTGAACTTGATTTGCGCGCAGCGCCTTGTGCGCCGCATCTGCGCGCAATGCAAAGAGCAGCTGCAGATCCAGCCGCAGGCCCTCACGGATGCCGGCTATTCGTCCGAGGAAGCGGCGACCGTGCTCATCCAACACGGCAAGGGGTGCAGTGCTTGCAATAACACCGGCTACAAGGGTCGCGTGGGCCTTTATGAAGTGATGGAAATCAATGACGAGCTGCGCGAATTGATTCTGGTCGGTGCTTCCGCGTTGGAACTCAAGAAAAAAGCGCTCGAGCAGGGAATGATTACGCTGCGGCGAAGCGGCCTGATTAAAGCCGCCGCTGGCCTGACGACGATGGAAGAAGTGCTGCGCGAAACGGTCCTGTAACGGAGGAGAAGATGGCGGGTATCACCTTAAGCGAGCTTCTGAAAAAGATGATCGATATGCAGGGAAGCGACCTGCACCTTTCCACGAACAGCGCGCCGCGCGTGCGCGTGCACGGAAAGTTGCGGCCGCTCGATATGCCGCCTCTCACAGCGGCGGACACGAAGGCGCTCGCATATAGCGTGCTCACCGACGTGCAGAAGCATCGCCTGGAGGAGAGTCTCGAGCTCGACTTTTCTTTCGGCTTGAAGAGCCTGGCGCGATTCCGCGGCAACATTTTCCATCAGCGCGGAGCCGTGGCTGCCGTCTTCAGGACGATTCCGTGGGAGATCAAAGGGTTCGACGCGCTCGGTTTGCCGCCTGTCGTTCGCGGATTGTGCGATAAGCCGCGCGGCCTGGTGCTCGTTACCGGCCCCACGGGTTCCGGCAAATCGACAACGCTCGCTGCGATGCTCGACAAGATCAACAACGAGCGCGAAGAGCACATGATCACGATCGAAGATCCGATCGAATTCCTGCACAACCACAAGAAGTGCCTCGTGAACCAGCGCGAAGTGCACTCCGACACGCACTCGTTCGCCAATTCGCTGCGGGCCGCGCTTCGAGAAGACCCCGACGTCGTGCTGATCGGCGAAATGCGAGACCTGGAGACGATCGAATCCGCGCTTCGAATTGCGGAAACCGGACACTTGACGTTCGCAACGCTGCATACCAACTCGGCCGTTTCGACCATCAACCGTATCGTCG
Source organism: Candidatus Acidiferrales bacterium (assembly GCA_030037315.1). Lineage (GTDB taxonomy): Bacteria > Acidobacteriota > Terriglobia > Acidiferrales > UBA7541 > Palsa-295. The sequence continues at coordinate 1,267 of JASHRM010000182.1, forward strand.
ACGTTTTTCCAGCGCACCAGCAGCCGCAAGTTCGCGCGCAGCTCTCGATGGTGCTCGAAGGAATTCTTTGCCAGTCGCTGCTTCCGCGAATCGACGGGCGCGGCCGCGCCATGGTGATGGAAGTTTTGGTTCCCAATGCGGCCATCCGCAACCTGATCCGCGAAGACAAGATTCACCAGATTTATTCGGCCATGCAGACCGGAACGGGCATTACCGGAATGCAGACGTTTAACCAGAGCCTCGCGAACTCGTACTTCCAAAAGCTGATCAGTTTGGAAACCGCTCTCGCGAGATCCTCGAATGCAGATGAGTTGCAAGATTTAATCAACCGTGGGGTGACCTCGCCGCCGGCAGCCAGTGGTGGCAAGGTTCCTGTCCGCCGGTAATCGAAGGGAGAAATAGCTATGCCGGTTTTTACATACCGCGGCACGAACCGCATGGGAGTTAAAGTCCAGGGAGAGCGCGAGTCCGATAGCAAAGCCGCGCTCGCAGCGGCGCTGCGCCGGGAAAATATCAACGTCAGCAAGCTTTCCGAAAAGGGGAAGGAATTCAACATCCCCACGTTCGGAGGCGGCGTCGACGCGAAGGAATTGGCTATTTTCACGCGCCAATTCTCGGTGATGATTGACGCTGGTCTGCCGCTCGTCCAATGCCTGGAAATTCTTGCGGGTCAGCAGGAGAACAAGACCTTTCAGAAAGTGCTCAACGGAGTGCGCGGGTCGGTGGAAGGCGGCGCGACGCTTTCCTCTTCGATGAAGCAGCACGAAAAGGTCTTCGATCCGCTGTACTACAACATGGTCGAGGCAGGAGAGACCGGCGGTATTTTGGACACCATTCTCCAGCGCCTTTCGACGTACATCGAAAAAAACGTAAAGCTGAAGCGCGCCGTGAAATCCGCGATGATTTACCCGGTATCCGTTTTGGGAATTGCGGCGGCGGTTATCACGCTGCTGTTATGGAAAGTCGTGCCGATTTTCGTGACGTTGTTCAACGGCTTGGATGTCGACCTGCCGTTGCCGACGCGGATCGTCATCGGCTTGAGCAACTTCGTTGGAAGCTACTACGGGCTAATGTTGCTGGTTTTCTTCATTGGCTCGGGTTTCGCGGTCAAGTTCTGGTATGGCACTCCGCAGGGCCGCTTCACAATCGATGCGCTTCTGCTGAAAGCGCCAGTCGTCGGCACCGTGCTGCGCAAGATCGCGGTAGCGCGATTTACACGCACGCTTGGCACGTTGATCTCGAGCGGCGTTCCGATTCTTGAAGGCCTCGACATCACCGCCCGAACCTCCGGCAACGCGGTTATCGAACGAGCCATCGCCGCGACGCGTAAGGCCGTCGAAGCCGGCCGTTCGCTTGTCGAACCGCTAAAGGAAACAGACGCGTTTCCAGGCATGGTGACGCAGATGATCGGAGTCGGCGAGCAGACCGGCGCGATGGACGCCATGCTTCAGAAAATCGCCGACTTCTATGAGGACGAAGTTGACGCGGCCGTAAAAGACATGCTGACGGCGATTGAGCCAATCATGATCGTGGTGCTGGGCGTGGTCGTCGGCGGCGTGGTCATTTCCATGTACTTGCCGCTGTTCTCGCTGATCGCAAAACTGGCGGGACACTAAGAATAAGCGGGCGCGCTGGCGTAAATCTTGCGGACTCCAGCGCGCGCAACTGCACAAGCTTTGTTTCAGAGCGCGGATTATGGCGCTCCACAGCTAGGAAATCATCGCCGAACGGACATATGGAATTCTTACCCAGCATGAATGAATGGCTGCCTTGGCTGGGCCGCGTCCGTTTTCTCATCATCACGTTTTTGCTGGCGGTTGTCATCGTTCTGCGTCAGTGGACCCCCGTTCCGATTCCTGTCTCTACGCTCATCGTATTGGCCGGCTTCTGGTACGCACTGGCGACGGTTTATCTCTTCCTGCAACGCAGCCTGCCCGATGGACGCTGGCATGCGCCGCTACAAATCGGACTCGATCTGGCCATCATCACGGGAGTGGTCTACGCAAGCGGCGCGCAGGATAGCTATTTCATTTCGCTGTATCTGCTGACGATCCTGATGGGCAGCGTTCTCTTTCGCCGTCGGGGCACATTCCTTGTGGCGGCTGCCAGTTTTCTGCTGCTGGTTGGGCTGGTTGAGTTGACGCGCTACAACATCATTCGTCCGACGGGAACTTCAAGTCCAAGCATGCGCGCTCTTGATTCCTGGCTGGGCATCAACCTTTTTTCGTTTTTCGCCGTAGCCTACCTCGGCAGCCTGCTGGCGCAGACGATTCACAAGCGTGGTCTTGAGCTAAGGGAGAAAAGCGAGGCGCTCAAGGACCTCCAGGCATTCAATCGCGACATCATCGAATCGATGCGCGGCGGCCTGCTGACCACGGACATCGACGGCCAGATTTTGTTGTTGAACCGCGCGGGCGCCGAAATCACGGGCCAAAGCTTTTCGCAGCTGCGCGGCGAGCAAGTCAGCAACGTGTTCCCTGGTTTCTGGCCTGTGGATATGGACGATGCGGGCACTCCGCTGGCTCTGCGAAAAGAAATTGAATTCCGCACGCCTTCCGGTGCGATTCGGTTCTTGGGCGTATCGATTTCGCCGCTCCGCACCGGGCAGGAGGAAACCAGCGGTTTCGTTTTCAACTTCCAGGACCTGACCGAACTGAAACGTCTCGAGCGCGAAGTCTTTACCAAGGAACGCATGGCGGCCCTGGGCCGGCTTTCAGCCGCGATCGCGCACGAAATTCGGCAGCCGCTTACGGCAATGACCGGAGCATTGAAAGAATTGGCGCGTCTGGCTCCGCTTGAAGACGACGACAAGCGGCTTGTCCAGATCGTCAGCCGTGAGTCGCAGCGCCTGAATCAGATCATCACCGAATTTTTGGATTATTCACGCGAGAAATCCTATTCATTTGCGGAGGTCGACGTTCTCGCCTTGGTTGAAGAAACACTCCTGCTCATCGAGCGAAACTTGGGGACCGCGGCCAAAGTTCGCATCGACCGGCAATTTGCCGAGCGGAGTTTCCGGGCGCGGGGTGACAAGGATGCCATCAAGCAGGTGTTTTGGAATCTGTGCAACAACGCTTTGCGAGCGATGCCTGACGGCGGATTGCTCACGATTCGCGCGTACGCCGAGGGTGAAACCGTCAAAATTGCAATCCGTGATACGGGTACGGGCTTCGATCTCAAGGCCGCGGCGCGAATTTTTGAGCCATTCCAATCAAGTTTCGCGGGCGGGACAGGGTTAGGCCTCGCCATCGTCTATCAAATATTGCAGGCGCACAAAGGGCGCGTTCAAGTAGACACCGCGCCGGGGCGCGGCTCTGAATTCATCGTGGAACTTCCGCGAGCCAAGCGGTCCCGAGCTGTCGCAAGCGCGAATGCCGCGCCGCGAACCGTCAGTCCAATGGTAGGGAAGGCGAGCTAATGGCCCAGCTTTTGATCGTCGACGACGAACGCTCCATCTGCGAACTGCTCGAAATCAGTTTTCGCAAAGAAGGCCATAGAGTCGAAACCGCCACGAACGGCGATAGTGCGAAGCGCCATCTCGCATCGAGAATGTTCGACATCGTGGTTTCAGACATTTGCATGCCCGATATGGATGGAGTCGAGTTACTTCGCTATTGCAAGGAAGTCTCGCCGGATACTGTCTTTATCCTGATCACTGGCGTTCCCACGATCGACACGGCGATTGACGCTGTGAATTTCGGTGCGGACCGCTACGTGATTAAAGGCGATCGGCTGCTCGATGAACTGCGTCCAGCGGTCCAAAACGTCGCGGCGAATCTGGCGCTGAAAAAGGAGACGGGATATTTGCGCCGGGAATTGAGGCGTTTAACAGGACTCGACCACATCATTGGGACAAGTCCAAAGATGCGCTCGATTTTCGAGTTGATCGAGAATATCGCGCCGCAGCCGAGCCGCGTCCTCATTACCGGCGAAAGCGGAACTGGAAAAGAACTTGTGGCGCGCGCGATTCACGAAAATAGCGCGCGGGCGAAAGCGCCATTCATCACGATCAACTGCGGCGCGTTTCCGGAAACGCTGCTCGAGTCGGAGTTGTTCGGCTACATGAAAGGCGCGTTTACGGGCGCGAACGAAAATCGCCGCGGCTTATTTCAAGCGGCGCACGGCGGCACGCTCTTCATGGACGAGATCGGAAACATGAGCGTCACCATGCAGGTCAAGCTCTACCGCGTGCTGCAAGAGGGCAAAGTTCGCCCCATCGGCAGCACGGATGAGTCCGAGGTTGATGTGCGGGTGATTGCGGCAACGAATAAGGACCTTGAGAAAGAAATCGAAGAGGGCAGATTCCGCGAGGACTTGTATTACCGATTGAGCGTGATACCCGTTCACTTGCCGCCGCTGCGAGAGCGAGTGGAAGATATCCCGCTCCTTTCGCGGGAGTTCTTGGGCCGCTTCGCGAAATCGATGGGCAAGAAAATCGATGGAATCGAACCCGAGGCGATGCGGTTGCTGGAAGTCTACGATTGGCCCGGCAACGTCCGCGAACTGGAAAACACGATCGAACGCGCAGTAGCCCTCGAAAGCGGCAAGCGAATTACGCCAGAGGCGTTGCCCGATCGAGTGCGCAGCCATTATCAGGAAGCGATTCCCGCATCCAACCATAACGGCAACGGTCTTGCGTTGCCGGAAGACGGCATGGATCTGGAAAATCACATCCAATCCCTTGAGCGCTCCTATTTGTTGGCGGCGCTCGAACGTTCAGGAGGGGTTCGCACGCAAGCTGCCGGCATGCTGAAGATGTCGTATCGGTCGTTCCGCCACTACGCCAAGAAATACGGAGTTTGAAGCAGCCGCGAGTCTAATGACCCTCCGAAATGCATCCGCCAAAATCGCTGCCAGTTGCGCGCTGGCAGCCGTGATCGGCTTGTTGGGAATCAGCTCTCAGTTTTACCGCGAGGCTCTAATTGATGCGTTTTTTGCGCTGGCTCTTGCCAGCGTTCTAATTCTTCATTTCCGTGTGCGTCCGGATTGGTTTGATGCGGTCATCGTATCGACGATAGGGGCATTGCTTGGTTTCATTGATTTTCGAATTTTGCATTACGTCCCGCGCGTGATGGCCTGGTTTGCGTTTTTCGGTCTCGCAAGTTTCCTGGTGATGTCTGTTCGTACCGTCTGGGCCCTCCGCGACGAACGGAAAAGATTGCTGTATGCGTGGATCCCTGCGGCGCTTTTTGTGCTGTCGGATTACTTCGCCTCGGACATGCTTGAATGGACGTCCAGGCTCCATCCGAAGACGCTCGACCTCTACTTGCTCGTTTTTGACGGCAGCCTGCGCGTACAGCTCGCGTTCGTTGCCGGACGGCTCTACCGCGGCCATGAGTGGCTGCACGTATCGAGTGTGCTGGCTTACGTCGGGCTTGCGATTCCCATCGCGGTTGTCTACGCAGGCCGGCTGGTCCGATTTGGCAGAGGAGCGTTCGCCGCGATGTTGGCGTTTCTCATCACCGGACCGGTCGGCATTGTTTTCTATAATATTTTTCCGGCGTGCGGCCCCATTCATCTTTTCGGGTATCGCTTTCCGATGAATCCGATGCCGATCGTCGACTTGCCGCGACTGATTCTGGAGCCGATCGCGATCAACGGGCCTCGGAATGCGATCCCCTCGCTCCATATGGCGTGGACGTTACTTGCGTGGTGGTACTCTCGCGGACTCTCCTGGATGGAGCGGTCAATCGCACTGGCGTTCCTCGTTCTTACGACGTTTGCCACGCTCGGAACGGGTGAGCACTGGTTCGTCGATCTCGTGGTCGCGTTTCCGTTTGCTCTGATGATTCAGGGACTGTGCGCATATTCGCTGCCTTGGAGTCATGGTGCCCGCTTGTCGGCAGTTTTGGTTGGCGGGTTGACCACGCTCGCTTGGTTGGGGACGCTTCGTTTCGGCACAAAGATGTTCTGGACTTCGCCGGTTGTTCCCTGGGTTTTGCTCGCTGGTACAGTGGCAATCGTCTGCACGCGGCAAACCAAGCTCTGCGGCGCGATGGATGCGAAAACCAGCGGTCGTGAAGCCGAGCCTGTGCAGGCAGAGTATGAGACACCCATCCCGGCCTAGTTGTGCTCTGTCGAGGAAGGCGGCGGAGAGTTTGCGGCATCGATGAATGCCGCGGCGAGCCGATATGCCTATGGGGTAGGGTAAAATCAGCAAGCCGTGCGTAACAGACTAGGACTGCGCTGGATGTCAATCTCGAGTGCCATAAAATGTCGTTGTTTCGGTGCTTCGTCCAACTGGCCCGATATGAATACCGACAATCGGCTCGCGAGATTCCTGCATCTCATTGAAATTGCGTCCGATATGCCAGTGTTTCTCAACAGTCAATACAGGCCGCGATCTTGGTATGAGGCGTGCGATTAAGCCAGCGTACCCCGCCAGGGATACAGTCACAGACTAGAGATTAGAAATTGTGGAGAACCAACTCCTAGGAGAGAAACAGAAAATGAACAAGAAAC
>JASHRM010000183.1 GCA_030037315.1 Candidatus Acidiferrales bacterium
GTGGGGCACGTAGCAGGATTCTCCGCAAGTATCCCTACTTCTACGCATACAGTGCAAGTGTGCTGATCGTCTGGATCCCTGGCTATTTTATATATTTAGCTCATTCGCCGGTCTATGGCACGTGGTACTGGGGCGGGCAATTTCTGACACTCATTCTCGGCTATGGGATCTTGCTCGAGATTTTTCGAAATGTGCTGGCTGACTATCCCGGAGCCGAGAGATTTGCCAGGAGCATCGGGATAACCGTTTTTGGCTTGATTCTAGCCTTCACTTTTATTCTCCCAACGAGAATGCCTCAGAGTTCGAGGCATTCATCGCACCCATTGCTTGAAGCGAAGGGGATAGGATTCGAACGGAACCTGCGTTCCGTCCAAGCGCTGTTTATATGCGTTTTATTGTGCGTCATTGCCTACTATGGTATCGTCTTGGGCCGCAACATGAAGGGGATGATTCTGGGGTACGGGATCTACATCCTTACCAGTCTGTTTACCTTGGCGGTGCGAGCATACGGCGGAGCGAAATTTGATGAAGTGTGGAAGGTCATTCAGCCGCTGTCTTACGATGCTTCACTTGCGGTCTGGCTTTTGGCACTTTGGTCCTATTGCCCGAATCCTGTTGTGGGCCCTACAGTGCCAGTCGACGGAGACTACGAAGCCCTCGTGCGTATGACGCGCAGTAAGGTTGGCGACGTGAAGTCGTATCTGGAGAAGACAGCACGACAATGATGGAACTTGTTCCATTTCTGTTAGTTGGCGTGATCCTGTTCGGTTTGCTGGTTTTCCTGATGAGAAGGAAGCCGCGAACCGAGGGGGCTTCCGAAGCGCTGGTGGAGGCCCGGCTGGCCCTCAATAGCCTGCAGGATGGAATACTGCCTTCTGAGCTGGTAGGACGCATTTTTGCAAAAGAGGACCTCCAGTATGTAAAGGCGCATGCTCCGGAGCACGCGATCGAGGCATTCTGTGCCGACCGCAGAAAGATCGCTTTGGCGTGGATTCGCCAGCTTTCGACGCAAACTCGCAGCCTGATGCGCTTTCACCTTGGCGCGGCCCGCTTCTATTCGCGGCTTAACCCTAGCTCCGAAATGGGATTGGCGCTTGATTTTGCGATGCTGCTACTGAACTGCAAAGCGCTAGAAGCGCTGGTTTATGTGGCGGGCCCTTACGCAGCTCCTCGGATGGTTGGAAAGACTGCGCTTGCAGCAGACCGAGTCTGCAAGATTTCAGAAGAGGCTCTTGCATTCCTGAGCGCGACGCGGCTCGGTGCGCTAAGCAGTCCATCAGTCGGATAACGAAGGAAGCAATCAATGAAGTCAGGCGCCAAACGAATGGACGTCCAGCAAGCGGCAGAAGATCTTCGCCATCGTACTCTTGCGGAGATGCCGCGGTCGCTTGATCGCATGATCTACCTGGCATCCATGAGGGACTACAACACCGGTGTGTATTATCACGACGGGCTGGCGTCGCGATTTACCCAGGACGCCGCCTGCGAGGCCCTGGCCGACTGCCACCGCGAGGCGTTTCGAAACCTTGTGGGATCTTCGCTGGAGAATCTGGTCGAGCAGATGGAAGCGTATATGGCGTCCACGCGGACCACCCCGATCGATTTCCTGACCGCGTGGCGAAGATTAGAGCCTTACCGCGTGGCCGTACCGGTGGAGACAGATCCTATCTCGGCGGAATTTCTTTTCTCGAGCTTCAGGACCGCCTTGGCAATTTTGGAAGCTCGTCTCCATCCCCATCGGGCGGAACCAGCCGCATAGCGATCCCCGTAACCTGCCCCAGGATTTCGGCCTCCGAAGGATATGCGAACTGCCGTATTGTGCAGCCTGAGAGCGGATGCGGAATCAGCGTTAGCTGCGAACCCCGTACTTCACACCAAGAGCACGAGTATCCGTCCCGCAATTCAACAAAGTAAATAGGCCTGTCAAACTCCGTACGCCACTCCATGGATTGAAGACGAGTGGCGTGATTATCGATTTGTACAAACGATCCGGGGCGGAGCAAGGGATACATCGTGTAATCCTGCAGACCGATGTATCCGTATTGACAGTGGCGAACATCGAGCTTCTGAATCAGCGCAATGGGGATTTCTCCCCAGATTTCGACCATTCTTGAAATCAAGCCCGTATTTTCGAGTCGAAAACTTTTGTCGAAACGCACAGGGAACGTCATGGCCTTTTCAGGATCGGGGGATTCGAAGGAGGCCAGATGCGTATTGTGCAAGGGCAATGCGAGCTGATAGCGCGAGGTTGCTGCCAGATCGATGCCGAAAACGGCGAGCAGGTCGTTGAATTTGGTGCGGTAGATTACGCTCAGACTATAGAGTTTGTAAATACTTGGAACAGAGTTCTTGTTTTCAAGCTGAGTCAACCATGCATTGGAAATGTAGAATTCCTCGTTCTGGCGATCTTCGGCAATGGCTCGGCTGAACTCTTCAACTTCTCGAGTGGTAACGCCAAGGCGGTTCCGCAATTCCCTCAGTTGTTCGCCCGGGCGCATCGACGTGGGACCCATCGGCCGTGATCCGTGAAACAGTCTCCCTTGAAGTTCGACACAATAAGTCTTTCCGCATCATGAATCAACTCATTTGACGCAGGTTATATGCGATTCTTAAGGGTCGCTATCTGGCGGGATCGCTCATCAGCGGAAAATGAAAAGCGAATCCAGTCGTCAAAATTTCCCAAATCGGAACTCAATCCTCACTTCATATGAGATATGCTGGACTGGAATGAATGCGACTTCGGTGGCAAATCGTACGGTTTGGAGCCCAGCGGACCTGATAATAGTACGTACCTGCTTACAAAAGAAAGCAGACAGTTGATACTCTCTGCAATAGACAACATCCGCTAAACATTACAAGGTTTTGTCAAACAGGCGATTTTCGAGGGAACTTCGGCTCAGAGATCGTCTTGAAATGCAGTCGTTGATGCGAAGGCTTCGAGTTCAAGCGATCTGCCAATCGAGGGGCGGCGAATTGATGGCCCAGAACTCCGGAGACGGCTTCGCAAATTCAATTGCAACCTGAGTCATCCCTGCACGGTCGGGTCCCACGTAGGCGACGCGCCCTTCGCGCTCGTCCCAATTGGCCGGATTCATGATGACGATGTTTTGGCCGATCGCGACCTTTGTTGCAAGCATTAAAAGCGCTCCATGCGCACTGACGCTGACTGTAAAAGTTTCCTCCTGAAAATTTCGCCGATCCAGGGCTTGGCCTCGAATCACGATAGGCATGTCCATCAACACGCGTTGACTTCGACGCTGGCCTGTATACATGAAGGCAGCCCCCGTTGAGGCCTTCACTATCGCTCAAACCGGAGAAAACTGTCTCGCAATATCGGTTCTTCGTGGCCAAAATGCTACTGGTGATGAACGCCGAGCATCGACTTGACATATGACAAGATATCTGACAAGACAGTAGATTATGTCCGTTAAACGAAGGGATTATGCGGATGCGCACGACGGCCGAAGCGGCGCAACACGCCGTGCACGATTGCTCGCCTGGATGAAAATACAGCGTGGGCCGGTGCGAGGGAGCGAGTTAGCAAGGCGTTTTCGGGTGAGCCGGCAGTGCATGGTTCAAGACGTTGCGATACTGCGTGCCGGCGGCGAAGACATCATTGCGACGCCGCGCGGATATCGAATTCCGGCGAATGGCGGTCGGTCGGGCGCTGTTGTGCGCGAAGTACTGGCTTGCCGGCATGCTCCGGAACGGACCGAAGAAGAATTGCACATCCTGGTCGACAACGGCGTGAAGGTGCTCGATGTGATTGTGGAGCATGCAATCTACGGAGAATTACGAGGATCGCTGATGCTCGAATCGCGAGCCGACGTGCAGGATTTTCTGCGGCAGGTTCGCGGATCGAAGGCGTCACTGCTTTCATCGTTGACCAAGGGGGTGCATCTGCACACGGTCGAAGCTTCACGGCCGGAGGCGATCGCACGGGCAAAATCAGCTTTGCGGGTGCGGGGCCTCCTTCTTAGGTAGCGGAATTTTTCCATGATCCAAGCCGCCACATCGCGTCAGCAACGGATTGAACGGGCTCTTTGTCAAGGGACTCACTTGACGCTCGACAACCTCACGTACAGGGATGCTGCGCGCGAAATCATTGAGGCGCTTTTGCGGGCGGACCGCGCGGACCATGATTTGACGGTCAAAGCGCTGGAGTTAAAGAGCCGAGAAACCGAAGCCGTGGTTTTGAGTCGAGAAGCGGGCGTCGCGGCGGGATTGGCGGAAGCCGTTTTTCTTTTTGAATCGCAGGGAGTGGAGGTCGAAGCGACAAAGCGCGATGGCGATGCCGTGCAACCGGGCGAGAGTCTCTTGCGACTTCACGGAGACGAAGCGCGGCTTCTATCGCTTGAGCGAACGATTTTGAATTTATTGCAGCGGATGAGCGGGATTGCGACCGCAACGCGGCATCTTCAGGAGCGCGTGGAGCGCGGTTCCTACGAAACAAAGGTTGTAGGGACGCGCAAGACTCCGTGGGGCCTGCTCGACAAGCGTGCCTTGCACCTGGGAAACGGCGGAACACACCGTTTGAGCCTGGGCGATGCGATCGTGATCAAGAACAATCATCTGGCGCTGCTAGCCGAGAGCGAGGAACGGGCTGCGCCGGTTGCGATTCAGAGGGCTTGGGCCGCGCGAAATGACGCTGCCTTCATTGAAGTGGAGGTGCGAAGTCGAGATGCGGCGCGAACGGCGGCGGGGACTTTTCGCCGGTTGCGCGAAGAGGCGCGCGACGAATATCCATGTTTGCTGATGCTGGACAACATACCGCCCAGAGAATGCGCGGAGATCGTCGAAATGCTGCGACTCGAGAACCTGCTGGAAGACACGCTGATCGAAGCGAGCGGCGGAATCACAGAAGAGAACGTCGAATCCTACGCGGCGAGCGGCGTGGATGCAGCGTCGGTAGGATCGCTCACGCATTCGGTGCGCGCGCTCGATATCAGCCAGAAGATTTCATAAAGCAGCTACCCAAAGGAGAAGAGGAATCATGGCCACGCCGGTGACAGCAATCGATTTCGAAACGCGTTACACGCTGCCGATTATCGAAAAGGTGGAGGATTCACCGGAAGAAATCCGGCAAAAACAGGAGCGAGTGCGCGAACTCTGCAAGGAACGGAACGCCATCTTGCTGGCGCATCATTACCAGCGGCCGGAAGTCCAGGAAGTCGCGGACGCCGTGGCGGATTCGCTGAAGCTGTCGCAAGCCGCCGCAAAGACGAACGCGGATGTGATCGTCTTCTGCGGAGTGCACTTCATGGCCGAGACGGCCGCGATTTTGCTGCCGGACAAAATCGTTCTACTGCCCGATCTGCGAGCCGGGTGTTCACTGGCTGCAGCCATTACGCCGGAGGAGTTGCTCAAGTGGAAAGCCAAAATTCCGGACGCCGTCGTGGTTTCGTACATCAACACATCCGCAGCGGTGAAAGCGGAAAGCGATTATTGCTGTACTTCCGCGAATGCTTCGAAAGTGGTGAGTTCGATTCCCGCCGACCAGCCGATTCTTTTTCTGCCCGATAAATTTCTTGGGGAAGTAGTGGCGCGTCAAACGGGACGCGCCAATATCGTGGCGTATCCCGGCTACTGCCACGTACATAAGACGATTCGTCCGGAGCAAGTTGTCGAGATTCTCGATGAGCATCCCGACGTGGAACTGCTGCTGCATCCGGAATGCGGGTGCGTCAGTTCCTGTATGGCGAAGGCGATGGACGGCACGCTGCCGCAGAGTCGCACATTTTTCCTTTCGACTGAGGGGATGCTGCGCCACATCGCTGCGTCGCCTGCTAAGGAGTTCGCGGTTGGTACGGAGCTCGGCATTCTTCATCAATTGACCAAGAAATTTCCTGACAAGAAATTTTATCCCGTGAATTCGAATGCCCTGTGCGCGTTCATGAAAACGATCACGCTAGATCGAGTGATCGCGTCACTTGAAACGCTTACTCCTCAAATCCGTGTGCCCGAAGAGATTGGGCGCAGAGCCAAGCGCGCGATTGACCGCATGCTGGAACTGGCATAGGTGCGGACATGCTGAAAATCGGACTGCTTGGCGTGGGCGCTATTGGACGCACAATCGCTATGGCGCTCGATCAGAAGCAAATGAACGCGGAACTGGTCGCGGTGGTCGATCAGGACCGCGCGCGAGCCGAAGCTCTTTCGGCGGAACTTTCGAATCATCCTGCTGTTGTCTCAATCGACGAGATGATTGCGCGTTGCGAGCTCGCGGTTGAAGCCGCAAGCCAGGGGGCGCTGCCGGGGTTTGTGCCGAAGGCGCTGGCGCAGAAGCGCGATATTTTAGTGATGAGCGTGGGCGGCCTGCTCGGCCACGATGAGTGGTTCCACGCAGCCGAAGAGAAAGGTTCGAAGATTTACGTGCCTTCCGGAGCAATTGCGGGACTCGATGGAATCAAGTCCGCATCGATCGGCCGCGTGGAATTTGCGCAACTTACGAGCCGCAAGCCGGTGAAGGCGTTGGCAGGATCGAAATACGTGGTGGATCGCGGAATCGACCTCGAAAACATGAGCGAAGAAACTGTGGTTTTCGAAGGAACCGCGGAAGAAGCTGCGCGCGCGTTTCCCGCGACTTCGAATGTGGCAGCGTCACTGCGATTGGCGGTGGTTCGCAGCGCGCCGGTCTGCGTGCGGGTGGTTGCGGTGCCGGGCGGAAATCAAAACGTGCACGAAATTCAGGCGCAGGGCGAATTCGGCAGACTCACGATGCGAGTGGAAAACGTGCCGGCAAAAACGAATCCCAAAACGTCGCAATTAGCAGCGTTTTCCGCCATCGCAACGCTGAAAAATCTGACGCAGGCGTTGCGGGTGGGAACGTGACGAGCGCCGACTAACTTTCGGCTGCGCGATTTGCCAGTTCGTCCAGCGCGCGGCCTGACAGCATCGCAGATTTCCACGAACCGAGAAACGTCGCGTTCATTCTTCTATAGAAACCAATCGCGGGTGCGTTCCAGTCTAGGACCTCCCACTTCATGTACGCAGCACCGGACGACTGGCAGATCTCCGCGATTCGTGCGAAAAGCGCCTTGCCGATCCCCTGACCACGAAAAGCCGGGCGGACGTAGACATCTTCCACGAAGATTCCGGCACGGCCGTGAAACGTGGAGTAGATCGGAAAGAAAGCCGCGTAGCCAGCGATCTGCGAATCTGATTCAGCGATGAGCGCGCTGAACTTCGGATTTTTACCGAAACCATCGCGCGCGAGATCATCCGCGGTCACCCCTACTTCGTGGCTGAGTTTTTCGTACTCAGCAAGTTCACAAATCAGGGTTGCGAGGGACGAGACGTCATCGATTGTGGCCGGGCGGATCGAGAGCATGCGGAGTCATGGTGCCGGAGGAGGGAGTCGCACTCCCTACCCCCTATGTAAAGTCGTAAGTTACGCTATTTCAGTGGTTATAGAACCAATACAATTCATTAAATCAACCCATTTGGGCACGCCTAGGGCACACGTATTTAGCAAAACTACCGTTTCGATTTTATTTTCAAAACTCCCGCTCGGCAATTCGTACGTGTCACCGGGCTTCAACTTGTTCTTATTGCACTGATGGCACAACGTTGGGTCCGAGCATTTGAGCCGTTGGCGGCTCATGATACCTTGGCACTCACTCATTTAAGCACTGGAATGCGCGACTCACTACCGAAAACCGAATGAGTGAAATCGTTGTAATAACTGGTGCGGGTGCTTTAAAGCCTGCGGGCACCTAATGAAGCTTTTCGTCGCCGTCACTGATTTTGATTGGTTCCAAATGCTGGCTTCAAAGTCAGGCGTTGAAGAGGTGAACTTCTGGCGCCCGTCTCCAGACGCGACCTTCAAAGCCCTTAACCCAGGTGAGATTCTTCTCTTTAAATTACACTCGCCGCGTAACTTCATCGTGGGTGGAGGTTTTTTCGCGCGATTTGTCACGCTGCCGATTTCTCTTGCCTGGAATGCTTTCGGAGAAGGAAACGGCGTTCGATCACTGGAAGAGATGCGCGAACGAATCTCACGGTATCGGCCGTCGCCAATCCGTCCGACTGAAAATCCAAACATCGGTTGCATCTTACTAGCCGAGCCGTTTTTCTTTTCTCAAGATGAGTGGATTCCGACTCCCTCAAACTTCAAACTCAACACAGTTCAAGGAAAGGGTTACGACGCCGAGAATGACGGGGCAGGGAAATCCCTCTGGGCGGCCGTTACCGAGCGACTCGCCACACCTGCCACAACAAAGAGGGTCCCGGGCCCGGCGACAACAGCCGCAGTTGGGAGCCGACGTTACGGATCGCCAGTTCTAGTTCGTCCGCGCCTTGGTCAAGGAACTTTTAGAGTAATCGTAACGGATGCATACGAGCGAAGATGCACGGTCACGGGTGAACGAACTTTGCCTGTTCTAGAGGCCGCTCACATCAAACCCTTTAGTTCAGGCGGACCGCACGACCCTGATAACGGACTATTATTGCGAAGCGATTTGCACACATTGTTTGACCAAGGGTATCTGACGGTAGACGCAAAAAGCTTGCAGGTCATTGTTAGCCACAGAATTCGAGAAGAGTTCGAGAACGGGCGCGATTACTATGGCCTTGACGGTCGGGTCATACGTCTGCCGCGCGAAGAGGGAGCCGGACCGTCCCGTGATTACCTCGCATTTCATAACGAACAGTTCCGATAGTGTCGCCTGGGGGTGCCACAAGAAACCACGCTGGCAGAATTAGCACATACTAGGCGTCAACCAGCGTGTTCTCTGCATTATTGCTTATTACCGAACAGTGAAGTACATTCCGGGCCATCTACGTGACATCGGAGGTGTATTTTGATGATTAAGCGGGTGGCGCGAAAAGTTCTGTTCGCAGTTGCTCTATCCAGCATGTTGGCATTTGGCGCGACCCAGACAGACAACTCCAGTCGTCATCGTGTGGGAGCACTTTGCAACGACGGTACGAGTAGTTCGGCCACCGGAAGCGGCGCATGTTCTCATCACGGCGGGGTTAGCTGCTGGAAATATAGTGACGGCACATGCACGAAGCCGTAAACGAGGACGTATGAAAATCATAGTCGCCACCATTCTTTTGTTGTGCGCCCAGCCGGTCTGGGCGCAGAAACTTAACGTCAAAATCGTGAACAAAGAAAACCACGACAGCAGCTACGACTATGCAGGTGCCTACAGTTTTGGCAACAGCGTGACTGCAACAGCAGCTACATTCCACGTAACCGGGGCGACGCTGACACTGCAATTACCAGACGGTCGGTTGGCGGTCGTCAACTGCGCGGGCAAGTTCGCCGAGCATTTCGCTGGTCCGGCGGGCAATCGACGCAGTTGCCACGAGCCGCCTTCTCAACTGCTTTTTTACGCGCACGAAAACGGCGCACACGAGACGTGCTAGCGCCAGCGGCTTCGATTGCGCCTGTGTTCCTTTGGTGATAAGCCTATGCCTAATCTTGGTCTGCCTGGTTTGCGTTTGGCTGGAATAGATATTTCTGGCGCAGCGGGAATCGGCGGGGTTTCGATGGTTAGTGTTTCAATTTGAGTCATTTTAAATTACGTCTAAGGCAAGACGCCTATGCGTCGCAATACGTCGCTTACTATAATAGACCCCACGGGAATGAGTGGTATTGGTTTCAAATGGACTCTGCCAGATTTACAACGAGTGCCAAGGGCTGACGTTCAATACGGATGAAATCGACTTCGGAAATATGGGCTTCGCTACATCATACACACTGGATGGAGCCTCGGTTCCCGCTAGCGTGGCGTTAGGCGTGCCAAACAGCGGATCCGGCTGCATGACCAGTTGTTCGACGGCGTATATGACTAGCGATGGAAACATCTACCAAGCCGTGCAAACTGCAGGAGCGACTGTCTATGTCGGTCCCAATGGCGAGGAAATCTCGAATTCAAGCGCTACCGAACTAGGCCTGCCTTCATTAGGTGATTTTAACAATGATTTTTCGATGGGATTAGCACTTAGTCCTAATAACCGCCCATGGCGGGCAGCGGAGGCGGCAGCCCCACAGCGCCGCAATCGGAGAAGCATCAAAATCCACCGGATGAGTGGGATACCTACATCAGCTGCAATCATCACGCCCCTGCCGCAGCGGGTCCGACTATGGACGAGCGGACGGTCTGGGCCACCATAATCGGTGGAGTGATCGCTTTGTTTGCCGGTAACAGCCCAGCGGTGGCGGCGAAAGGAGCGGGGGGCGGCTTTGTCTCCGGTCGGCACGCCCCCATTCTAATGAAATCGAACGTGGAAGCCTCAAAAAAAGGGGATTGGCCAGAATTGCCTTACCTCAAAATCGCGGTTGCGTTCCTGCCCTCAACCCTGCTGGCCGTGTTCGGATTGTGGCAAAGTCGTATCTTGTACGCCTTGTCCCTCGTTTTCGGAGCCCTCCTCGCAGGGTTCGTCCCTCCGAAAAGAGGGTTTATTCCCATTCTTGTGGTCGCTTCGATCATCGCACTTACCTATTACCTAAATCTGCTATCCTCGCTGCACCGGCTGTTCCGATGACACAGGTGGCCCACGAACTGGTTTTGACCAGCCCCCAAATTTCGCGCACGGGATCATACGACGTTCAACTCATTTGAGCGGTACCCTTTTTCTGCTTCATCCCGAGAGTGAGTCTCCGGCAGGTTGGGTGCTTGTAAATTCGCGGCAAGCCGCGATGGTGCGTATGGTCCCTTCGGCGAACAGTATGTGACCTTGCCCCACTGATTTAATCCAGCCAAAGCGTAGCTTCTCCGAGTATAAAAAGAGAGAGAAGCGACATGCGGAAGAGTCGGTTTAACGAAGAACAGATCGTGGCGATATTGAAGGGGGCCGACGCCGGCGTACCGATTCGGTGAGCTGTGTCGGCGGCTAGGCGTGAGCGAAGGCACGTTTTATCGCTGGAAAACGAAGTATGGTGGGCTGGAAGAGAACGAAGCGCGACGGTTGAAAGCCTTGGAAGAAGAGAACTAATCAGGCGCTAACGCGCATTTGGCGACGGTTGGGCGCTTGGTCCCTCGTCGATAGTGAACGAAATGGCTACAGCGTTTGAAGGGATTCTTTCGTAGGTCGGTTTCACAACCGCAGATGGATGCCCGCGCGCCGCGAGAAGCCCCTCGATGACCGTGGCAGCGCGTGCCAAGGTCCCGGGGTCGAACCGGCTCTCTAGGGAGAGGGCAATCTTGTTGTCCTTGTAAGCGTTCTGGATATCGGCTTCGCTTATCGACTTGATTCCTTGGTATTCAATCCGGCGAATGACGGGTTTCTCCGTCAAAAAATAGTCGACGATTTCTCCGTCCGGCTGGGACGGGTCATCCTCGACTTTCAGGCGTACTGCGTCGAAATAGCCACTATCGCGGAGGGCCTGAGCATCGCGTTGCACGGCCTCATCGTCGTACACGTCGCCCGGACGCAAGTGAAGGAGAGACCTGATCGTCCTGGATTCTACGCGAAGGTTACCGATGAGCGTGATCCGCGTTATCAAGGATTGAGCTGCGTGACTGCCATCTGACTCCTGAGCCCCAAGTGCTTGCACCAGGAGAAGAGACAGGACAGCGATCACACAGGCCTGCAATATCAAGAGATTGCTTCTTGCCCCGGAGGTGTATGACATCATGACTGCGCTCGCTTGGAGGCAACCAACTGCTAGTTCCGTGGATTCTCTAAACGTAAATGGAGTTGCTTCGATTGCACCGACTTTGTGTAGGTTACGCGCGTTCTGTCTCTCTAAGTCCCTTCTGATTGATGTCTTAACGAGGTCGGCCTCGTTAGAGACAACGCCCTTACCGGAAAAGTTCCCTGAGGTGCGGGCGTCGCGCAGGTTCCGAGCGCGAGATCACTCGCGACCAAAACCTGAAAAAAAGTTGGTAGAGATCAAAAGCCAAACAGCCACAGCGATGGCCGATATGCCAAGCAGGGCGAGCAACCAACGCCAACGGTTTGAGACCGGCCAACTCTTCTCTGAGTTTCGGAACGGGCGAAATTTGCCAGTAATTGAAGTATCGATACAGATAAGCGTGATGACAACACACAGCACTACATAACCGATCTTATCTGTCACGCCCAATCGTACTCGATTGAATTTAGAGACTCAACGGCTGCCTCAGGGCTGTTTCAAACCGTGTCGTCGAGTCGGAGGCGCAAACGAGTTTATGAACGAACCCAAGCCTTGCAAACAATTCAGAAATCGCTTAGACGATACCGTCAGTTTTGTCGCCCACATCAACGTCGGAAGTCCGGCTCGCGGAGACGACGCTCGCGACGATCCGCGTAGGACGGCGACATCATCCTGGGCGACCGCGACAGAAACCGCTGCGGGTGATCGCCGACAAAGGCTATGACAGTGATGCGCTTCGAGCGAGGTTGCGAAAACGAGGCATCCTGCTGATCGCACCGCATCGTTCGAACCGTCATCGCACGCCGCCCCAAGACGGCCGTATTCTGCGTCGCTACCGACGACGCTGGACGGTGGAGCGTACCTTTGCTTGGCTGGGGAACTATCGCCGCCTAGTGGTGCGCTACGACCGTTCGCTCTCAATCTACCGGGCGTTCTTTCATATCGCTTGCTTCATGATCGTCTTACGGAGGGTTGTGCAATAGCTTCTACTCAGCATGTGTTGCGGGCCGACCGAAAGCACCTGGAGAGGAAGTCCGCCGTGCCTGGTAGGACAGGCACGTTTTGGGCATATCAATAAACCGTAGTGCATTTTAACCCGTAAAACATTGGCGTATAATTGGTGCCGGAGGAGGGAGTCGAACCCACACGGCCTTGCGGCCAACGGATTTTGAGTCCGCCGCGTCTGCCATTCCGCCACTCCGGCGCGAAAAGCGAGTCTATCTGGTCGGAAGTGAGACCGCAAGACGAGGGAAAGATTGGTACTGCGAAGCGCTCCGCAGGTTTAGCGCACTACTGGAAGTTTAGGCGGCGTTTAGGGCGCCGGAGAAGCGGCGGCGCACCACGTAGAGTCCCATCAGAGACACGAAGCCGATCCCGAGAAGAGAAAGCATCGACGGCTCGGGAGCTGTGGCTTGGGTCAGAGTGAAAGAGCTCAACGCCTCAGGATCGCCACAAATGACACCGAACAAGCAGGATTCGAGGTAGTACGTCCCACTCGAGTAGTAGATATCCTCACCAAATATCAACGCCCCGAATCCGAGACCATCGCCGTCCACTGCAGGTCCGGACCTAAAGACGTTGTTGTCATTTCCCACATTAAACGTCTCAGGGGCGATGTAAAAGATCGGAACGCTGTCGATATTTCCGCTCAGCCCGGTCACCGTGTACTGATCGCCCCCGTCGTAAGTGGCTGTGAGCGTGCCGCTGCCATTCTCTGGACCCGTAAATGAAAAATCGAAGGTGTCGGCGTGAGAGACTTGAGCGAACCCCAAGAGAATCAGAGCGCCGCACAGGATACCGATACGGGATGCCTTCATGGGCTCCTCCAAACGGCAGATAATTCTTAAAGCTACACCCTCAGCTGGTCCCCTGTTGGCAATCTAGATACCATATTCACGAGCTGAAAATAAAGGACTTAATCTTGGAAGTATCGAACCGCAGTACAGTACTTTGCTGCTAATGTGAAAATAAGTGCAATCGATTGAAGCGGGAGGTGACGTAATCTTGGTTGTGTAAATGAAGAGAGGGTGTAGGTTTTGTTGTGTCGAGCAACAAAATCTCCGGTAAAGGAGCCTACACCCCCGATGCGAGTGAAGAATATCACACAGCGGTTCGAAGCGTTTGTAGAGAACTTGCAAGAGAGCTTTTGGGGCGAT
>JASHRM010000018.1 GCA_030037315.1 Candidatus Acidiferrales bacterium
AGCATTTCGTACACCACGCACCCGAACGCCCAAATGTCCGCACGCCGGTCGACTGATTTCCCTTTCGCTTGCTCCGGCGACATATACGCGGCCGTGCCAAGCAAAACTCCTTGCATCGTCGCCATGCGAGTGATCGTAGGAGAGCTGGCAATGTCCATCGACGACGCATCGCTCTCGAGCGCTTTCGCGAGTCCGAAGTCGAGCACTTTTACGGCATCGTCTTGCGTTACCTTCACGTTGGCAGGTTTCAGATCGCGATGGACGATGCCGCGCTCGTGCGCGTATTCGAGGGCCTCGCAAATCTGCCGCGCAATTCGCAACGATTCGTCAATTGGAATCGCTTGCCCTCGGTTGGACTGTGTGGTGGCAGCTTCGCCTGAGGCAACCGAACGGGCCTTTGGGCCAGACCCGGTGGCGCTGGCTGCGCCGTAAATGCGGTCGGCCAGCGTTGGCCCCTCGACCAATTCCATCACCAGCGCATGCGTGCTGCCGGAATCTTCGAAGCCATAGATCGCGGCGATGTTCGGATGATTGAGCGAGGCGAGGACTTTGGCTTCCCGCTCGAAACGAGCCATACGTTCAGCGTCGCGCGCGAACGCCGCCGGCAAAACTTTGAGCGCCACATCGCGCCCGAGCTTCGTATCCCGTGCGCGATATACCTCGCCCATACCGCCCGCGCCAATCGCGCCTGCGATTTCGTAGCTGCCAAGTTTTGTCCCGGCACCAATCACTCTTTGCTCTTCAATCTCGACTCCCAATCGACCAGCAGCCCGATGGACGTGGAGGTATTCGGATCCACGCTCGTGACCGCCAGGATTCGGTTGCCGTCCGGGCTGATATCGGAGGCAGGACTCGAAGAGTTCGGTACGTTTACTTCAAAAAGAGGTTCTAGCGCTTTTACCTGTACAGCTGCTCCGCTGGTTGTTACTTCTGCTTCCATAAGGCGATTTCCCATCGTCAGAAAATAGAGATTCCCCTTCTTATCCCACTTTATATTCCATCCGCCATTCTCAGAGATTTGAAATTTGCCGCCCGGCCCCGGAAACGGGATTACGTAGGACTCGGGCCTTCCGGTTTCGTAAGACCAATAGGCCAGCCACCGGCCATCGGGAGAGAAATGACCGCTGAACTGACTGACGTTGACGACAGGCGCAGGCTGGAAGGGCTTGCGGTCACCGAACAGAGGAAGAATCCATGCTCCGCGGAGCGACGTCTTGCTGTCCAATTGTGCATAAGAGATATAGCGCCCGTCTGGCGACCAGGACATTACCGCAGCAGCTATGACTCCAGAGGGAAACGTATAGAGTTTTTCCTCCGTCCCGGAGCCGTCTGCCGGCTTGCGGCAAATCGCCAGATCTCCTCTCCCCGCAGCGCAGGAATACGCGATGTACCTCGCGTCTGGCGACCAGGTGCCAAAGCCCTTATCACCCGGCCCAAATGTTAGGCGGGTGCCGGGTCCTCCCGCAGAGGGGTAGACCCATATGTCGGTTGAGTTCGTTCGCGGATCCACGACGTCGACAAGAAACCTGGACCCATCGGGCGAAATCGTTGGCGCAACATATTCGGCCATCGGCCCAACGGTGCTCACCGGGTTTCCGCTGCGGTCATACCAGACGAGATGTCCTTCCAGCGCACCGCCCTGACATATGAGAATCCCGTTGCCTGATGCCGAGTAGCTCTGCGCCTCGGCAAGCCCGACGGCTTCACCCGAAATCTTGCCGGTCGCAGAATCGAAGGCCTGAGCGAATACTCGATTATCCCGAATGAATAAAAGATTCCCGGAAGCAAATTCGGGAGACCTTGCGTCAGTGAGAACAGGTTCCTGATCGCCGCTTGCAAGCGATCCCAGCCGAATCGATCGAGCGCCGTTCACGACCGACCTCGACACATATAGAAAATGTTGGCCATCGGGAAGGAATGCGGGTAACTCCTGACTCGCTTCGCCATCTGCAAGGCTCATAGCCGGAACTGCATTTCCGCCGGAAGAGGGAACCTGATAGAGCGGACCCAGGCACCGCGGCGTAAACAGAATCACTCCGGCAGTGCCCCACGCGCCGCTCGGCGCGTAACAGGAGACGTCAGCCAGTGCCTGAACGCTGCCATTGGCAAGATCCACTGTCTTCAGTTTTTGATCTGCAAAAAATCCCAGCGTCCGGCCGTCCGGAGCCCAGAATGGCCCGGCTGCGCTTTCCGTTCCAGCGATTACTTGCCCTTCGTTTGACGCCAAGAGCCGAATCCATAGCTTGGTCACTCCATTTTGGTCCGTTGCCGAAAATGCGAGCTCCTTGCCATCTGGTGAAATCACCGCCGGACCGGCGCCGAATCCAGAATCGTGAAAAGTGGTGCCCGGCGGCGCAGGAACGTAGGCGACAACAGGGAGATCTTTGGACAGTGACGGACGAAATGCGATCCATGTAGCTAATACGGCGGAAAGTACAGCGAAAGCAACCGCGCCTGACGCCCAAGGAAGTACGTTGCGCACAATCGGCACAGACGCTGACTCACCGGATGAGAAGAATGTGGATTCAGGTACGCCGGAGAGAACCTCTTCGAGCGATATGCGGGCATCGCCGATGTCGCGGAGGCGCTGCTTTGGGTCCTTTTGCGTGCAGCGCTGGAGTAGCAGACGAACGCGCACAGGCGTCGCAGTAGGAAGCAGTGACCAATCCGGGTCTCTTGTGACGATCGCCGCCAGCGTGTCCGTGGTCGTCTCGCCGCTGAAGGCCATCTTGCCCGCGAGCATTTCGTACACCACGCACCCGAACGCCCAAATGTCCGCACGCCGGTCGACTGATTTCCCTTTCGCTTGCTCCGGCGACATATACGCGGCCGTGCCAAGCAAAACTCCTTGCATCGTCGCCATGCGAGTGATCGTAGGAGAGCTGGCAATGTCCATCGACGACGCATCGCTCTCGAGCGCTTTCGCGAGTCCGAA
>JASHRM010000184.1 GCA_030037315.1 Candidatus Acidiferrales bacterium
ATCAAAGGCCAGATTTCTGGCAGCGAAGATTTGGTCGTCGAAGGCGTCGTTGAGGGGCCTATACAACTTGGCAACGGAACCGTGATGATCGGAGTGAAAGGGAAAGTTATCGCCGATATCTCAGCACGGGAGGTAATCGTTCACGGCGAAGTGAAGGGAAACATTACGGCACAGGATCGAATCGAGATCAGAGGCAACGGGTCGATCACCGCCGGCATGACAACATCGCGCATCATCGTCGAAGACGGCGCAATCTTAGACGCGTCCATCCAAACAACCAGCCCATGACCGCGGAGCGGGCGCTCGTTCAATCGCGCCCCGAAGCCTTGCCTCCCACGTCGCACACCCATGCCTATGGCTCGACTTACATTCCGCGGCCCGCACCTTTTGAATTACAAAAAGCTGCGATATTTCGTGCCTGTGGCAGGAGCAAGGATGGTGCCGAGGGGCAGAGTTGAACTGCCTACGCCGGCCTTTTCAGGGCCGCGCTCTACCGGTGAGCTACCTCGGCACGTCCAAAGATTTTACGGAAAACCCGACTCAGGTAAAAGGGAAAACCAAGTTTCCACCCGCATCCGCCTTCGCCATACAATCAAACCGAGCGCCCTTTGCGAGTGTGAGGAATCTGCTTTTTGCTTTAAACATGCCGAATCGCTCCAGTCCCGAGACGCACCTCGCAGTCTGGCCCTCCGAACCTCGGCGTGCTCCGCGCCTCCTTTGCGCTCTCTGTGTTTATTGCTAATCTCGGCGAAAATCAAAAAGCGAGCGCAATCAAATGAGAAATCTAATCTTCGCAATCAACATCACCCTAGACGGCTGCTGCGACCACACCAAAGTGAACGGCGATGACGAAATACTCGATTACTATACGGACCTCATGCGGAATGTCGATCTGCTCGCCTTTGGGCGTAAAACCTATCAGCTGATGGTTCCTTTTTGGCCCGATGTCGCGAAAAGCCAGTCTGCGACCAAATCAGCGAACGAATTTGCTCGAGCATTTGACTCCGCCAACAAGATCGTTTTCTCGCAGTCATTGGACAGCGCTGAAGGAAATACGAGAATCGTTCGTACGACGCTTCAGGACGGAATACTTAAACTGAAACAAGAGCAAGGCAAAAATATTTTAACCGGCGGCGTAGCGATCCCTTCACAACTGATCGAGCTTGGTTTAGTGGATGAATATCGTTTTGTCGTTCATCCAATCGTTGCGGGAGAAGGGAGACGCCTGCTAGAAGGCGTTAGTCTGCCGGAGAAATTGCGACTAACACTTGTTGAGTCAAAAATTCTTAGTTCAGGATCTGTTGCGCTTCGTTACTTGAACCGGTGACAGAAAAATCTGCCTAGGTTCTCTTGCCTGAGAAATTGACGATGGATTGAAGCGCTCGCCACGCGTCAACGGCCTGCCGCAGTTCGTCTCGCGCTTAAAGTCAAAGACCCTGGTTTGCATTCCGCTTTCAATTTCTCGCGACGTTCGTCGCATGGCGCCCCCTTCAGGAGCCGGGGACGGGCCGAGGGACGTGCAATGACATTAAGACAATCGTTCCGTCGATGGCGCTGATCCAGTGCGGGGTATTTTCTGGGATGAATATGAAATCGCCCTTGGCTATTTTTTGCTGCGTGCCTCCGTCGATCGCTGTGCCCGTCAGATTAGTTGGGTTCGTGCGCGTCTGACTCACCAGCGTTCCACCCGTGACGATCGTGCCCGACCCATCGACCACATACATCAGTTCCGCCTCTTTTTCGTGAACGGCGGCGAGGCCAACGGAAGCCCGATATTCGAGGTTCGCCATATAGGGGGTCAACTGAACCACCCGTTCGACAACGATGGGCTGGCCATCCTTCCGCTCGCTCTTGGCCTTGGAGATAAGCGC
Source organism: Candidatus Acidiferrales bacterium (assembly GCA_030037315.1). GTDB lineage: Bacteria > Acidobacteriota > Terriglobia > Acidiferrales > UBA7541 > Palsa-295. The sequence continues at coordinate 1,872 of JASHRM010000184.1, forward strand.
CTGCACTTCCGCTGAAGAGCAGAAAGTTTTCATCGCCGTGACGGGGATCGCGGCGGGTGCGGCGGGCTGCTGCGCGCCTGCGGCACCAGCCGTGCAAGCGGCAAGAAGTATGATGGAGATCGCGCGCATTGTGGTCCTCCCGCGGTGCCTTTTTGAATACCGCGGGCATCCTATCACACGCTCGCATTGACGTACGCTCCGTGCAAGGGTATCCTCCGCCCATGGAAATGAATAGTGAGGCGATCATTGATGCTCTCGCGGTGTTCTTAATCGTTTTCGCACCGTTTTTTGCATCGTTTATTGCGATATGGTTCGTAAATCGACGCCGCAGGGAACGGACCTATCTCTCGCGTGTCGCCCGGAAGTACAGCATCTCGCCCCTGTTCGGTCACTCGAGGATGACGCTATTGAGGGAAGCACAGAAACCCCATAGCTAAATTTAGGTTCCTCGCGAAATCTCCTGCACTAACCACGCAAAGTCCACAGGCTTCCACTTGCATTCCGCTTTGAATTTTGTGCTAGGTTCAACTTGTGATGCTAAGCAGTTTCAGCGTTCGCCGGGTCCTCAGGAAGGACCGCGCTGCTCTTTGAAAACTTGGGCTTTGTCGCGCGAAGAACTGGTCGTAGGTGCGCGTTGGGACGGATTGAACGGGGATCCAATTAACCTCGCTGACAGCATAATTACTTGGTAATTTCTCCTGCCAATTCTACCCGATAAACCTGCCGAGTAGAATTGCTCTTAACTCGCTTTGAATCAGCCAGATAAAATTTTCCGCCCGTCAAATCTCGGCCTTTTTGCCGAGCAGGAACGTTAGGTCACAATTCGCTGCAATTTGTGGCCGGTGAGTGCGGCGTGCTCGTAGCTTTTGGCGACTGCTCTCATTAATCCCTGTGGTTGGGGAGGAAAACCGGAATCCGAATCGTATTTGTAACGCGGAACCAGCTCCTCCGCGCGCTGGGCATCTTCTTCCGTCCCGCCAATTAGTTTGTAAAGCGCGTCTGCGGCCGTTTGATTCTGCGCGTACGTTTCGGTGATCTTCTCGTTGATCTCGCGAGCGATCGCCTGGCACACCCTGCACGATGCGTTCTTCTCGCTTGGACTGAAACGGATCACTTCCAGCTCACTTGGGCCTAAACCACGCGGATTATTTCGCGGATTCGTCGAATTCGCGCATCCAATCTTTTTTCTTCAGCACTTCGCGCGGCTTCGATCCATCCGCAGGGCCGACGATGCCATCTTTTTCCATCAAGTCGATCAGGCGTGCCGCGCGGCCATAGCCGATTCGCAAACGCCGCTGCAAGGTTGACGTGGATGCGCGTCCCATCTCGCAGCAAACGCGCACGGCATCCTGGTACAAGTCGTCGTCCACCTCTTCGCCCGGTTCGCCCTCTTCGCCGCCAATCGAATTCTCGTTTTTCGGCGGCCTAAGTAGCTCTTCGTTGTACACGGCCTTCGCCTGATCGCGCCAGAAATCGCAAACTGCCGAAACCTCATTTTCGTGGACGTAAGGACCGTGAATGCGATGCAGCCGCGACGATCCCGCCGGCAAATACAGCATGTCGCCCTTGCCGAGCAGCGACTCCGAGCCGTTCGCATCGAGAATCGTTCGCGAATCCACTTTGCTGGCCACGCGGAAGGAAATGCGCGCTGGGAAATTCGCTTTGATCAAGCCGGTAATCACGTCAACGGAGGGCCGCTGGGTCGCCAAAATCAGGTGAATGCCAACGGCGCGTGCCATTTGCGCGAGCCGCGTGATGGATTCTTCCACGCCGTTCGTATCGACCATCATCAGGTCGGCGAGCTCGTCGATCACGATCACCAGGTACGGAAGCGGACGATGCTCTTCGTCCTCCACATTTTCGAAAAGCGAAAGCGATTGGCCCTTTTCGAACGTACGGTTGTATTGATCGATGTTGCGAACTCCGCGCTGCGCGAGCAGTTTCAAGCGGCGCTCCATTTCACGCGTCGCATTGCGCAAAACATTCGCGGCCACTTTCGCGTCGGTCACCACAGGTGTGAAAAGATGCGGAATCTCCGCATAGAGGCCAAGCTCGAGCCGCTTCGGATCGACGAGCACGAGTTTCAGCTCGTCCGGAGTTGCTTTGAAGAGCATGCCCATCAGCAGGGAATTGATGAAGACGCTCTTGCCGGTTCCGGTCGAGCCCGCAATCAGCAAGTGCGGCATCTGCGTTAGGTCGGTGGCGCGAATCCGGCCGATCAAATCCTTGCCGAGGGGAATCGTAAGCTTCGACTGCGAATGCGAAAATTCCGGCGATTCGATCACATCTCGCAGAGCGATGGTTTCGCGACGCGCGTTGGGAACTTCGATGCCCACGGTCGATTTGCCCGGGATGCGCTCGATCAGAATCGACTCGGCGCGCAGCGCCAGGCACAAATCCTCGCCAAGGCCCGTGATACGGCTGTACTTGATTCCGGCTTCGGGCTTGAATTCGAACGTGGTGACCACCGGTCCGGGATTGATCTGCGTCACGTGGCCGCCGACTTCAAATTCCGCGCATTTTTGTTCGATCGCCCGTGCGCATTCCTTCAGCTCGGATTCGTCCATCTTCTCGCTGCGCTCCGCGGTATGCAGCAGCGAAGGCGAGGGCAAGCGAAAGTTGGTTTTGCCGAGAGAAATTCTAGGCTCAGACGCGCGTTTTTTGGGCGCAGGCGGAGTTTCAGGCTCGTGGAATTGAATCACCGCCGGACCGCGTTCGCCTTGTGCAGGCTCATCGAACTCCATCGTGACGACGGATTTCGATGGCTCCTGTTCTTGTTCCTCGTCCAGTTCTTTGGCCGAAACGCGCTGCTGCATGACAGGGGGCCTGCCCGCAAACTTGATTTCTTCCACCTTCTTGCGAAGGTGCGCTGCTTCGCGTGCTTCACGCCATTCTTTGAGCCGCGCGAAATACTTGCCGACAATTCCTTCGGGCGCGATCGGCTGCCGCATCCAGCTGGCTACCAGCCGGAACGAAAATCGCGTGGTCATGAACAACGCAACCAGCAGCATCGCAACAGAAACCAAATTCGCGCCAATGGGATTGAAGGCGGCGCGCAGCGCTTCGGCGAGCACGGTGCCAAGCAAACCACCGGGAGGCAGCGCGTGCCGCACGTCCCAAACGTGGAGCAGGGTCAACTCCGATGAAGCTGACGAAAGCAGCAGCACAAAGCCCGCGATTTTTGCGATTGGCGCTTCGATTTGCTGGCTGCGGAACCAGCGCATCGCCAAAATGAAAATCCCAATAGGGAAAAGAAACGCTGCGTACCCCGAAAGCTGGAAGAATCCGTCCGCAAGATGCGCGCCAACGGGTCCGATCCAATTGCGCGTGGCGCCTGCGGCGCCGGCTGGCGCAGACACGTTGAAAGATCCATCGGCGGGCGAATACGAGATTAGACTCAGCGCCAGCAAAATGGCGATGCTCAGGCCCACGAAGCCGATCAGCTCGTTGAGCCGCTTGTTTTCGGTTGGTGTCAGAACGCGCACGAAAAATCTCCGTCTAGCCCGCGCGATGCTCCGCTCGGCTGAATAGGGGAAGGTTCTCGCTCTTGCCTGGGACGCGCGGGCGCTATCGCGCGTGGCCCATTCGGAGGAACGCGAGGACGGCAGCGACTATAACAAACAACCGGCGCTGCCAAGCAACAAGAACGAAGCGAATGTTTCCAAAAGCGAGGCCTATGCTAGGCCGCATCCCGTGCCCATTCTAGATGGTTCACTGTATCGACCGCCAGTCGCGCCGGTTTCTATCATTTCCGTGTCTTAATTTGAGACCCGACGCGGCTTTTCGCCCGGGAGGAGGTTGAAGCTCATGCCATTAATACAGGTTCTTCTAGTGCTGATCGTCGTCGGTGTGATTCTTTGGCTCATCAATCGATTCATTCCGATGCAGAGCACCATCAAAGGGATTTTGAACGCGGTGGTCGTAATCGTTGTGGTGCTCTGGTTGTTGAACGTGTTCGGATTGCTGCATCAGCTCTCGAATATTCGTATCGGCCACGTCGGCACTTAGCCACGGTGCGCGAAGGACTGGGACGCAGACTTCGGACCTAGCCGGAAGGGCGGCGATTTTTGTTCAGAATTCCGGCGAGAATAATCAAGAAGGCGAAAAGCCGCACGACGTAAACCCACGGCGTATACTCGTTCGGCTGTTTCAGAATCAGCGTGGAAGTTCGATTCAGGCCTTCGATAAAAAACGCCACGGCAAACGCCAGAAACAACGAGTCGCGCGTCTCGCGCCAGAAACGCAGAAAGAACAGGGCTGCCGCCAGTGAGCAGGTCGCGATTATGCCGAGCAGGAATGCGGCGATCACTTGTTGCCTTCCCAAATCAAGCCGTAAACGAGCAGCAACATAGCGGCCGCTGCGGTTCCGAGCCGGACCAGATACAGATCCGTCTGCAGGAAAACGACGAGATCTAGAAATACGACAACATTCGCCAGCCCCAATCCCAGGAAGCACAGACCGCTCCATAGTAGAAGCCGCTTTCTGACTCGCGCGTAGGCGCGCAGCAGAAGCGCGCCGCACAAAAACATGACGAGAGCCCCCAGGATGTAAACCGCAGTAGCCATGGTTAGTCCCTACTTAAACCTAAACGCGCGAGCGAATTCGCGCACCGACTGCGAGGCCTTGGAGTGGATCATATTGGAGATTCGCACTAGCTGGCTCTTATATGCTTTGTCGACTTCTTCAAGCAACGCGTCTCGGGCCCGGTCCGATTCGTAGAAGTAAGCTTCGCTTTCTGAAGCCATCAACTTTCTGGTTCTCAAATCCTCGACAATCTGCGATGCGATTTCGGGCTTGACGTAAAGAGATTGTGCTAGATCTTCTACTGTCCAGCGCTTGGGCCTGCGCCTCCAGATCAGTAACAACGCCTCCAAGTGAGGGACGCTTTCGATTTCTTCCAGAATGAAACGATCGACTTCGCGAGTTGTGTCTTCCTGGGCCATTCCCGAGCAGTGTTCCAGGCCGGCCAGAAGATTTTGGGTCGCGGACCGATCACCTGCGAGGGGAACCGATGCGGGCGACAGTCCAAGGACGCTGGGCGGCCATCAAATCCTACGGGTGAGCGAACGGGGCTCTCACGCAAAGCTGGGCTTTCATAATAGTGTTGCGGAATTTGGGCCGCAATCTCTTTTGGTTCTTCGTCAGCCGAGAAATCCTATTTCGCAACGGCCCTGAGAGGCGTCAGCTCAGTATCCGATGTGGTAGAGGTAGCCGACAACGCCGGCAGCGATCAGGCAATAGATCCCGAACCAATACCAGCGGCCCTCTTCGAGCCAGCGGCTCAGCCATTTCAGCGCAAGCAAGCCGGCGATGAATGCGAAGAGCGCACCGAGCAGGCTGATGCCGATAGAAGAGCGGACTGCCGCGCCGAGCTCTCCGTGGTGCGCTTGAACCAGTCGCAAGCCCTCTCGCCCGATGGCAACCGGCGTAAGAATCACGGCGAGCGCAAAACTGAAATCCTCGGCGCGCATTTTCTGAATGCCGAGGAGCAGCGCTGTCGAAATCGTGGCGCCCGAACGCGAAAAGCCGCGAAAAGGAAGACACAATCCCTGCACGCCGCCAATCCAGGCAGCTTCTCGGGATGTGATCGCGGAATTGGATTCCTGCGCATGCGCCCGGCGCTTTTCGAGCAGGCCTGAGATCAGGATCAGTATCCCGGCGGCGGCGAGCGCGGCTGCGATCAAGTCGAGCCGGTCAAAGAGTTGCTCGACCCACGCGTGCGCCTGATGCCGCAGCCAAACTTTCTCGATAGATTCCGTGATCCCGCCTCCGACGATGCCCGTCAGCACCGTTGCCACAATCAACGCCACGATGAATGTCTTGAAGGCGGCGGCGCTTTGAAAAAATGTGCGGCTCCAGCGGCGCCAGAAGTAAACGATCACGGCAAACATCGTGCCGGTGTGCAGCATGACGAGCAGCAGAGTCATTTCGGGAGAGGCCGCGTCCATACCCATCAGTTTTTCGGCCACAATCACGTGCGCGGAGCTCGATACGGGCAGAAGTTCGGCGAAGCCTTGCACAATGGCGAGCACAATTACGTGCCAGAGGGACATGAGCAGTATTCCACCTTACTGGTCGAGGCTCGAATGGATTGAATTTCGCGGAGCGGCGAAAGGCTTCGGTAACACCGGCTACCGCAATTTCATTCCAGCAGTTTCGTCATGGAAAATGCGTCGCGCCCACCTGGGTAATAATTCTTTCTGACGACGCGCTTACGATAGCCGTGCTTTTGCCAGAAGGCAATCGCGGAAGCGTTGTCGGTTGCCGTTTCGAGCCCTACCACGCGCACGCCGGCCGAGCGCAGCTTTTCTTCGGCTGATCGCAGTAGCAAAGTGCCGACTCCATGGCGGCGATAAGCCTCGAGCACGTCGATCGTAATGACGTATGCCCACGTTTCTTCATGCGCGGTGATGATGAAGCCGACGAGTTTCTTTTCCCATTGCGCAACGATGCAATCGGCGCCCGGAAAGCGCAGGTAATTGCGCATCTCGCGGCGCGAATACGCGATGGTGGGCTCGTAGCACGCCTGATCTATGTCGTAGAGGGCTTCGAAATCGTGCGGAAGATATTGGCGCAACTGAATCGATGGCGAGCGGCTCACAATGCCGCTCCGCACACCGAGGATTTAATCTTGCATTTGCTCGTCGGCGCTCGCCCCGTAGATCGCAGGGACTTTTGCACCCATGGGCCGCAGGTATGTAGTGAGTTGTCCACGGTGATGGATATGATCGAATAAAAATCCCCAGGCCATATCGTAGCCGTTTTGGCGCATGACTTCCTTGCCTTCCCACATGCAGGGCATTTCTTCATCCCAGCGAGAGGCGGAAACTGCTTTGAGGCGTTTCGTCAGCGCTTCGGGATCGTATTTCGCCACGACTTCAGACATTTTCGCAGGGCAGGGAACTTCGACCCATTCGAAGACACCTTTTTCGAGGCTGCCGACGAGGACGTCTAATTCGTGGACGAG
>JASHRM010000185.1 GCA_030037315.1 Candidatus Acidiferrales bacterium
GATCGAGAGTCCCTGCGGCAATCAGATCGTCGATCGCGAACAGGCGACGGCTGAACTTGCGAAGCGTTAGCGTGACGCCGCGCAAGCTGCAAGGCGGAATCACGGCCGCCACGCGGCTTCCATCGGGGAGTCGTGAATCGAGAATCGGTTTTGCTTCCGAGATATCGTCGCCTAGCCGCCGGGCGATGTTGCGCACCGCCACCATCAGCGCTTTCTCACCTAGCGTCACGCCCTTGATCTGTTCAAGGACGCCTTGCCTCTCAACGAACACGGACTCCGCACCGTTGATCATGACTTCACTGACGGTGTCATCGAGGATCAGATTCTCGATCGGTTTTAGAAACGGCAGGATGGTTTCAAATCCGTTCATTGGAGCCTTCCTTCGGCAAGTTGCTGGAAATAGCTGACGTTTGGATCGTTGTAATAAGGTTTGAGGTAGCAGAATGCCGGCGCTATGGGGTTGAAGCCATCGTAGGCGATTACGACGGCCTGCGCGTTCTTGAGTTCGGTGAACGTCTTGGTATCGAAACGAAAGTCCGAGTAAGGGTAATAGCTCTTGGACGCTGAAAGGTTCGCCCGGTGTGAGATCGCCTTGCCTGTAAGCAAGCTGACCGTTGCGTTGTGGCCGCTCTCTGAGAGGTTGTAACTCGTCTTGAGCTGATCTTCGCGTCCGCAAAGCTCGCTGGCCGTCTTCGCTGAGAAGTCATCGGAAAGCGAAAGGAAGATCTTTGTCCGGAACGTTTGGAGGAGCGTGCGCCAGGCTTCGCCGGGGACGGAGGATTTCAGGGAACTGATGCTTTGCGTCGCGATGATGGAAATGCATTTCGGCTGCCGCGAAAGGCTGAAGAACTTTTCATCACCGGTGGGCTCGTTCTCGCCGATGGTGACGAAGTGTTGATATTCGTCACACAAGAAAAGAGTCTGGCGGAAGTGCCGTTCCGGATGAGCCTCGATGTGCGGAATCCGGCTGATCACTGCGCGCTCGAAGTCGAGCTTCATCATCACTCCCAGTGCGCGGGCCAAGCCAGGGTTCATGGCCACCGGAAAATTTAGGGCGCAGACCTTGCCATTCTCGATGAGCCAGGCGAAGGACGGGAGAGGAGTTCCAAACCGATGGTCTCGATTGGCTTGCGAATCGTAGCATTCCGCTGGCGGGCAGAAGGTGCGCTTGACAGTGGGATTATCGTCGAAAAGCGACAGGAAAACTGAAATCCCCTCGATGATCGATGTGCGCAATTTCGGCTCGATGCGGCGCCAGTCGTTGTAAAACCATCTTTTCACCGCCTCAAGCTGTTCGTATCGCCGGGGATCGATCTCATCAAAACCCGCTTCACTCAGACATTCAAACGGGATCGAATGCGTTTCAAGGAAGCGGCGCAGCCCGGGCGTTTCCTCTGTGCGGTACGCTCCCATGTCTTCATCGAAGGTGAAATCAAAGAGCTTGAGATCGGCGACGTGGGTCCGGAAGTCGTCCGGTGACAAGAGGAAAAAATAGCGCTCCTCGAGCCGCCGCTCTGCGTCGTGAATCTTGCGTTCAAGAATGTCCGGTGAAATGGCGCATTCATAAACGTCAAAGAGGGTGACATAGTCGTAGGCAACCTTGTGCAGAAGGATGATGAATTTAACAAGGTTGGTGTAGGCCTGCTGCCAGAAGGGTTCTTTGCCCTTGCCGAAAAGGTTGTTGAGCAGAGACGCGATGCTGTACGCCAAGGCATAGGCATCGAGGTCGTTGTGTAGCGGATTGTAGCGGTACGAAGAATCGAGACTCACTTCAACGTAGTCGCGCTCGCGGCCGTTCTTTTCGAGGATGTTTTTTACCTTGTGGCAAAAGTCCCCTTTGACCTCCAGCACGAGCCCGCCGATTTTCTTCTCTTCCTCGGCGGCCCGATAGGCGAGGATTTGTTCGGCGAATGGAATGATGCAGCAAGTCGTCTTGCCTGAGCCAATGGCACCAAAAATGGCGATGCCGGTGAACAGGCCTTTTTCGGGAATCATAAGCCAGCGCGGGGACTCGGAAGGTCCCGGGATTCGGGCGTGATGAATTTCGCCGAGCACAAGATACAGATTGTCGCGCGCTCGAGGGTCGGGATAGGCAGGGAGCCGACCAGCCCGTTTCTTCGTGGGAATCTTGAGTGCGTAGATGTAGATTCCCGACAGCAGAATCGAATATGCGATGTATGGCGTGGTGTATAGAAATAGGATGTAAAGATACTTTGATCCAAAGAAAACGGGGCGCGCCCAGAGATAAGTGAGTTCGAGAAACAGATTGCCTTCCGGGAAAGGCAGCTTGAAATAGAACAGGAGGCCTGTAGCGGCCGCAAACACGGAAGCAATGAGATTCCGAGAATGGAGTAGACGCTGGATCATGGAGTTCGTTGCGTGTGCGCGACAGCGGGGGACTCCTTCACAGTCAGCGATGCGTTCTCGGATGCTTTCCGCCTCTTATATTCCGGATCGCGCGCGAGCATTTTTCTCAGAGCGAAATTGGTTACATAATCAGGCGTGCAGTCGACAAATCGGCAGTAGTCGTCGAGCAGGCGGCTCACCGGTTCTTCAAGGCGAATGCGGCGTTCGATTGTCTCCGGAGGTCTTTTGATCAATGCCATGGCTTCCTCCTAATCGTCACTCGTGATTCCGAGGTCTCTGCAGCGGCCCAAAGCGATGGCGTGTTGCTACTCCGCCGGGTTTGGGGCGGGTATTTCGCTTTCGCGCCTGCTCGCTCCTCTCTTTCGCACGCCAGACCTTGCCATTCAGCGGCAACATGTGCCCGGTGAAGATGGACTGAAGCCGAACGGCGAAGGCTACTTCACCCCGTCCTTTCGAG
>JASHRM010000186.1 GCA_030037315.1 Candidatus Acidiferrales bacterium
AATTTTCACTTCAAGTAATCTCCTTGGCGCAAGTATTCGAAATACAACGAAGACTGCCTGATGCTGTTCGGAGAACGGCATACTGTATCGAAGTCGCGCGACACAGTCCACCGTGAGAAACCGGAGGATTGAGACTTGAACGTGCCTCGCAACGGTCTCGATTAGAAATGTTCCCGATGTTTGTTTTCTGGCGGTTGAGGGGATTTCTATATACGCTCAAGACCCCCGCTACGAAATCCGGATGATTCAAAACGGAAATCGTGGCGATAACGAGAAACAATCGAAAATTAAGGCACCGATTCACCAATTCTCCGATCAGATGAGGTATATACTGGCTATGACAACCAAACACAATGCAGTGGGAATCCTAACTTAGGAAGGTCTGAGGCCATGGCCGTACACCCCGCAATTCAGCCGCCCGATGTTGAAGAACTTGAAGAGATTTGGGAATGGATTGAGTCGTTTGACGCTCTCGTAGAGCAAGGCAAGCCCGGACTTGCCTCCCGAATCCTGCAGGAGATTCGCAATCGCGCACGAGCCTACGGGGTACAAGTACCATTCACGGCCAACACTCCCTACCTGAATACAATCCCTCTCAGCCAGCAGCCACCATTCCCCGGAAATCAAGAAATCGAGCGAAAGATTAAGAGCTTGGTGCGCTGGAACGCGATGGCCATGGTGGTTCGCGCGAATCGCGTGGAGCACAACATTGGCGGCCATATTTCTACATATGGGTCGGTGGCGACTCTCTTTGAAGTCGGGTTCGATCATTTTTTCCGAGCGCGGACGCCGGATTTCGAAGGGGACACGGTTTACTTCCAAGGCCATGCGGCGCCTGGCGTTTACGCGCGCGCGTTCCTCGAAGGGCGTTTTCCCGCGGAGAAACTAGAGAATTTTCGGCGCGAACTGAAAGCCGGCGGTGGACTTTCGTCGTATCCGCATCCGTGGCTAATGCCGGATTTTTGGGAGTTCCCCACGGTTTCGATGGGCCTAAGCCCGATCATGGCGATCTATCAGGCTCGCTTCAATCGCTACCTCGAAGATCGCGGATTGAAGCCGAAAACGGACGCGAAAGTTTGGGCGTTTCTGGGCGACGGCGAAACGGATGAGCCGGAAAGCTTGGGCGCAATCACCCTGGCGTCACGCGAAAATCTGGACAATTTGATCTTCGTAATCAATTGCAACCTGCAGCGGCTCGACGGACCGGTGCGCGGCAACGGCAGCATCGTGCAGGAACTCGAAGCAGCGTTCCGAGGCGCGGGCTGGAACGTCATCAAGGTTCTCTGGGGATCGGATTGGGATCCACTGTTTGAACAGGATTCGGAGGGATTGCTGGCTAAGCGGCTCGGCGCAATGGTCGACGGCGAGTATCAGAAGCTGGTAGTGGAGTCCGGCGCCTACATTCGCGAACACGTTTTTGGTTCTGATCCGCGGCTGCTGAAGATGGTCGAAAACATTCCTGACGATCAGCTGCACGCGATGCGCCAGGGCGGCCACGATCCGAAGAAGGTTTATGCCGCGTACAAAGCTGCGGTGGAACATAAAGGCTCGCCGACGGTGATTTTGGCGCGGACGATCAAAGGTTATGGCCTGGGCGAGGCCGGCGAGGGCCGGAACGTCACTCACCAGCAGAAGAAGGTCGACGAGGATACGGTGCGGCATTTCGGCGAGCGGTTCGGCCTGGATATCAAAGAGGATCAGATTGCGAACGTGCCGTTCTTCCGCCCGCCGGACGATAGCCCCGAAATGAAATACATGCGCGCACGCAGGCAGGAGCTCGGCGGATACGTTCCCAAGCGCGCGGTGCGCGCGAAGCCCTTGTCGCCGAAACGCGGCGATCTTTTCGACGAGTTTTTGACCGGAAGCGAAGGGCGCGAAGTTTCGACGACGATGGCGTTCGTCGGGATGCTGCGAAAAATGTTGCGCGACGCGGAACTGGGCAAGCTGGTTGTGCCGATTGTGCCGGACGAAGCGCGCACGTTCGGCATGGAGTCACTCTTCCGGCTGGTGGGAATTTACAGCAGTCGCGGGCAGCTCTACGAACCCGTGGACATGAACACGCTGCTTTATTACAAAGAGGCGAAAGACGGGCAGATATTGGAAGAGGGGATTACGGAAGCCGGATCGATGTCGTCATTCATCGCGGCGGGCACGGCGTATGCGACGCACGGCATCAACACGATTCCGTTTTTCATTTTCTACTCCATGTTTGGCCTCCAGCGGGTTTGCGATTTGATCTGGGCCGCGGCGGATACGCGCTGCCGAGGATTCTTGCTGGGCGGCACGGCGGGACGTACGACGCTTGCCGGCGAAGGCTTGCAGCATCAGGACGGCAACAGCCACGTGCTGGCGCTGCCGATTCCAACGCTTCAGGCGTACGATCCGGCGTTTGCGTACGAAATTGCCGTGATCATCGAAGACGGCATCAAGCGGATGTACGTGGATGGCGAAAGCATCTTCTACTACATCACTGTGATGAACGAGCCCTACGCGATGCCGGCAATGCCGGAAGGCGCACGCGACGGAATCTTGAAGGGCATGTACAAGTACAAAGCGGCGGGCAACGGCAAGTCGAAATTGCGCGCACAGCTTTTGGGCAGCGGCGCGATTTTGCGCGAAGTGATCAAGGCGCAGGAAATCCTGGAGGAAAAGTACGGAGTCGCCGCGGACGTTTGGAGCGTAACGAGCTACAAGGCGCTTTACACCGACGGGATTGAGACAGAGCGCTGGAACATGTTGCATCCCACCGAAAAAGCGCGCGTGCCGTACTTGACGCGATGCCTGGGGGATGCGCCGGGCGTATTCGTTGCCGCGACGGATTATCTGAAGGCGCTGCCGAATCTAGTGAGCCGCTGGATGCCGAAGCGCGTCGCGTCGCTTGGCACGGATGGATTCGGGCGCAGCGAAACTAGGGCGTCGCTGCGAAACTTCTTTGAAGTGGATGCACGGTTCGTCGTGCTGGCCACGCTGCATGAATTGCTGCGCGACGGGAAGATCCAGGCGTCCGTGGTCGAGAAAGCGATCAAGGAACTCGACATCGACCTGAAAAAGGCTGATCCGTTCACGTCGTAGGCAACACGGTTGGTTCAACGACAAGAGCAGATTCCCGCCGCACGCGGGTAAACCTCGCGCTCCACTGGAGCTTCGCGCACGAAGCTAGCCCCCCTTGACGAAGTCCGGTCATTTCGCAACAATCTCCAAGAAACGCATAGAGTTATAATGAGAAGAGAGCAGGTTTGGGCAATCGTTCGTTGAATGAGCGAGGGCGGCTGAGGCGCGTCCTAATCGGATCGAAACGAGGTAACTAACATGGGAAAGATTGTCGGAGCATTCGCCACCGTTCACGCACCGCAGCTCTTTGACCGTCCGCCGAGCGAAGATCCGAAGCAGCTTGACGCCGACATCGCCGCGATGCGGCAGATCGGCAAGGAGCTCGAGGAAACGAAGCCGGATGCGGTGATCGTAATCGGAAGCGACCACCTCGAGACATTCTTTTTGAGCTCGGTGCCGACGTTCGCGATTTTGTCGGGCGAGTTTTCGCACGCGGAATTCGCGGGGCGCAAATACGAACTGAAAATCCACGAAGCGCTCACCGAGGATCTGCTCGATAAGCTGATGAAAATGGGTTTCGACCTCGGCTATTCGCAGGATGCGGTGCTAGGGCACGCGTTTGCGGCCGTTTACGAATGGGTGATCGAGGGACGGAAAATTCCAGTCGTTCCGATTTTCGTCAACGCGTATCTTCCGCCGCTGCCAACAGCGAAGCGCTGCGCCGAGCTGGGGAGGGCGATCGGGAAAGTGATCGCGAGCCGGCCTGAGAATGTGGCGATCGTGGCCAGCGGGGGCATGTCGCACTTTCCGGGCACGTGGAAATATCCGAAGCCGGATTTCGATTTCGACTACTGGGCGATTTCGGAGATCGAGAAGGGAAATCTCGATACGCTGATCAATCTGACGAACGAGCAGCTCGACGAAGTGGGTAATACGGAGCTGCTTTCGTGGATGATCATGTTTGGCGCGATCGGAAATCACAAGGGCGAGCTTGTGACGTATCAACCGACCTGGCATCACGGCCACGCGGTGTTGCGATTTATTCCGCTCAAGGGGGCGGGGCCGTCGAAAGAGGGGCAGGAAGCTTCGAAGAAGTACGAATTCAAGGGCGGATATGAGTTTTACAAGCATCCGTCGCCATCGGCCTATAAGTTGAATAAGGTGCTCTACGACAGCCGGTTCAAGCGCGATTTGCGGCTGCGGCTGATTCACGATTTGCCGTCCGTGGCGAAGGAATACGGCATGACGCCTGACGAGGCGAAGGTGCTCGAAACGCTGCAGGATGACGACATCGAGAAATTCCGCGACGGGCAGGTGCATCCGCTGGTCGAAGCGGGCGCGCATCCACTGGGAATGTGGATGGCTGTGATCCGCATTCACTCCGAGTTGCGGAAGCTGCGAGCCGAAAAGAATCAGATCGGACAGCCGAGCAGCGCGACGCACTAACAGCTGCAATTCCGGAATAACGCGATTGAGCCTGCGGCACTTTCGGGTACCGCAGGCTTTCTTTTTGGACAGCGATTCGCGAGGTCAGCCTGCCGCTCGCCTAGACGTTCGTTCGCGGAGCGACTGGGCTGTGATATCGTGACTCGCGCGAGATTGGAAGTGAGGGCAAAGACATGAAAGTTGGCGTGGCGGGGCAAGGCGCGTTTGGCCAAAAACATCTAGAGGCGATCCAGGCAATCCCGGGCATTGAAGTGATCACACTGACCGGCGGAAATCCGGCGGGCACTGAGGAAGTCGCGAAGAAATTCAAGATTCCGCACTGGACGGGCGATCTGGCCGAGAGCCTGAAGCAACCGGGCCTCGAAGCGATGATCTTGGCGACACCGACCCCGATGCATGCGTCGCAGGGGCTTCAGTGCATGCGCGCGGGCAAACACGTCCAAATCGAGATTCCGATTTCCGACTCGCTGGCTGATGCGGAAGCGCTCGTGAAAACGCAGAAAGAAATGGGCGTGGTCTGCATGGGCGGACACACGCGGCGCTTCAATCCGAGCCATCAGTACGTTCACAAAAAGATCAAAGCGGGCGAACTGAAAGTGCTCCAGATGAACGTGACGACCTATTTTTTCCGCCGCACGAATATGAACGCCGCCGGAAAGCCGCGAAGCTGGACCGATCATTTGCTGTGGCACCACGCATGCCACACGGTCGATTTGTTCCAATATCAGACGGGCGAGCTGGTTTCGGATTGCTACGCGGTGCAGGGGCCGATGCACCCAGAGCTGAAAATCGCGATGGATATGGGCATTGTGATGAAGGTGCCGTCCGGCGCGATCTGCACGCTTTCGCTTTCGTTCAACAACAAAGGACCGCTGGGCACGCGCTTCCGCTATATCTGCGACAACGGAACTTATCAGGCTTACTACGATGATGTGGTCGACGGCGAGGATAAGAAAATCGATTTGAGCCACGTCGATGTGTCGATGAACGGCATTGAGCTGCAGGACCGCGAATTTTTCTCGGCGATCAAAGAGAAGCGTGAGCCGAACGCCAGCGTCCAGCAGTGTTTCACGGCAATGCAAGTGCTGGACCGACTCGACAGAATTCTAAATTCGAGCGCGAAGGCCACCGCGAAGAATTAGCCGATATTCTGATTTCAGGCGGGAATGCTGGCGGAGGCGGCTGCGGTGCTCGGTCCTTGATCGAGAGCCGCGTGCAGCTGGCGTTCATCGAGTGCGTTTTCCCACTTGGCAACGACGATCGTGGCGACGGCGTTGCCCACAACATTGGTCGGCGTCAATCCTTCCGACATGAGCCGGTGAATTCCGAGGATTAGAGCGACGCTCGCGACCGGGATGGTTCCAGTCGACGCGATCGTCGCAGCCAGAACCACAAACGCTGCTCCGGCCACTCCTGCAGCTCCTTTCGATGAGAGAAGCAGAACCGCAAGCAGGCCGAGTTGCTGCCAGAGACCAAGATGGGTATTGGTGGCTTGCGCGAGGAATATGGCGGCGGTGGCGAGATAGAGGCAGGTACCGTCCAGGTTGAATGAGTAGCCGGTGGGAATCACCAGGCCGACGATCGTTTCTTCGCAGCCGAGATCTTCGAGTCGCTTCATCAGCTGCGGCAGGACCGTTTCAGAGCTGGTCGTTGCGAGAACGATCAGAAGTTCCTCGCGAATGTAACGGATCAGTTTGATCAGGCTGAAGCCGCACCACGCGGCCACCGGTCCCAGGACGGCGAAAATGAAGATGAGGCACAGGACGTAGAAGCCTCCCAGCAGTTTGCCAAGCGAGAGCAGGGAACCTGTTCCGAATTTCCCGACTGTGAAGGCGATTGCTCCAAAAGCTCCGATTGGGGCGGTCCACATCACAATCCCGACAATCTTGAAAAGCATTTGCGTGGCGGACTCGATGAAATCGACCACCGGCTTGGCGCGCGGGCCGATTTGCGTGAGAGCGAAGGCGCAAAGCACGGAAATCAGCAGAATTTGCAGCACGTTTCCGTCGGTGAACGCGCCGACGAATGTGCCGGGAATGATATTCATCAGGAATTGCGTGACGCTGGCATTTTCCGGATGAGCCACATAGGTTTTCACGGCAGATGTATCGACGTGCGAAAGATCCACGTTCATCCCGCGCCCGGGATGCCACACATTCACTGCGACGAGTGCGAGGATCAGGGCGATCGTAGTGAGGATTTCGAAATAGACGATGGCCTTCAGTGCGACGCGTCCCACGCGAGCGAGATTCGCCATGCGGGCGATTCCGTGGACCACGGTGCAGAAAATGATTGGAGCAATCAACATGCGGATCAGCTTGATGAAGCCGTCGCCGAAGGGCTGCATCCGCACGGCAGCGTTGGGATAAAACTTGCCGAGCGCAATGCCGAGGATCATCCCGAGCAAAACGTAAAGCCAAAGCTGGGAGTACCAGGCTTTCGTCCTACGTGGAGTTGTTATTCGGTTGGTGCGAACATCGCTGGCCATGTATTCACGCGCGCGTGGCGCCGCATCAATCGTCGCGCGGCTTGGCATCATACGACGCGAGCGGGGGCAGGAAACGTATAATTTTCGACGATTGGGTATAAACTGCGGCGGCAGTTGCGATTCGAAATGGGAGTTCAACGATGACCGACGAAGTGAGTGAGCGGCTTATTATTCGCGAAATGATCGACAATTGGATTCTGTGGCGCGATGCGCTGCGATGGAAAGAATTTCGCAGCCTTTGGCACGACGATGGCCGAATGATGGCCACATGGACGCAGGGCACCGCCGACGAATTTATTGAAATGAGCAAGCAGGGATTCGCGAAGGGAGTCCGTATCCTGCATTTTCAGGGCGGCAGCACGATTGACGTGCGCGGAAATCGCGCCATTGCGCAAACCAAGATGACGATTTCGCAGCGCGCGCCGGTCCACGATGTGCTTTGCGACGTGCTTTGCACGGGGCGCTTTTACGATTTTCTCGAGAAGCGGAATGGACGCTGGGGCTTTGTGCTACGACAGCCGATTTACGAAAAAGACCGGATGGACCCCGTCGATCCAGCTGCGAAACTCAATCTGGATCAGAAGCTTTTGATGAGCTTCCGCGAAGGCTATCGCCATCTCGCGTATTTGCAAACCCTGGTCGGTTACAAAATCAAGATGGACATGCCGGGGCTGACGGGGCCGGAGGTCGAATTGCTTTACGCGCACGGCGATGCGTGGCTCGCGGGAAAGCCGCTTGCGAGATAGTGAGTGAGCTTCTGGGGAATTGGACGCGGCGACTTTCTTTTGTTGGGTGACGTCAAGCTGCTTGTGTAAATAGTTCGAGGGTGTGGGTTTTCCAGTCCTCATTAAAACGACTGAAAATCGCATAGACGATCCGCTCCACGCTTTCCACGTTGGTGAACACGACCATGGGCCGCGTTCGTCGGCGCACTTCGACGAAACAACGCTCGATCACATTGGTGGTGCGCAGCTTCCGCCACAGGTGCACCGGGAGCACAAAAAAGTGCAGCAGTTCGGGCAGATCCCGCTCCAGTTGCCGCACCATCCCCGGATAC
>JASHRM010000187.1 GCA_030037315.1 Candidatus Acidiferrales bacterium
CGCAAATTCCTAAAGATCGCATCCGCGGCTACTGCGGTCGGCACATTCGGCATCGGCACGGAAGCCGCCACGGATCCCGTTCTCGGGCTGATTTTTCCTCCTGCCAACACTCCAGTTCCACCCGAAGCCCATTTGATGTATCCGCACGGAGTAAAATTTCTGGCGCTCGGTGTGGGTCTCGAACGGATGACGCCCGAAGGCTACGACGAAGTCGTGGACCACATTGTTCCTGCGGCCCAGCAACTTGCCCTGCAAGGTGCGCAAGCCATCGACGTGATGGGCACTTCGCTAACTTTTTACAAAGGCGCCGCCTTCAACGAGCGCCTCGAGCAGCAGATCACGAGAGTTACTGGCTTAGTTTGCACGACGATGAGCACTGCAATCGTCGAGGGACTAAAAACCGTTGGCGCCAAGCGAGTCGCTGCAGCCACTGCCTATAACGACGAAGTCAACGCGCGCCTTGAGACGTTTCTCCGCGAATCCGGATTTGCAGTAGCCGTCGTGAAAGGCATGGGAATCGAGCGATTCGAAGATCGGCCGCCGCTCACACGAGACGAACTCTTTGAATTTAGCGCCGGCGTATTTCAAAAGGCGCCGAAAGCGGACGCGCTGCTCATTTCCTGCGGCGCGCTGAAGACGCTCGAAATACTCAAGCCGCTCGAAGAACGCTGCAAAGTGCCGGTCGTATCGAGCCTGCCGCACGCACTCTGGGCTGGCGTTCGACTTCTGGGCCTAAGTGGTCGGGCGGTGGGTTACGGCAGCCTTCTTTCCCGTTAATTCCATCCAGTCGGACCGTCGTGCGGCACGCCCACCAACACCGCTTGTACTTGCCGGATCTTCCAGTCGGAAACCTTGAATAGCTCGGCAAGTAAGACAGCCTGCGACGGCGACACCTGCATGAGCGCAAGGCCCAGCACGATGCCGTGGTCCTCATCGAGCACCGGGAATCTTCGATCTTTTACAGTCCATCCCTTGAACCAAGCCTCGTCCATCTGCTGCTGTGCTGTTGCGGCTGGCTTGTGAAATAACGCGAATGGCACATTCGTCGTCTGCAGGCCGTTTTCAAACCGATTCGCATCGTGCGCGAGCGGTGCCGGTGTATATGCAGGCGTTCCTTCGGTTTGCAACGCGGTAAAATAATTGTCCGCTGCGGCAATCAACTGCAAGCGAGTCGCGCGCTCAGGGTCCGGCACTTTTTTCAGATAGAGCCGCGGCGGCATCATCAGCTTTTCAGGCGCGTAGAGAGGACCCCCACGCTGCGGCGCTAGCATTTCCACTTCGGCGATCTCTTTGTCTCGAACCCTCAACCTGACAAGTATCAGCCCCAGGCCGCTATCATCTTGAACCACAGCTTCGGTCGCGGCTTCCTCATTCTCGGGGTCGACTGCGTTCAGTCGGAACTTGACGCTCTTCGCCGTTTTCCAAATCCCGTCCTCGAACGTTGCAGGCCGGCCATTGAGTGTGGCTTTCAAGGTGCCGGAAAGCGGCAGGTCTCGCGCATCGTGCCGCAGCATCGCGCCGAAGAATGAATCCATCATTCGCACCATGCACGCCCGATTGCATCGCTTCTCCTGCTGCTCCGTCTCAGGAATCGAATGCATGCCATTTGCGCAACAGACGGTGGTGATACGGCAAGCCGATGCAAGAATTAGCGCCGCCGCTAAAAAATTCGTTTTCACGGTGGGTCAGAGAATAAGTTTGCGATTTACCTGCCGTCAAGCGCGGTCGTGGCGCGAATAAAGACAAACGCCCGAGACCAAAGCTTCTCGATTACTCTCGTGCTATAGTTCACTTGTAGTTGGCAAGGCAAAACCGGGCTCGAACTAAAGGAGTTTCAATGTTTCCCGAAGAGATGGTCAAAGACATGCGCGAGGATTTGACTCGAGTCGGCTTTCGCGAGCTGCGCACAGCCGCGGACGTGGACGGGGTGCTCGGAAAGGAAAAGCGCACCGTACTCGTTGTCGTGAACTCGGTCTGCGGATGTGCCGCCGGCAAGGCGCGCCCGGCGATCGCCTACGCTGTGAAGGGCAAAATACGCCCCGAGGTTCTCACGACCGTATTCGCCGGCCAGGATCCTGAAGCCACTGCGCGCGCTCGAGAATATTTCACCGGTTACCCGCCATCGTCGCCTTCGATCGCGCTGATGCGCGACGGAAAACTGGCGTTCATGATGGAGCGGCGTGACATCGAAACCAGCGATCCGCTTACCATTGCTGCCAAATTAACGCGTGCTTTCGAGCAGTATTGCGCGCCTGCAACGGCCTGATTCCGGGTTTGTCCATGTCAGTGTAGGGATGTAAGCGCGTGCGATGCTGCACCGCAAATCCAAACGGAGGTTCAGAACTCCCATGGCCAGCAAGAACAAAATTACGAAGGCCGCAGGCAAGATTGGTGCAGCAATCGGCAAGGCCGATCGCACGGCTCATAAGATCGCCAAGGCCGGAATTATCGCCAAGGGCGAGCTCGACGACATTTCCAAGCAGGTCGAAGCCCTTCGACGGCAGCTCGTTAAGACAACCAAGAAGCTGAAGCGCGCGCTAGCCTGAAGACATTCTTCGGCTGCCAATCGGATCCTCGCGACGGCGTTTCACAACGGCGCGCGCATTTGTCCTCATAATTCGATTCAATCTCCCTCATTTGACTCGGGAAACCGATCGTCTGGTTGTGCATTTTCGTGCTCGCCGGTGCGCTAGAATGTTCCCATCGTGGAAGAAAGGTTTTATCGCGCCACCATGAAGATCGGCGGCGGGACGCTGCTCGGCCGCCTCGCATTCATTTTCCTGGTGATCCTGTCCATAGGGGTTGGCGCGGCGATTGGCCTCCTGTTCGTCTATTCGAGCGATCTGCCTGAGATTCATGCCCTTGAAGATTATCGCCCCGTCGTAGAAACCGAGCTTTACGCGGACGACGGCCAATCGATCGGCACATTTGCTCTCCAGCGCCGCATTCTTCTTACTTACAACCAGATTCCGAAAATACTGAAAGACGCCATCATTTCTACAGAAGACCAGCATTTCGAGCAGCACTGGGGCGTCGACATTCCACGGGTCCTCGGCGCGGCCTATCACGACATGGTCTCTGGCCAAAAAGCCGAAGGGGCCAGCACGCTCACGATGCAGCTTGCGGGCGGACTTTTCCTCGATCGTTCGGATAAGCACTTCCGCCGCAAAATTCAGGAAGTCATGCTCGCGCTGCAAATCGAGCGTCACTACACGAAAGATCAGATTTTGACGATGTACTGCAACCAAATTTATTTGGGCTCGGGAAACTACGGATTCGAGGCTGCGTCGGAATACTATTTCAGCAAGCCAGTCGGGCAGCTGACGCTAGCCGAAGCCGCCACGCTCGCCGCCATCATCCGCGGCCCTGTGTATTCGCCGATCAGTCATGCCGATCGCGCCTTGGCGCGCCGGAACCTTGTGCTGTCCTTGATGGCGCACGACGGCAAAATCACAGCGGCCGAAGCGGATGCGGCGAGCCGCCAGCCGCTGGGCTTGCACATCGAATCCCTTCGCGACGATTTGGCGCCCTATTTTGTGGAGGACATTCGCCAATATCTCGAGCGAACCTATGGCACCGCCGCCGTGCACGAGCAAGGTCTGCGCGTTTACACCACGCTGAATGTGCAGATGCAAAAAGCCGCGGATCAAGCCGTTCGCGACGGCCTGCACGCCTACGATCGTCGCCACGGCTGGCGCGGCAATCTGCCCAACATTCTTCGCGACAAATTGGGCACGCTCGATCGGTATCAGAGCGACGACTGGAAGTCGCCCATTCAGAAAGGTGATTACATCACCGGCCTTATCACATCCGCCCAACCGAGCTTTGCCTGGGTAAAGGTTGGGCCATACCACGCCTTCCTGACACCAGCGGATTTCGCATGGACTGGTCACAAAGTCGTGACGGATGTCGTACAGCCGGGCGACCTCGTCGTCGTGCTGATAAAGAACATTCTAGGCACCGCAGCGGATGTTGAATTGGAGCAAAGACCGGCCGCCCAGGCCTCGCTCATCGCGATCGACAATGCCACTGGAGAAGTGAAAGCCATGGTCGGTGGCTACGACTTCCAGCAATCGAAATTTGATCGCGCCACTCAGGCTTTGCGCCAGACCGGCAGCTCGTTCAAAGTCTATGTCTACGCGGAGGCGCTCTCTCAGGGTGCTTCGCCGTTTGATACCGTCGTCGATGAACCTGTCACGTTCACCAGCGGCGGTCAGAGTTATTCGCCACACAATTACGACGAAAAATTCGAGGGCCGCATCACTCTGCGCCGGGCGTTGGCCGACTCCCGTAACGTTCCCGCTGTGCGCATATTGGACAAAGTTGGAATCGAGAATACGATCGCGCTCGCCCGCAAATTCGGAATTACCAGCCCGCTGCAGCCTTATTTGCCGTTGGCGCTGGGCGCCTCCGAACTTACTTTGATCGAGCACGTTTCTGCGTTCACTGTATTCCCCGATGACGGAATACATATCCAGCCGCACTTTATTCGCCGAGTCACCACATACGACGGCGCTCTTCTTGAGGACGAGCGCCCTAAGGTCATTGACGTTATTACTCCGGACGTCGCCCACTCTATGGTTGCGATGCTCGAAGATGTCGTCCAATTCGGCACAGGCGTTCGCGCCAAAGAATTAGGGCGCCCCACCGGAGGCAAGACCGGTACAACCAACGACTTCACGGACGCCTGGTACATCGGCTTCACGCCGCAAATCACGGCAGGCGTATGGGTAGGTAATGACGATA
>JASHRM010000188.1 GCA_030037315.1 Candidatus Acidiferrales bacterium
TAAACGCGCAATTTTAAGCCTCGGAAGATTCAGAATAGCGGCTCGGCGAAAAGTGGTCAAGAATGCGCTCTCTGCGGCGCGAAGCGATGGTTTTTTTCAATGAACGAGCCCATTCTAGCCACGAAAATCGGCCCTCCACAAAGGCGGGAGATTTGACGGGTAGAAGATTGCATCTTATTGATTCATTGGAGATTAAGGTCGTTTCTACTCGGCAGACTTGAGGGGTAGAATTGGTGAATTTTTCACCGATCGACGTGCGGTTCCTTTTTCTGCTCCGGTCTCTGTTTTCCATCTTCCGTCTTTTTCTCTCGCTCATCGCGCAGGTGCGAGTCTTCTTGCTTCATCTCCAATTTCGACGCTAGCTGCTACCCGAAGATTTCGCAAGGGCCCAGATGGTGTAAAAACCTACGGCAGCGGCCAACGGGGATAATCCGCAAATTCAGCAAAGACAAAGACGCCAATCAGGGAATCGGCGCCCCCAACTCACTTCGTAGGGTGAAACATTTTGGACGCGGAATCCGTATCTTGATAGCGAGAGGTGAACATGGCACAGACAGCTCCGCCGATGGGCGCACCCCCTCCTCCACCGCCGCCGTTTCCGCCGCGACACCACAGGTCGTTTGCAGGACCAATCGTGCTGATCGTGCTGGGCATCTGTTTTCTGCTGCTGAATCTCTATCCGACGTTCGATCCATTCTGGGCGATTTGGCATTTCTGGCCGGTGATATTGATCGCCGTCGGCTTGGGGAAAATTTGGGACAGCTATTACTACCGGGAACATCCGGGACAAGCGCCGGCAATTTCCGGCGTCGGTGTTGGGTGGATCATCGTTCTTGTGTTTTTTATCCTCGCCGCATGGAACGGCGGGCGCTGGCGCGAACGCGGCTGGAACGACAGCTGGTATCGCGGATGGAACCCGCGCGGCGAGATATCGCACTACTCGCAGCAGGTCGATTTGGGCGGCGCAAAAACGGTGAGCGTCAGCCTGGACATGCCGGCCGGCCAACTGAATCTCAATTCGGGGTCGGGTCGTTTGCTCGAATCTGATTTCTCTTACGATTCATCGGACGGGAAACCTGACGTGAATTATTCGGTTTCGGGCGGTCAAGGGCAGCTCAACATTCGGCAGGACTCGCGCCACATCAACTGGGGGCACGACGAGAACGAATGGAATTTGCGCATGGGCGGCGACCAGCCGATGGATTTGGACCTTCGTCTGGGGGCGGGCCAGGAAAATATTCATCTCGATAACCTCAATGTGACGCATTTCACCGCGAACGTTGGCGCGGGCGAGCTTCGCCTCTACCTGACGGGCCCGCGCACATCGGATCTCGACGGCGAGATTCAGGGAGGCGTGGGCCACGCATTGATTTATTTGCCGAAAGACGTGGGCGTTCACGTCGAGGCCTCAGGTGGGATCGGGTCGATTAACGCGGATGGCTTGCACAACGAGGCCGGCTCCTACGTGAACGACGCATACGGAAAGACGCCGCATACGATCACTCTGACCGTTCACGGCGGCATAGGGCAGATCGATTTGATCGAGCAGTAGTGCTTGTAAAGGCCACCTTCAGCGGACTGCGTTTCCGTTGTCCTGACGCAGAAGGGCCGAAGCATGAAACCTGCCGGCCTTGCCAGGTCGCACGGGACGACCGGGACACCAAATGCGTTCAAGGCCGCCACTACAAGACCACCTCACTATCGCTTAGCTGTATTACTGACTCGCCGCTAGCCGCGCCAGTTGGCTTTGACACGCGCTGCGCCGTTCGATAGCGTCAATAGGAGCGCGGAACTTTTCGCCGCGCCCTAGGCGTAGGAGCGGAACTTGACGCGTCCCATCGTTACTCTTACCACGGATTTCGGCACGAGCGACTATTTCGTCGCCGCGATGAAAGGCGTGATCCTCAGCATCAATCCTGAGGTGAATATCGTCGACATCACGCACGGCGTCATGCCGCACGACATTCTCGACGGCGCGCTTACCATCGGCCAGGCGTACAAATATTTTCCGTCGCGCACGGTCCATGTGGTGGTCGTCGATCCGGGCGTTGGCACGGAGCGGCGTCCGATCCTCGTCGCGAGCGACACGCACTATTTTGTCGCGCCGGATAACGGCGTGTTGTCGTCAGTGTACGATCAGACCGAAGCGCTTTACGTCTGGAATATTATTTCCGAGCATTATTTTCGCCAGCCAGTCAGCAAAACTTTTCACGGCCGCGATATTTTTGCTCCGGTGGCTGCGTGGCTCACGAAATCATGGCAAACCGCTTCGTTCGGCGAACCGATCACCGATTTTGTCCGTTTCGGCATCCCGAAACCGAAAGCGAACGGCAACGCGATCAAAGGGATCGTGCTGCGCGTGGATCAGTTCGGCAATCTGATTACGAACTTCAAGCCGGAGGATGTGCCGGCGCTCCTGAACGGCGGCAAAGTGACGATTCGCGCGGGAAAC
The DNA here is from genome assembly GCA_030037315.1 of Candidatus Acidiferrales bacterium. GTDB lineage: Bacteria > Acidobacteriota > Terriglobia > Acidiferrales > UBA7541 > Palsa-295. The sequence continues at coordinate 2,453 of JASHRM010000188.1, forward strand.
GCCACGATCAATCAAGTGGTGCCCACATTTGGTTCTGCGCCAGCGGGCCAGCCGGTGGGAATTATCGGATCGAGCGGCTATCTCGAACTCGCGGTGAATAAAGCGAACGCTTCGCGCACCCTCGGCATCGCGCGTGGCGCGGAAGTAACCGTCGAGCTCGGTTAACTTTCGAAATTCCCCCC
>JASHRM010000189.1 GCA_030037315.1 Candidatus Acidiferrales bacterium
AACCGAGCGTGCTTGGCCAAAAGCTGTTATCGCGCCTGCCACGGCGGACGACGGTGATCGTCCTGCCAAACGATGCGCCAGATCGGGGAATTGACTGATCAAGGCGGGCAAACGGCCTTTCGAATTGCCGGTAAAGCCGGAAATGCAGATTTCGTTTCGGGCAATGGGAGCGACGACTAGTTGCGACCTTCGTCCCCAATAGATTTGAACGGCGTCGGCCCACGGCTCGATCGCGTAATGGCGGCGAAACCCGAAGCGCGAGCGATGGCACATGCGCGAGTCCAGGCCAGCGAAACGGCGCACGTGAGAACGCTGGCCATCGGCACCGACAAGCCATTTGTATGAAACGGCGTCGCTGCCGAGGCTGACGCAGTTGTCGTTAAGCTTCGAGACTCTTGACCCCCACAGAAAACGAACGCCGAGGTTGCTTGCGCGTTCGGTCATCAACCGATGGAGGATCGTCCGGCGGACTCCAAAAGCAGAGCCAAACAGAATTCGGCCGGTCGCGCAGGACCGATCATCTCGAAATTGAAAACCGGAAAAGGGAAAGCCAATCGTGGAATTGAGCTGTATTCCGAGAGTGCGCAGCGCATTTACAGCTTCGGGCAGGAGGCCTTCGCCACAGGCTTTGTCGATGGGCGGAGTACGGTGGTCGATGAGGATGACCCGGAGACCTTCGAGCCTCGCGGCAATGGCTGTCGCGATTCCCGCGGGGCCTCCGCCGATAACGGCGACATCCGTTTCCACAAAGCTCTCCGCGATCTAAAAACTGTTCCTTCGAGGATCGCGCAAGAGTGCCGGTTACCAGCGCAGAAGGACCAGCTCCGAGCAGAATCCGGGGCCCATCGCCGCCAAAATGCTCAGCGTGCCGGGAGCAGGCCGACGGCGCCTGTAAACATCTTCCAGCACTAAGAGGACGGAGGTCGAGGAAATGTTGCCTACTTTTCTGAGGCACTCCCAAGAAGCTTCCAGATCTTTTGCCGTCAATCCGAGGGAGGCGGCTGTGGCCTCAAGCACTTTGGGGCCACCGGTATGCATAATCCAACTGCCAATATCGGCGCGCGACAACTGCTGCTCGGCGAGGAACTCATCGACGTCATTTCCCAGGTGCTTCAGAACTGTGTCGGGAACCTCGGGCGAGAGAACGATGCGGAAACCCTTCTCCGAAATATCCCAGCCCATCACTCGTTCCGAGTTTGGATACAGGGTCGATTTGGTCGCGAGAATTTCGGGTCCGTTGGAATCGACTTCGGAGCCGCAAACGACTGTGGCAGCGGCGCCGTCACCAAAGAGCAAGGCAGAAATCAAATGCGCCATCGAAAGGTCGTCGCGCTGGAGAGTGAGCGAACAAAGTTCGATCGAGAGAAGCGCGGCAGCCTGATCGGGATAGCCGCGAACGTAATCGGCGGCCCGAGAAATTCCAGCGGCTCCGGCGACGCAGCCAAGGCCGAAGATGGGAATACGCTTGATATTGGGCGAAAGGCCCATCCGATTCACAAGCCGCGCATCGAGGGAGGGAGCGGCGATTCCAGTGACCGACGTGACGAAAATTGCGCTCAAATCGCGGGGTTCGATACCGGCGCCGACTAACGCACGGCACAGCGCTTTCTCGCCGATTTCCAGGCCGACCTCGATCCAAGCATCATTCGCCTGGCCGAAGGTGGTCATGTTTTCGTAGAAGTCGATTGTTCGAGCCGTGTAGCGGCCATCGACTTTCATGCTGTCGTCGAGGCGATCGAGTATGTCGGGGTTGGGCAGGCGGTGCCGCCAGTCGTTCTTCAGGGCGCCAACCAGCGCCTCCTGCTCGTAATAGTGCTTAGGGAATGCACTGCCAACGCCCGCAATTCTCATGTAAGTTCGCTCCTAGGCAACAAACACAAAGCCGGTACGACTACACCAGTCCTGATCCCTCAAGAAACGAAAAAGAGCCTGTAACCACGTGTTCCTTGTCAAAAGAGAAAAGCGAATCCGGACCACAAGCCCCTACTCCATGCAGTTGCGCGCAATTTGGCCACTCGGCGCACGTTCCGGAACAATCTCCAAGTGTCCGGTACGCTAGCAACGCCTAACGTCCGACCGGATGTGAACTTGCCGACCCCGAAATGCGGACAAAACTCCGGTACAGGAGTACAGCACACACAAAGGAAGCGGCCAAGAGTAGAACCCCAGATGTCCAAGAAAGCAAGCAGATTTTGCCAATTCCGAACAGAGCAGAATAAATCATGAGACAGCCGAGAAGCCAGTCGCAAAGGTTGCGGCGAAGGTCTTGCGTCGGGGGCACGTCTGGCGCCATGCGGGCCACGGTTTTCCAGCCGAATACGTCTGGTCGCACGCGGCGATAGAAGGCTAGGAGGGTGTCGGTGGCCTCAGGAGGAGAAAACATCGTGACCACGAGCCAGATGAGCGTGGTGGCGCCAGTGGTCAAAAGGGTTTCCTTGGCGAAGACAACGGGCTCAGAGCCATGGAATGGCGCGGTCCACCGCAGTGCCAGCGAAATTACCAAAGCGGCTGACATGGCGGCGATTTCACTCCAGGCGTTGATTCGCCACCAATACCAGCGCAAAAGATAGACGCTTCCTGTCCCTGCGCCGATTTCCAGAAGTACTTCCCAACCGGCGCGGATTGTTGCTATCTCCCACGAGACCCACGCCGCCAGAATCACGAGAAGGATCGTCACGCAGCGCGAAATCAGGATGTAATGCCGCTCAGAAGCCGATGGGCGCAAGAAACGCCGATAAAGGTCGGAAATCAGGTACGAACTGCCCCAGTTCAAATGCGTTGCGACCGTGGACATGAAAGCAGCCAGAAAACCTGCGACTAGAAGTCCACGGGCAGCTCGCGGGAGATGGTCCACCGCCAGCAAAATGTAGCCGGCCTCGGGATGCGAAAGCGACGGATAGAGCACGACCACGGCAAGCGCAGCCAAAATCCAGGGCCACGAACGCAGAACGTAATGAGCAAAATTGAACCAGAGAACGGAGAGCAAACCCTGCCGCTCGTCTCGAGCACTTAAGATTCTTTGCGCCACGTAACCGCCGCCGCCGGGTTCCGAGCCGGGATACCAGAATGCCCACCACTGCACGCCGAGATAAACGCAAAAGGTGATGAGCGGCAGTGTCCAGAGCGATTCGGCGGTAAACCCGCGTGAGAAATCCGGGAAGAATGAGACCGCGTTCGACGCGCCCGGGTTCGCGTGGCGCATCGCCGCTAATTTAGAAAGCAAAGCTGTCATCCCTCCGGCGGCGCCCACGCCATACCACGCGACTGCGATGACCACGCCCATCTTCAGAACGAACTGAACGAGATCGGTCCACAGAACTCCCCAGAGTCCGCCGAGTGAAACGTAGATTCCGGTAAAGGGGATCAGGAAGAAGATGCAGATTGCCAATGCATTGCGATCGCCGATTCCAAGGATGACGGAAACGATGGTCGTCATGGCTTTCGTTACCCAGCCAAGAATCACGCAATTCACCAGCAGCCCGAGGTAGAGTGCGCGAAATCCTCGCAAGAAAGCGGCGGGACGGCCCGAGTAGCGAACCTCGGCGAATTCGACGTCGGTGAGAAGCCGCGAACGCACCCAGAGGCGCGCGAAAAGAAAAACAGTCATCAGACCGGCCGGCAGCATGCTCCACCAAAGCCAATTGCCGGCGATTCCGCTGGAGTAGACGTACCCGGTGACGACCAAGGGAGTGTCCGCTGCGAAGGTGGTGGCAACCATCGATGTGCCGATTAGCCACCAGGAAGCATGACGGCCTGAAACGAAATAATCGGTGAGCGTGCGACTCGAACGGCGGCGAAAATAAAGTCCCTGACAGAGGGTGAAGACGAGATAAATCGCGACGACAGCCCAATCGACGAGAGAAAGCTTCATATCCGTGAGGTTGCGGGGATAGTGTCATCAAGAAGCGCGGAGAGTCAAAGGGAATGCATTTTGATGTTAACGAGCGTAGCCAAAATGAAAAGCCCGGATCCACTTGAGATCCGGGCTCGGGGGATTGAGAGGGAGCAACTGGGCCGAAATCAATTTCGTCGAACGAGCGCGACGATCCGGCGCGTGACGGCGCCGCCAACCAAAGCTAGTAATTCAGGTGTCGCAAGAAGAGCGAGACGCGAAAGACGATCTGGAGCGCAAAGACGATCATCGTGTCGCGTATCGCAGCGATCGTTTCCCGCATGGATCTTCCTTCAAGATTGCTTGCTGGAATCGCCACAGCGACGGCACCGCGGCTCGCGTTCCACCCAGCGTTCATTGGGCGCTGCATCGTCTGCTCCGGTTAGTTCACAACGCAAACAGGCGTATCGTGCTCAACCGCGATGACCATGGACTTGAAAATGTCGACATCCCAGCTGTCGGCAATCCGCAAACGGACAACTTCATTCGTCTCGGACATCAAACGGCCGCGCAGCGGGACTCGAAGACTGCCGGTTACCACTCTAAGAATTACTGGTTGCCCCATCCACATTCCGTAGCCACCTTCCATCGCGTGCCTCCTCAGAATTCCGTGCGTCAACACTTGCATCTTCGGACAGGCTCCCGACCTGTCAAATGGTACAGGGGGCTAAAGCAAGTGGTAATCAAGTACTGGAACTAATGGTTTACAAAGAAGCGAAGCTATAGCGGCTTATGATACTGTAAATACGAGCCTTATAGCTGACGCCCGTCGGTTCGTCACGGTTTGGGAAGGTCGATGGAGCTCCTGAAAGCTCTACTGCATGATCTATACGATGTTCGAGGCCTCATCGAATGGGGCGGTACCCTCCTGGTGTGCATTGTCGTTTTCGTGGAGACAGGTCTATTCGTTGGGTTCTTCTTACCCGGCGATTCGCTTTTGGTTACAGCCGGCGTGTTCGCCGGGGCGGGGCATTTGAGGCTCGCCGAGCTACTGACACTGGTGACCCTATGCGCCATTGCGGGCGATCAGCTGGGATATGCAATTGGCCGCAGGGCTGGCGCGGGCCTATATAAGCGAGAAGATTCGCGCTTTTTCAAAAGACGTCATCTTCAGCAGGCGCACGAATTCTATGAGAAGTACGGCGGGAAGACGATTATCCTGGCGCGCTTCGTACCCATTATTCGGACGTTCTGCCCGCCCGTTGCGGGCGCTGCGAGAATGACTTATCGTCATTATTTGCTATATGACATTCTCGGCGGATTGCTCTGGGTGTGGAGCATGGTGTTGGTGGGCTACACCGTTGGCCGAACCGTGCCGAATATCGACCAGCGGGTTCATTACGTGATTGCGGCGGTGATTGTTCTGTCTCTAGTGCCGGCTGCATATCACGCGTGGAAGGCGCGACGAAGCCGCGCCACTTCGGATACGCCAGCGTGAAAAAGATCGCCTGAAAAGCAGAGCAGGGAGCCTGGCAGCTCCCTGCTCTGCACATTCTCGTGAACGCGACTGAAAGTCTTCATCCACGCGGCGCCATCGGCGGCGCCTAATCCGGCTTAAAACTCATTGTCCGGCGGAGTCATAAATGATCCTCCCGTCCAATCAGTTTGACTACGCAATTTCAGTCATACGCCGCTGCATTTACGAGCGCAAGTCAAAAAATACCTTAGTCTCGAGCGCGCCGGATTGATTCGCACCGCACCGAAATTTCAGAATTGAAGAATCAGTTCACCGGTCGCGACCGGACTCGTACCCGTGCTGAGGAGCAGCGCAGTGTGATCGTCGATAAGGTAGTAGGTCAGATTGTAAGTGGTTGCCGGGCTAGTTCCTGACAGCGTGCCAGTGCCGCGACCGTCTGTGCCAGCGGCGCCCAACGAACTCGATCCGACTGGATCCGAGGAAAATACGCCGCTGAAATTGTTGATGTCTAAATTGCCGGCAGAAATGGCGCCCGCACTGAACGTAACTTGTCCATCCAAAGCTGGCTGAAACAGCGAAGCGGCGGCCGGAGGAACATGGAACAGCCCTTGACCGACGAGATTGACCGCGTAGCTTCCCGCCGATTGCGACGGAGTGCCAGCTGCGCATCCCTGCGATTCGGGACCACACTGCTGGTAGCCCAACGCAGTGGAAACGGCGGCGGAATCCAGCTCAAGCATCACCAACCCGCCTTGCGTTGTGGCGTATGCGGCGAATTCTCCTGCGCGAGGGCTTGCACCCGAGGGACATGCTCCGGCGCCGTCGTAGAGTTCCAGATCGATCCGGCCGGTAGCCGCATCGACAGTGTAAGAACAAGACGCGATGGATGCTCCGTTGTTATAGGTTCCCGCATTATTCACATCGAACGTTCCACTGCTGACCACGCCATTTCCATTTGTGACGAAAGCGCCGCCATCCGCGTACGGACCCGCCGAGGAATTTCCGCCGCCCGTGAAGACATACGTCGCGTTCGCCAAGCTCGGACTCGAAGCGGCTGCGAAGATGTCTCCGGCGCTCGCGGCGCCTGTGCCGTCAATTTCGACGAGATGAATCTGCGTGACAATGTTTTCGTTCACGCCATTTTGCGCGGTGCTCAAGACATAGAATGCATATTCCAGGGAGCCAGTCGTCGCACTCGTAAGGGTCAGCGTCCCGCGACCGGTTCCGGGAAACGCAGGGTCAAACTCATATGTTCCGCTTAAGCTGTCATCCTTCAGAGTGACCGTGCCACCTGAAATCCCGTTGTCGTTCACGTCCAAGATGGAGTTGGTATCTGGAATAGTGCCCGATCCGTTCGGGGAAAACGCGCCGGCGAACGCAATCGGGTCGTGGTGAGTGTCCGTACCAGATGCGCTGAATACGTAAGGTCCGGAGAGCAGGGAAACTGAGTTCGTCAGGGCACTGAGACTCTGCTGATCGATGGTCCCTCCGCCGGAGGCGCTAGCGTTGAAGCGCGTCAGCAGAGCGTGTTGATTGGTTGTGAGAACAAAGACCCACGTTTGGACGCCCTGCGGAGTAGTGATCAACGCTGTCCCACGCCCATCCGATCCCACTGTGTACGTGGAACTATTTCCGTTGATGATGACCTGCGTCAAAATTCCAGTGACGAAACTATCTTCATCCTCGACGCCGCTGATGATGTGACCATTTCCATCCGCTACGAAACTCCCGGCGACTGCCATGAAGCCCAACTGGTCATTCCCTGTATAGGAAAACGCATAAGGGCCGCTCAACGACTCGTCGGAGTAGGTAATGACTGCGGTGGCCGTTGCGGTTTGGGTGGTTCCGCCTGCCGGAGTCACGCTGGCGGTAATGGTCACCGAACCGCCCGGGGGAGGGAAGTCGGGCGCTTTGAAGAGCCCGGTAGAATCTATCGAGCCAATATTGCCCCCGCTACTCGATGTGGCGGTCCAAGTAGCCGCGGTCGGCAGATTGTTGTACGTTGCCGAAAACTGAAAGCTTCCGCCCGCGGGCACGTTTGCTGAGGAAGGCGTAAGAACGAGACCCGTGCCTGAGCCAACGGTGACGATCGCCGTATTCGAGGTGACCGTGCCGGCGCCGCTAGTATTTGTAGTGTTTTGCTGTGTCACGGCGGTGATGTTCACTTGCCCCACTTGCTCGCCGTTGCCGCTCGAAGTAGTGGGCACCTGTTCGGGAGCCGTGTAGACACCGACGAGGGCGTCTGTGGTGGACGGCACGATGGTGCCGACCGTCGAATTGCCTCCCGAGATGCCATTTACTTCCCAAGTCACGGTCGTGGTAGTCGAAGTGCTGGAGTTATCGAGGGTGACGACGGCCGTGAAATCGGTCGAGGTATTGAGCGGCACCGTAATCGAAGTCGGAGTAATGGCGACGCTTCTGACCGTTGTTGATCCGCCACCGCCGCCGCAGGCAGCAAGAATGCAAAGAGCCAATGAGGTGCCAATCGAAAAAAATATTGCGGACCCGGTGCTTTTCACTTTTCGTAACGCAGCCCGCGCAGGTGTTTCGTTACACATCGGTATCATTTAGAAAGTTGGCTCCGAGAGTGCATTTCGAATCGTTCCGAGAAAGGGCATTAGTATAATTCGCGTTGCTCCAGAAAACGTTCCATTTCTTTCGAAATCTTTTGGCCAGCACCGGAGCGTTCGACAGAGCCAACCAGCCAATTGGATCGAAACCTTATCTGACCCGCCGGCGCAAGATCATCCACCCCAACCGATGAAAATCAGATTCAGTGGATGACAGAACCGAAAATTTGGTTGTCGCAGAGGCGTCTTTGAGGAGGGAGCCTACTTGATGAAAAGAGCTTCGCGGACCTGGTCGCGCCCGACGAACGTTTTGGAGGAACGAAATTGGCTAAAAAGCGTAAGAAGTTCGCGATTCTGAAACACATGCGTGTGCACGGCAAGAGTAGGTGAAGAGAGAAGCTCGACATTCTGACTATCGACAATCCGATAACGATGAAAGCGCTCGGCTGCGCGACTGTGAAACAGAGCAAGCAGCGCGCCACCCTGATGAAGCAAAGACGACAAGCGCGCCACGATGCGCGAGGCGACTTCCGGATCGAAATAATCGAGCAAGTCCCATGCAAGAACGCCGTGGAAACTTTGTTCGGCGTACTGAAGCGCGTTCTCGAGAAACTTGTCGGCTAGCGACGCAAGTGTAGGCCTGATGTATTCGCCATCGACGGGCAAAGCCGTAAGCCGCTCTTCCTCGCTGGTAAGGAAGTCCTTCCAGGTGCGCAGCAGATCCTCGGTGGAAAGCCGATAGCCTTTGTCCACGAAGAAGCTGACGGTCGACTGCCAGACCGGCCCCAAATCCAGTATGCGGCCCTGCGGGACATCGCTTACAAGCCACAGAAATTCCTTGAGGGAATTCGATATCCGGTAATTGCCGTCACTTGGCTTGGAAGCGGGCGCGGGGCCCGGTTTGGGGGCTGAATGGCTGGCGATCGCGGTCGCGCGGCTTTTGGGCGTCCAGTTCATTCGTAAATTTATTCTGTCTGCGAAACAGTGGCGAGAGCCTGCACTTCCTCAGAGCTGGAAGTGGATCCGGGCTTCGCCGATTCCCGCGTGTTGACCGCGGTGGTTTCGGCTTTGCCACGCAGCCGTGCGCCATCCTGGATCGCGAGCCGAGGTGCGCGGACATTGCCGGAGACGCGGCTCGAGGCTCCAAGCTGGAGCCGTTCGGTGGCCTTCAGGCTGCCCTGCACGGTCCCGTCAACAACGATTTCCCGGGCGTCAATCTCTGCTTCCACGCGGCCCTGCGGGCCGACCGTCACGCGAGCACTGGTCACGTGAATTTTGCCCTGCACCGACCCGTCAATGTAGAGATCGGAATTTCCCAGAATCTCTCCATGAATTTTCAAGCCAGCGCCGATTCTCGACGCATTTCCGGCAAGAGTGTGCGCCACAGATGACGTGGACACCGCTACAGCTGGCGCAGAAGCCGCTTTTGGTTCAGGCGCCGGCGGGGCGGGCGCAACAGCAGGCTGCTGAACTTCGGCTGTCTTTGTCGAGTTATACGTCGGCGAAGGTGATACGTCTGAAGATGGCTTTGCCTCAGCGGGTTTACGCCACATGGGACCCCCTCAAAGTTGGACGATGCCGTGCTGGGCGGGATGCATCCTACACGGTGAGAAAACTATAGTACAGGGGAAAAGTGGTGTAAACGGAACACTGTCCCGATACGGTACAAAGCGTCAACCGCCAGGGCCCAGGCTAAAGTCGCCTCTTCTGTTCGCACATCGTCGTGGCGCGATTCCCAGATTGCTACGAGCATGCCGACAAACTCGTGCCCGAAAATCTTCCAGCCAGTTCGCGTGCGCCACCAATCGTTCGGGTCGTATTCGGAATCGGGCGCGGAGATCACTCGCAGAATGGTGCCCGAGGGAAAAGTACGCTCCGCGAGATAGCGCGAGCGGCGCGTGTGATAGTTCGACGTAACGAGCAATATCCGTTTCCAGCTGCGGGACTGTATCAGCTGACCTATTGCAATCGTTTCGTCGCGAGTATTCTCGGCATGGTGCGCGAATAGGACGATTGCGCTTTGCGGCACACCGCGATCCATCAGGTCGTGTTGCTCCAAGTCGGCGATGCTTGCATAGGGCCGCAAGTATCTGCCGCTGGCAATGATTCGAGGAGCCCAACCGGCCTTGAAAAGCTGTGCAGCGCGTGCGGCGCGGTCTGCGTCGAAATTATCGTCGCCGAGCATTGCAATTGCATCGCATCGCTGCGGCGCTTCATCGACGATCCAGAACCCGCCGGCGATTCTCAGAAGAGGATGGCGGATCAGGTAGATGAAAAGACAGAAACATATCAGCGCGAGCAAAAATAGCAGGCGAAAGATTATGCCGCCGCGCTGATGTCTGGCCCGAGAAGTGCGCCTCAACATCTAGACGCATCCAACCGGCGCAATTGATCGGCTGCTTCTTCCGGAACGCGAGCGTTGAAATAGACTTCTTCAATGCTGTGAGATTTGGTGCGTTGCTCGATAATGGGCAAGATTTCGATGTGCCAGTGATAGTCGCCGGCGATCGTGGCCCAATAATCGCTGAGCTCTCCCTTGGTCTGCAACGTATTTGGCGCCGTGTGCAAGGCTACGTGATAACCCGCAGCGATCTGCGAAATGCGCCTTAGGCTGCGGCCGAGCAGGCTGGCCAATTGGCGCCGATTTCCTCGATCGGCTTCAAATTGATGGTGGTGGCTTTTCGGAATGAGCCAGACTTCGTAAGCAACGCGCGAGGCGTAGGGACAGAAGGCATAGTAATCGCCGGCACTATCGATGACCCGTTTCTTCTGGCGAATCTCCTGGCGAAGCATATCGCAGAAAACACATCGCTCCCGCTCGCGATACCATTCGCGGGCTGCGCGAAGCTCGTACAAGATCCGCCGGGGGACAAAGGTGGTTGCAGTCAGCTCCGAATGGGCGTGGAAACATTCGCCGGAAGAGCCCGAAGATTGATTCTTGTGGACGGCCACGTATTTAAAACGAGCGTCGCGCTTCAAATCTGCAATTCGGATCGAGTAGGCCTCAAGAACCCGCTCGATTTCGGCGTCATCTAGCTGTTCGAGTGAACGGTGATGCACGGGTGTCTCGACGATTATTTCGTGCGCGCCAATAGCCTTCATCCGGTCGAACATCCCATCGGCGCTGCGGGCAACCTCGCCTTCGATTCGATAAAACGCGCGTGAATGGGGATGCACACGAACCTGCCAATTCTCGCCGGGCGGCAGTTCCAGCAAGGTGGCAGCCTTGGGGTCTCCGGAAGTGAATCGGCAAGCCTCGGGCGATTCGGACTGGTTTTCCGGTTCGCCGACAACGACCCAAGTGCGAGTGACGGGGTCCTTACGAAGTTCCATGCGGCTCCTGTTTCTAGGGCGAGTCCGACATCTTATACCGAACTTCGCTCGATGCAGCGCTTCTGAAAGATTCTGTGTGCTATTTGTGATTCGCTCTGGCGCAAGTGTGTTCTACACTGCGCTCCGATTCGACCGGTCCGTGCGCGAAAAATTGCGCCCGAGCATGAGTTGAGAATTCGATGGCGACCTTCGTGAGCCTACAAGAGCGGAAGCACGCAGGCATCCGCAAGATGACGGTGATCCCGATGATCGCCGCGACGTATTTCATGGTCGCGGGCGGACCTTATGGCCTGGAAGGCATTGTCCAAAAAACGGGCTACAGCGCCACACTTTTGATCCTGCTCATCACGCCGTTGCTCTGGAGCGTGCCGACCGCGCTGATGGTCAGTGAATTGGCGACGGCAATACCGGAAGAAGGCGGCTTCTACATATGGGTGCGGCGAGGCTTGGGCCCCTTCATGGGATACCAGGAGACGTGGCTCACACTGGCCGGCAGCGTTTTTGAAATGGCGCTGTACCCAAATTTGTTCGTCGATTATATCGGGCAACTCGCGCCCTCACTGGTTGCGGGACATCGAGGCTTGGCGATCGGCTTCGCCATGATCGCCGTCTGCACAGCGTGGAATATTTTTGGCGCGGACGCGGTTGGGGATGGCTCGGTGGTGCTGAATGTTGCGCTCCTTGTGCCGTTCGCGGTTTTGATCGTAGTGGCCACGATGCATGCGCATGCGGCTGGACGTGTCGTTGCGTTGCAGCATCCGGATCTGCTCGGCGGAATTTTGATTGCGATGTGGAATTACATGGGCTGGGACAATCTTTCGACGATCGCCGGGGAAGTTGATATGCCTCAGCGCACTTATCCTCGGGCGATGTTCGGAGCACTCGTGCTGGTGATCGTGACGTATTTACTGCCGGTCGCGGCCGTAGCTCGCACGGGAATCGATCCGAATCAGTGGACTACCGGCGGATGGGTCGATGTAGGGCGGCTCGTGGGCGGCGAAGCTTTGGCAGTTGGTATTTCGATCGCGGGAGTGATTGGCGCAATTGGATCATTTGGGGCGCTTATGATGTCCTTCACACGACTACCCGTTGCAATGGCGAAAGACGGTTATTTGCCGAAGATTTTTATGCGCGAAAATCGGCGGCTGAAAACTCCGTGGGTGGCGATTGTTGCGTGCGCCATTTTTTGGGCGGCGTGTTACCCCCTGGGATTTGAAAGAAGCTTGATTCTGGATGTTTTGCTGACCGGGTTGAGCATTCTCCTCGAATTCTGGGCCTTGTTCGCGCTTCGCATGCGCGAGCCGAACCTTGCGCGCCCCTATCGAGTGCCGGGAGGAACATTCGGCACGTTTCTGATCGGGCTTCCTCCGCTTGCGCTGATCATCGCGGCGCTCGTACGGAATAGCAGAGAAGCCGTTGGGGCCACAAATGAGCTGGTAATTGGCGCTGCGGTCATCGCAGCGGGCGCCTTGATCTACTTACTGAGCCGCGCTTTCCGCAAAAACCTGATTGCCTGACGGTTCTTGTCCAGTCCCACGAGATCCTGAGTGGCAGGATTTTCCTCAAATAGCCTGCAAGAACGAGACGCCATTTCGTTCTAGGTGTGAAGGATATCGCGCGGTGTCTAAAGCTGCGCCTTTCCTCGGAGAAGAACAATGAAACCTGGCAAGTTCACAATCGCAGCAATCGCAATCATAGTGTCGGTGTCAGCCGGTCGTCTTGCAGTCGCGCACTCAAGCAATTCGGCGGTTCCAGTGCAAGATACAAACTCAGGTAATCCGCCCACACTGACGATTTACAACCAGAAATTCGCGGTAGTTCGGCAGAACTTGCCGCTGGACCTTCGCACTGGCACGAATCACATCGAAGTTTCGGATATCAGCGGACATCTCGAACCGGATTCCGTGATCCTGCGTTCGCTGGATGCCGGCCGGCGTTTGCAAATTCTCGAACAGAACTACCGCAACGATCCGGTCACTCAGCAACTCTTACTCTCGCTCTACGAGGGGAAGACGATCGATTTCATGGTCGCCGACGCCAGCGGCGTTCCGCGCTTCGTGAAGGCGAAAATCATTCGCAGCGGATACGTGCCGCATTCGGCGCTGGCTTACTCCGAATACGGCCCACAGTATTACCAGGCACAATATTCTGCAATCGGCGCCGGTGCCGACCAGCCGATCATCGAGGTAGATGGCAGGCTGCAATTCTCGCTTCCCGGCCAGCCCGTGTTTCCAGCTCTTGGAGATGATACGGTGCTGAAGCCGACCCTTACGTGGGAATTGCAGACGGATAAAGGCGGGGCGCTGCCTGCCGAACTGAGTTACGTGACACAGGGAATGACGTGGGAGGCGAGCTACAACGTCGTGGCGCCTGCCAAAGGCAATGAGCTTGAGTTGGTCGGCTGGGTCACGTTGGACAATCAAAGCGGCAAATCCTACCGCGACGCCCGGATCAAGTTAATGGCCGGCGACGTGAACAGGATTCAGCCCAACGCAGGCCCCTACGCGGTGAAGGCGCTCGTGGATGCGAGGGATCAAGAGGCGTCCATGGCGCCGCCAGTAACCGAGCGAAACTTTGATGAATATCATTTGTACACGCTCGAGCATCCCACCACGCTGCTGGACCGGGAAACGAAGCAGGTTGAGTTCGTCCGCTCGGCGGGAATTCAGTCGAAAACCGTGTACGTTTACGACGGAATGCAGATCGAGCCCGCGTATCAAAACTGGAGCATGGAAAACATCCGGCAACAGGACAATTTTGGATTGCAGTCGAATCCGAAAGTGTGGGTCATGCGGGAATTCCAAAATACCAGCGCAAATCACCTGGGCATTCCCTTGCCGCGCGGACGCATCCGTTTTTATCGCCGTGACGACGATGGCCAGTTGGAATTTACCGGCGAGAATGCCCTCGATCACACTCCGACAAACGAGACCATTCGCCTCTATACCGGCAATGCGTTCGATCTGGCCGGGGAACGCCGCCGCACGGATTACCGAATCGATGCGCGGCAGCGCTGGATCGACGAATCATTCGAAATCAAAGTGCGAAACCATAAGGATGCGCCAGCGGAGGTGCGTGTAGTGGAGCATCTTTATCGCAGCGCGAATTGGGAGATTCGTGCTAATTCCGATCCCTACGAAAAGAGCGACAGCCAGACGATTCAGTTTACGGTGAACGTTCCAGCGAACGGCGAGCGGACGATCAACTACCAGGTGCACTACTCGTGGTAAATGGCGACGATGCTCGGATGAGGTCGAAAATCCGCGTCTTATTGGCCCCGGGGTTGCCGGCGGGCCCTGCGGCCGGCTTATGAGTAGGTCCGCCGCGCCCGGTGAATCGTATGATTGCTGCCGCGGCGGATAGACGCGCAAACGCGTGGTATTCTGCCGCTGAAAGATGCAAGCCACTATCGCCGATCTCGAATTCATGCGTGTTGCGCTGACCGAAGCGCAACACGCCGCCCAGCGAGGCGAAGTTCCCGTGGGCGCGGTGGTGGTAGCAGATGGACGCGTTGTGGCGCGAGCGTCAAACCGCACGATTGCAGATTGCGATCCAACCGCGCACGCCGAAATTCTGGTGATTCGCGATGCGGCAAAGATCTGCGGCAATCACCGAGTACTCGGAGCGACGCTGTATGTAACGATCGAGCCTTGCGCCATGTGCGCGGGGGCGACGGTACAGGCGCGAATTGGCCGGCTGGTTTATGGCGCCGATGATCCAAAGGGCGGCGCCGTGAAATCCTGCTTTTCGATTTTCGAGCATCCTCAGATCAATCACCGGCTCGAAATCATAAGCGGGGTGCTGGCGGAAGAGTCTGTGGCCTTGCTGCGGGATTTTTTTGCCGCTCGGCGCTGACCTGGCGCTACTTCTTGCCCGCGGCAACGCCTTGCTGTGCTTCTTGGGTAGCCGGCGCGGACGGCGAAGCGAGAGCTGGCGAAGAGGCGCTGGAGGGAGATCCGACAGATCTCACTTCCGGCTCATTCTTCATTACGTCCAACAGCGCGCGAGTGATCTGATCGTCAATTTCAGTGACGTGCTCACGAGTAACCGGGTAGCGGATAATCAACTCGAGGGACGATTGCGTAAATCGCAAGCGGGTTTGTGGCGATGGCATCTCGACCGGCAAGTTCAGCGTGCGTTCCATCCGGCGGTATTGCTGTTCGAGATTGTCGCGATATGTGGCGAAAACTGCATTCACTGCTTTCAGGATCCGCTTTTCGAGCAAGGTGTAATCGCTGTCGGTTGCAAGCGTCATCGTCACTTCGTGCCAGCGGAAATCCGTTCCGGGGATCTGTTTGAAAAAACCTGCCGTCGGCTGGAAGATGATTGCGTTCGGGAATTCCACCGTGCGGCCGGTGGGCATGCCTTCGATCCCGGTTGTCGAGTCAGCGAGTTCCATAAGCGACAAGCGCATCAAATCAATGTCAACGACATTTCCTGTGGTGCCTCCGATCTGAATGCGATCGCCCACGCGAAGGCCGTATTTGCCCAAGAGAACGAAATAACCCACCGCTGATTGAATGACGTTCTGCAAGCTCACCGCCAGCCCCGCGACGATCAACCCCGCAAACGTCGTGAATGATCCGAGGTCGGTTGAAAAACTGAACGCGATGATAATCGCGTAAACGCAAAACATCACGATTCGCCGCACGAGCAAAAATTGGTGCCGGCGGCGGACGTCTGGAACGTAGCGGACCGTGCCACGTCGCCAAAGTTCTGAAATCGCCGCGGCAACCAACAAGATAAAGGCAAGAGTTATCAGCCGAACGGCGAGGCTTTTCAGCTCGGCCTTTTGCCGGCTATCGATCAGGTCGAGCCAGCTTGTGAGCTGTGATCTGTAGCGGTCCAGCAGAATGCTTTCCTTGGCCAGCGGAAGAAAAATTCCGGACGATTGCTTGAATTGAGCCTGAAGCTGATCGATTTGATCGATGCGCTGGTTGACTGCGGCAGCGCCTGCGGTTGTTGTGGTTTGACTCGCTAGATCGTTTGCCTGACGCGCTGCTTGCTGCAGCGACTTCACCAGTGGCGACATCGTGCTGCGCACGACCTGTTTGAACGCCTCCGTTTTCTCAATCTCTGAGTTCAGAGTTTGCGCCTTCGCTCGCAAATCCCAGAGATCGGAGGCCAGCCCGATAATTCCAGAGGCTGGCGGACGGCTTGACGTGGGAATGGTGACAGAAGGATTTGCATTGGAAGAGTTTTGCTGCGGCGGTTTTGTATCGTTGGACGTATCCGTTCGCGCTTCGGGAACGGACTGCTCCAATTCATCGACTTGCGTGAGCAGATCGTTCGTTTTGCTCGTCGATTGGTTTGCTCCTGTCGCAAACTGAAGGATCGTCTTCAAAGTGTCCCGGCGCGTCTCGAGCAAGTCGAGTTCGCTTTGAGCCGCCGAGATATTGGATTCAAGAACCGTTCGCGCACGGCCTGCGGTGCGGGGCAATTTGGCTTTCAAAGCATCCACCGCCGATTGTTTTTGCTGTACGGTGTCGTCAGCCTTCGCAACAAGCTGCGCGATGTTTTGTACGTTGCTCGGAGCCGATTCATTCGCGTTCCGAGTTTGCGCCGGATTTTGACTTGCGATTGCTTCCGCCATCGCCCGGGCATAATCAAATGAGAGCGAAAGCGCCTGATTCGCAAGCTGTTTGTTGTTGTAGACAAAGAGAACTTCCGTGGGTTCCTGCGCCAGGCGCTGTTCAGCTGTTGTGCCGCGGTACCACTCGATGCTTTGATTCAGAAATGCGACCACCTGCTGAGGATCTTGCGTCGAGGGCTTGGAGTTATCCGTCTGCGCAGACAAGCAAGCAGCAGCGGACAGAGCCAGCAGAACGCCGATCGCTTTGCGACGAAGGCGAAATTTGCGACGCCTTTGCATGTCCTCTTTAGATGAAGTAGTGATGGAACTGGTCAACTGGATTTCCGCATATCAGGAATGCGAATTCAGAAAATGCTTGGCGAGGTGTAAGCGAGAATCGAGGTTATTTCTGGCGGGATTGCAGCTGATGATAGCCGTGCTGCTTGCGTGCTTCGGCGAGACCCTTGCCGTTTCTGACTGCGTTGCGAATCGCGTCTTCGGCTTTAGCAATTTTTTCGGCGAGGGCGAGAATCTCGGCCTCGTGCCGGCGCGGGATCACGACCACTCCGTCCGAATCGCCGCGCAGAATGTCTCCCGGCGAAACTCGTGCGTCGCCGATCGTGATCGTGATTTCAGTAGCGTCGAGCTGGACGCGGTCTTTGCCCGTTCGCATGGAATAGCTCCGGCTATAAATCGGATAACCAAGTTCAAAGCACAGCGCTGTATCGCGGCAAGCGCCATCAATCACAGTGCCCGCGATTCCACGACGATCTGCGATTTCCGTGAGAATGTCGCCCCAAACAGTTGCGTTCTCCCGACCGCCATTGTCGATGGCGATGACCGAACCTGGAGCGACATCATCGATAAATTCGCCAACTGTGCCCGCCGGTTTTCCTACGGGCCCGTAAAGAATCGTGAACGCCCGCCCAGTGAGACGAAAGCGATGATCGCGCGGCTTGATGTTCAGGCACTGACCGGCTATGCCGAGTTTATCGAGCGCGTCACTGATTGTCGCCGTATCGAGCTTGCTTGCGCTATCAACGGCGGCATCTTGGTTAGGCAACTGGCGTCACCTCTTCAGCATGTCTTCGTAGTTCGCGCCCATGACTTCGGAAATCGGCCGGCCGCGACGAAGGTCTTCCGCCATAGCTGCCTCACGCGCGACGATTTGCTCGGCAGTCGACAAGACTCTTTCGATGTTTGCTCCGGCAATGAAAACCACACCGCTCCCGTCGGCAATGGCGTAATCGCCAGGATTCACCTGAACGTTACCGATCGTTACCGGGCCGCCGGTTGCGAGTTCAACGATGCGGCCGCGCGCCGTAAACGTGGTGGTCGCACTTGCAAACACGGGGAAATCAAGCTGCCGCGCTTCGTCGATATCGCGCACCGGACCATCCGCGATGACTCCGGCGACTTTGCGGAGCTTTGCGCCCAGCGTGAGAATTCCACCCCAGCTTGCCGCATTTACGCCGCTGTGTTGTTCGATCACGATGATGTCGCCAGGCTGGGCGGCTTCGATCGCAGTGGTGCTCACATGGCGCGGTTTTCCCGGTGGCGGCTGACCGACTCCCAACTTGACGGTTAGGACGCGGCCGGCGATGCGGCCAGAGCCGGATAGCCGCGCAAAACCTGCCACTGCCCCCGACAGACGCAGTTTATCGAGGGCGTCCGAAACGGCACAGGCATCGGCGCGCTTCAACCGCTCGACGAAATCGTTTGATGAACCCGCGTTCATTGATTGCTTTTTTCGAATTTCACTGCCAATAGACGAAGCCCATCGCGCTGCCTGTGCCAGCTTCCGTGCGATAGCATGCCACGTAATCCACGAGGTGCATTTTCTTTTCGAGTGAATCCATCCCGACTGAAAGCGGCATCCAGTTCCGAATCTCGCAGGTGTTTCCAAGCAGGTAAGTTTCAGGTATCGCGGCGAGTGCTTCTTCGTCTCGCGTCTGCATGGCTTTCAGAATGCGCTGATCGAGTTCTTCGTCGATCACAAAGTGTGTTAAGCCGCCTGAGGCGAAAACGGCCACTTTCGCGTCTTCCTTCCAGCTCTCGATCGCTTTCATTAGCGCGCGTCCGAATTTGAGGCAGCGAGCAATTTTGGGGCGGTTGTTTGGAATGCCAGCGTTCAAGAACATCGGAACAGTCGGCGGAGGCGCGTCCCGCATGATTCTCCGGAAGAGAAAGCCAAACGCGTGGGGTATTCCGTGCTCGTGTCCATTTACCTTGGGTAGTTTGGACGATTCCGAGACATCGAATTCCTGATCGATCAACGATTTCACCAAATGAACGGCAAGATCCTGCTGGCCATCATAAACGGCGCCTCCCGGCGGGCAGTGCCCGATTTCTGCGATGGCAATTCCGGGAGGCATTTTGGCCTTGGCTTCCTCTGTCTCCGGGATGTTCTCGATTTTGCTTCCCGCAAAGACCAGGAACGCGGGCGTATTTTCGTCTGTGAAAAGCTCGCGCTGGTCGTTGCCGATGATGACGGTCACATCCGGTTTCACTTCCGCAAATTTCGCGGCTAGTTTATCGAGGGCGCTTTGACATGCGTCGTAACGTTTCTTGCGTTCTTCGGGTGTGATCGCTGACGCAAATCCAGGTTGGCGAGCGGCCAGCAATTTTGGAAAATCGTAAGCCTCGCCTCGGTAGAAGTGTCTTTGATTTTTGCGGTCGGCCTCGCCGCGAAGGTGCCACATATCGGGCGGAGTGGAGAGCATCGGCCCGTGCGATGAGCCGATCCCTAAAACGATCCTGGCCATGATTCACCCTCCTGCCGGTCTTCTAACCCCGAGGCTTCTAGCCCCACACCGTCCGCGCGGCGTCCACAACCAGTTCAAGCTTGGCCCACTGCTGATCTTCTGTGATGAGATTGCCCTCCAGCGTCGAGGCGAATCCGCACTGAGGGCTCAACCCCAAATTCTCAAGAGGGAGATATTTGCATGCCTCTCGGATTCGGGCGGCAATGGACTCGGCGGTTTCCAACTCGGGACGTTTGGAGCTGATCAGGCCTAAAACAGCGACCTTGTTTTTCGGAACGAAGCGCAATGGCTCGAAGGTTCCCGAACGGGCGTCATCATACTCCAGCAGAAACCGGTCGACCGCCAGCGTACCGAACAACTTTTCCGCAATGGCGTCGTAACCGCCCTCGGCATACCAATGACTGCGGCTATTTCCGCGGCAAAGATGGATCGCAAGAGTGACTCCTGGCTTTCGGGCAGCTTCGAAGCACGCATTATCAGCACGTATTGATTCTTCGAGCCACGGCTCGGGCTCCATTTGCATTTCCGTCCGAATCCATTCGCGCCACTTCGGATCCATAAAATAGCTGTAGCGGGGCGCGTCGATCTGTACGTAACTCACGCCTTCCGCCGCCAAGCGCGCCACTTCTCTCTTAACGATGTCGACAACGTCCCACAGCATCGCCGAATAACTTGGATAAGCCCGTTCGGATTTGCCGCGCTTGTAGGAAATCGCCGGGAATTGCGTCGCGCTGGGCAAAGTGATTTTGATAGGGCCCGGGCTGTGCTGCTTGAGGAAGGGAAGCTCATGGCCCGTTAGCGGTTTGACGGCGTGAATTTTTTCGACGACCACGCCAGCCACTCGGCCACGGCCCAGCGTCGATCCGCCGGCGGCTGCCGTATTCCAACTGCGCGGAACGCCGTCACCAAAATCGAAACCGCGAACCGCGTCGGTGAAATCGCCCATGAAGTTCGAGCGGCGGAATTCGCCGTCCGTGAAAATTTCGAAGCCCAGCTCTTTTTGTTTTGCAAGCACTCGCAGGATGGATTTGTCTTCGACTTCCCGAAGCCGGGCTGGATCGGGTGGATCGGCGCGCCGGGCTTCAAGAAGCTCCAGTGGGCGCAAAAAACTGCCAACCTGATCGGCTCGAAATCGTACGGACATCTGAGTTCTCTCTAAGCGGCTGTTTTCGCGCCGACGTCGAGTCGGAAAAGTTTCTTGGCGTTGTCTTCGAAGATCAGCTTCTTATCGGCCGCGCTCAGCCAATCGAAGCCATCGATGTAAACTCTCACGTCATCCATCCATTTTCCTGTCTTTGGATCCTTGGCAGTGCCTACTCCTGGCCGTTCAGTGCCAAAAACGCAGCGATCTGCGCCAACGGTCTTGATTAGAAGTTCGCATGCGAGGGGGGTGTATAGTACCGTGTCGAAATAAAGTTTTCGCAAGTTATCGATGAAATTGACTGCGCCGCGGCGCAGCGACGGCGCGATGAATCTTCCCGCGTGATACGGCACGGCGCCGCCGCCATGCGAGCAAACCATCTTCAGTTTTGGAAAGTCCTGGAACACACGCGACCCCGCGAGCGAAATCACGGAGATTGTTTCTTCATTGATGAAATGCGTTGAATAGCTGTGGCGCGACGAGCGGCAGCCGGCGCCGTGGATGTATCCGGGAACGTCCAACTCAACCAGCTTCTGGTACAAAGGATACCAAAACTCATCGCCCATGCCCGGCGTATCGTAGTTCGATGCTTCGCTGGGATCGGGATTAATCAAGCAGCCGACGAAGCCGAATTCCCTCACGCAACGCTCGAGTTCAGCGATGCAGTCTTTTGGACTGATACCGGGCGTCTGGGGAAGACCGCAAACGCCTCGAAAGACATCGGGAAAAAGCCGGCACTGCTGCGCGACCAGATTGTTGCACTCCTCGATGAACCACTGAGAAACCTTGGCCGGTTTCTCCGCGTGCATCATTTGAAACGGGCGGGGCGAAAGCAACTGCAGATCGGTGCCGACTTCCTTCAGAAGATCCAAATGAGACTTGCCGGTGCCGAACGTTGGCTGCCTGAGAAACGCAACCATTTCGTCGTCGCTTACTTCGACTTTTCCACGCCCGTGTGAGCCACGATGAGAGACGATGTTCGCTTTATACACATACAGCGAGTCTGGTGCGGTGAGATGTCCATGAACGTCGATTACCATGCTCCCCCCAATTCAAAACGCACGGCGCTACGCCTGTCTTATCTCCTGCAACCTCGCATGTCAACCGAATCGAAATCGAGGCAGCTTCCAACCGAGATTCCGAGTGCCGGATGCGTAGGATGTTGACACACATGCGGGTAAGGCATAGGCTCCGGGGAATTTTGACGCGCCAGCCGAAAGGAAACGATGTCTGCGCTCGACCCAACCGCAGAGAAGGTGCAGGGCGTGATGTCGAAGCCCGGCGCAGCGGCGTATTACGGCCTGGCGATTTTGACCGTGATCTACTCGCTGAACTTTCTGGATCGTACGGTTATCAACATCCTGATCGATCCGATCAAGCAGACCTACCACCTTTCCGACAAGGTGATGGGTTTCATCTCCGGCTTTGGCTTCGTGATCATGTACTCGATCCTGGCCGCGCCGGTGGCTCGATGGGCCGATCGCGGAAATCGCCGAAACCTCATTACTTGGGGACTGGTGATCTGGAGCGGGATGACGGCTCTCGGAGGGGTCGCGCGGAACGCGGTTCAACTGACCCTTTCGCGTTTCGGAGTAGGCGTTGGCGAAGCTGCGGGCACAGCGCCTTCGACTTCGATGATCTCCGATTTTTTTCCTGGAGATCGAAGGTCAACAGCAATGGCCATGTATCAGCTTGGACCTGTGATCGGCGGCTCTTTGGGAGCGTTCATCGGCGGCTGGGTGAACCATCACTACGGATGGCACGACGCGTTCCTTGTCGCCGGCGCGCCAGGCCTGCTGGTGGCGCTGATTCTGCGATTCACCGTCAGAGAACCTCTGCGGGGCAGTTCTGAACGCACGGTGGTGAATACAAGCCAACAGAAATTTTTCAAGACGCTGCGTTTCATATGGCAGCAGCGGTGTTACATGGTCGTGCTGTTTGGATTTTGCTTCACCACGTTCACCCAATTCGGAGTTGGCACATGGGCCGCACCGTTCTTGGGCAGAATCCATCACCTGAACACCGCACAGATCGGGACCTACATCGGAACCATCCGCGCAGCGGCAGGTTTCTCCGGCACTTTGGCGGGCGGATACCTTTCGGATTGGGCCGGACGCCGTGACATTCGCTGGAAAATTTACGTATCGGGCATTTGCTCGGTGCTTGCGTGCCCCGGCGTGTTGCTTTTTGTTTTTTCACATAGCCTTCTCTGGTGCCTCGTGGGCTTTACGATTGTCTCTGCCGCGTCGCCTGTACACGTGGGACCGATTGTCGCCGTCTCGCATTCGGTCGTGCGAGTCGGCATGCGCGCATTCGCCACTTCGATTCTCTACTTGATTTCCGAGTTAATAGGGCTGGGATTGGGTCCACTTCTAATTGGAGTATTTAACGACCACTACGCGCACCGGCTCGGTGTTGGTGTGATTCGGTATTCGATGGCCACGGCTGCGCTTACGACACTGTTTGGAGGACTTTTGTTTTGCTTGGCCGCACAGTTTCTGCGTAGGGACATGGAGCGCGCCGCCTCAGAATAAATTTTCGAATCAAATTTCTTCCCCCCGCGTAAATTGATCGATTCGCGGGCCGCGTGCTAGATTCTCAGCGTTCTCGGAGGAATCGCATTGCTTAAAGCTATCGATATGCACGCCCATATCTTGACGGGTGATCGGGCCAAGCAAGGGTGGGGGCACGCGGCTAAGGCAGGATTGCCAATTAGCACCGGCAAATACGGCACGACTCCTGACGAAATGGCTGTCATGTATCAGGGGTTGGACATGATGGCCGTCATTTTCGATGTGGATGGAGAAACGCGCAGCGGCTTGAAAATTGACAACGCTGAAACCGCGGGCTGGATGAAGAAATATCCGAAGACTTTCATCGGATTCGGAAGCGTTGATCCATGGAAGGGGAAGATTGCCGTCAACGAGGTGCAACGCTGCGCGGACATGGGCCTTCGCGGAATGAAATTCCAGCAGGCGGCCCAGGGATTCAACCCAAATGAGGAGCGGTTTTTCCCCATCTACGAAGCGATGGTTCGTTTGAATCTGCCCGTGATTTTTCACACCGGCACGACTGCTGTTGCGGCGGGTTCTCCAGGAGGGAAGGGAATTACGCTCGAATACTGCAAGCCGATTCCCTACATCGATAACTTGGCTGCGTGGTTTCCCGAGCTGCGCATCATCATGGCGCATCCTTCGTGGCCGTGGCACGACGACCAGTTGGCTGTGCTTCGCCACAAAGGGAACACCTACATGGATCTTTCAGGCTGGGCGCCGAAATATTTTCCGGCTTCGACGGTCCACAACATCAATACGCTCGTGCAGGACAAAGCATTCTTCGGCACGGATTTCCCGATGATGACGCCAGAACGCTGGCTAAGTGAATTCGCGGAGCTTCCTCTGAAGGATACGGTGAGGCCAAAAATCCTGCTTCACAACGCCGCTAAGTTTCTGGGAATCGAAATTCCATCGTGAGGACGTCAACCTGCGGATCAGGACACCGAAGTGAACGCCGACTCTCAAGGATGGCGGAGAGGGTGGGATTCGAACCCACGGTAGAGTTTCCCCTACACTCGCTTTCGAGGCGAGCTCTTTCAACCGCTCAGACACCTCTCCGCGGCTCAGTCCACGTAGCTTAACAAACGGGCCATTGGGTCACAACTGCGCCGGATTCCGCGATATATCCATCCAGTCCCAGATTTCTAGGGTCCGGTGGGTATTGACAGAGAGGAACAGCCCGCGTAAATTCGCCTTGTAGTTTTGGAGGCAGCTGTGCGCGCGAATTCGCTTGCCTTGCGTTTCCTCGTGGTTGCATTTCTAGCCGTTGGATTGATTAACCTTCCTGCGATGGCTGCCGCCGAAAAGCCGCTCGGCGTTGTTGTGTCGGCTGATCATGCGAATTTGGCGAACGCAAAAGCGACCGCTGGCGCAGACGTGTACTCAGGCGATCCCATTTCGACCGACGAATCCGGCATATTGCGAATGAAGGTTGGTCCCGGCCAAATCTATCTATTGGCCCTGAGCGCGGCGATGCTGGAACCGCCCGAAGACCAGATTCACGCACGCCTCGACAAGGGAACAATGGGGTTCTCGACGCCCGCACCGAGCGCTCTGCAGATTGAGACTCCGATCGGTTTGGTTCGCGGGGTCGATCCGAAGCCTCTTTTCGCCCAGATTACGATCATCAATCCCACACGACTCAGGGTTAGCGTCTACCAAGGCACGGTGAGCGTTTCGCGGCATGGCGAAACCAAAACCATTTCTGAGGGCGAAACCTACGACGTCGTCTTAAATACTGACCTGCAACAGAATGCCCCGAGTCCAACTCCTCCTCCGAGCGGTGCAGGTACGAGTGGTGGCGGACCTCCCTTCAGCTTCTCGTCGGTCGCCTGGCCGGCCGCAGCCATCGGGGCTGCTGGACTTGCTGTCTGCGCTTTGTGGCCCGAGAGCGACTCCAATTTCGGCTGCTGGAACTAGTTTTTTCGCGACCGTTTCACAGCATTTTCTCAGCTATTCCTGTCTAATCTTGATCGTGATGTTTCCGTCGGACTTGACGACGCCACGCATCATGCCGTTCGTGTTGAATAGCATGGCCACGTTGCCATGGCGGTCAAGACCGATAATTCCGCCATCTCCGTGTTGTTCAACCAGCTCTTTCATGATGACGTCGGTCGCCGCCTGCTCCAGCGACACATGAAGATATTTCACTCGCGCGCAAATATCCGCCGCCACAACGTTGCGTATAAAGAATTCGCCCGTCCCAGTCGCCGAAATGGCGCAGCTTTCATTGTTGGCATAAGTACCGGATCCGATCAGCGGGGAGTCGCCAACGCGTCCCGGCATTTTCCAATTCGTCCCGCCCGTCGAAGTCCCGGCGGCCAAATTTCCCGACTGATCCAGTGCGACAACCCCTACCGTGCCATGCACAGGCTGCGCCGATAGGCCGCTCGATTTGGTCTTTTCCTCGGCTGCTCGGCGCTCCTGGTAGTTTTTCCATCGGCTCTCGTCGAAGAAATAGTAGGGCGAAACCAAACGAACCCCCTGAGATTCCGCGAACTGCTCCGCGCCAGCGCCAACCAGCAGGACGTGCGGCGTTTTTTCCATCACAAGCCGCGCTAGGCTGATCGGGTTTGCGATCCTCTTGACGGCCGCCACGGCTCCTGCGTTCAGCGTCTGGCCGTCCATGATTGCGGCATCCAGTTCGGGCACGCCGTCGCGGGTGTAGTATCCGCCGCGGCCGGCATCGAACTGCCCGGAGTCTTCGAGAATGCGAATCGTGGTCTCCACGGCGTCCAAGCTTCGCCCGCCGCCCGCAAGCACTTTGTAACCGGCTTCCATGGCCGTCGTCATTGCGGCGCGCCGGGCCGCGATCTGTTCCGGGGTCAGGTGGCTGTAATCTCCAGCGCCGCCGTGAGCGACGAGCACAAAATTACGCGCGTTTGACTGCTTGTCCTGTGGCAGGCCTTTGCTGGCGGTCATGGCACTCGTCGCGATCAGGGCAATGGGAACGCTCGCGAGAATAAGCGTGAGCGCGCGTGTCATAAAAACCTCCAACTGTTTTGCGGGATCGTCGTTATTGCTTCACCGGCACGACCGGCAGATCGATGAAGCTGGCCTCTCCCCTCACGTGATAAATCCTCTGTGTTGCCTTCACGTAGTCGTCCGGCTTCGCGAATAGAATATTCGGCACAAATGTCTGGGGATTTCGGTCGTAGAGCGGGAACCAAGAAGACTGGATCTGCACCATGATCCTGTGCCCGGGCAAAAACACGTGATTCACTTGCGGCAGGCCGAATTTGTAGGTGAGCGGCGTATTCGGCGTGATCGCCTTTGGATCCGAAAAGCTCTCGCGGTACCGCCCGCGAAAAATATCCATCGCGATGTTCAGTTCGTATCCACCCATGGCGCGATCGCTCGGGACTTCGTCCGGAAACACATCAATCAATTTAACAATCCAGTCGCTGTCCGTGCCGCTGGTTGAGGCCACCAGATTGACGATTGGCGGTCCGCTGACTCGCACTGCTTCCGTGAGTGGCGGAGTTACGTAGGAAAGCACATCCTGCCGGTCCGATACGAAGCGCTGGTCGACAAGCAGCCAACGGTGCCACGCGTCGGAGTCTTGAAAACGATCGGGACGCGGAGAAAACGGAACTGGCTTGGCCGGGTCGGATACATATTCATCGTAGGCTTTCCCAGCGCCAGAATTATCCGCAGCAGTGGGCGCGTCAAAAGACAATCCGAAATTCGCAGTCAAGTAAAGCGGCTTTGATTTTGTTGCACAGCCGTCTTCGCAAGCGAGCGGCCACGATTTGAAGCGATCCCAATGATTTTCGCCCGTGTTGTAAATCAACACCGGCGGCGTATCCGCTTTTGGCGCTCCCTCCTTCAGGTATTGATCGAAAAATGGTTTCAACACATCCCGGCGCCACTCCGTGGCCGTGTCTCCTCGAAAATGCAGCGGTCCCAGGGACGAGCCATCGTAATTTGCGCCGCTGTGGCGCCACGGTCCCATCACGAGAAAATTCATATCGTTGTTGGTGTCTTTGGGCTCGATGGCGAGATAGCAGTGAATTGCGCCCCACATGTCTTCCTGGTCCCAAAGCCCCTGCTCCCACATCACCGGAACTTTCAGTGGTTGCTCCGCCATTATCTTGTCGAGCGCTTGATTCTGCCAGAAGGAATCGTATGCGGGATGCTCGCTCATCTTCAGCCACCAGGGAAGCTGGTCGAGCCCCGCTGCTTGCGCGAAGTCTCCCGCCGATCCCGCGCGAAGGAAATTCGTGTAGTCGTCATAAGCTTGCCGGGGAATATCGTGACCCTCGCCGCGGACGATGGTCTGATCCGTAATGTAATCGAGGTTCGTCTGACGAAAGGCGCCGTAATGAAACCAGTCATCGCCCATCCAGCCGTCCACCATCGGGCTTTCTGGCGCCGCCACTTTCAGTGCGGGATGCGGATTCACCAGCGCCATTACGACGGTGAATCCTTCGTAAGAGCTGCCGAGCATCCCGACTCTCCCGTTCGATTCGGGAACATTTTTCACCAGCCAGTCGATCGTGTCGTACGCATCTGTGGATTCATCGGTTGTGCTGTTGTTCAGCGGCCCGCGAAGCGGCCTGGTCATGAAGTACTCGCCTTCGGATCCGTATTTTCCACGGATGTCTTGAAACACGCGGATGTAGCCATCAGCGACAAAAACCTCGTCGCCCTGGAGCAGCGTCGCGAGCATGTGGGGCGAGCGCACCCTTTCGGCTCGCGCGGCGGCGTTGTAAGGAGTCCGCGTCAAAATCATGGGGGCATGGGTCGCGCCCTTTGGGATCACGATGACGGTGAAAAGCTTCACGCCATCGCGCATCGGAATCATCACCTCACGCTTCACATAGTCGTAGGACGTTGTAGGCTGCCCAAACTTCGGCGGAATATCCGGTGTTTCAGGAGAAGTTTGCGCATGCGCGGTCGAAGCAATTAAGAGAGAAAGGATGCCGACCAGGCTGTAAAGCAAAGAACGCACCTTGACGCTGTGACGATTCATGGAGCCCCTCAGCAGGAAAAAGTCCGGTATCTCGGGAGCCGAGCCCAAAAATCCCACCGAAGGTTATAACGAAATGCCGGTTTCAACAATCGGCGCCAGGTATGCAGGATTAGGCAATATCATTGCCGATGCGTAACGGCTTTCGATTCCGATAATTATGTACTCTATGAGGGGAAGGTTTGGGAGTTCGATTCCTGTCTGCATTCGCATTTAGCGAAGGAATAGTCATCGAGGATCCTCTGTGAAAAAACTGAAGTGCGTGCTGTCGATTCCAGGCGACACCATGTACTTGCGCGCGCAAACGGCTGCGGCCAAAGCGGCAGCCGACCGGCTTGGCGTTGAGCTTGACGTGTTGAGCGCGGACATGGACCCGGTCAATCAGGGCCAGCAACTCTTAAATCTGATCCAATCGCGCACGGCGCCGAAACTGGATGCAATTCTACTGGAGCCTGTAAGCGCTGCCGGATTGCCGCGCGTGGCTGAAACCGCTGTCGCTGCCGGAATCGCCTGGGTTGTGAGTAACGCACAGGTGGACTACATCGAGGCGTTGCGCAGGAACGCCAAAGCACCTGTATTCCTGATTTCTCAGGACCACGTCGAAATTGGACGCATTCAGGGGCGCCAAATCGGGGCCATGTTCCAGCAGGGCGGTTCAGTGCTGTACCTGCGGGGACCGGGAATGAGTTCAATCGCCTCCAGACGCCTTGAAGGCTTGGAGAGCGGAAAGCCGAAAAATATCGAAGTCAAAGCGCTGAAGGTGCAAGGCGCGACAGCAGAGGACGCCTACAATTCCGTGTGTTCCTGGCTGGGCCTTTCCGTGGTTCGCCCTGACAGTCTGCGATTGATCGCATCCCAGAATGCTGACTTCATTTTCGGCGCGCGAAAAGCGTTTGAGTCAAATGCTCCCGCCGCGGATCGGGCGAAGTGGTTGGCTCTGCCCGGGGCTGGCGCGGGTACCCCGGCGCAAGTGAAGCCGCTGGTCGACCAGGGCATTTTGCGAGCGGCGGTGCTCACATCCCTAACGATGGATAAGGCACTCGATATGCTCATGCACGCGCTGAAAAGCGGGGTGCAGCCGCGTGACCATACGTACGTCGAAGCGCAGTCATATCCTGGCTTCGAAGAGCTTTCCAAGAAACCGAAAGAAGCCCGCGTGCAGTAGCGCCAGGTTGCGGACGTACGCTCCGAGAGCCATCGCGTTGTTCCTTGCGTCTAACTGTTTCATAATGTTCTTGTGGAGCGGCTCCGATGACAAAGTCGCACCTGGTCGCCCTTATCGCTGTTTTTTGCGTCCTACTGCTTGCGGCAGCCGCTGCGTTTCGCGGGCGCCACACGCTGGCGGCGGGTGTGTCGTATCTTGGACACAGCGCAGCCGCAAGCAGGCAGGATGACAGTGCGAATGAGGATGGGAAGCCACTCGTAATTCGCTTCGCAAGGAACCCCGCTCCGATGCCGCCATTTTTGGTGAACGACCTTGATGGCGGCCTTATTTCGACGGCCGCATTGCGCGGCAAAGTTGTGATTGTCAATTTTTGGGCGACTTGGTGTCCCCCATGCCGCGATGAGATTCCCGAAATGATCGAACTTGCAAAGCGGTACAAAGATAAATTAGCGATCATCGCCGTTTCGCAGGACGACGCTCCAGCCGCAGATGTGAAGGACTTCGTGAAGGAGATCGGAATCAATTATCCCGTCGTGATGGGCAGCAATGCTTTGTCCGAGGAATACGGAGGAGTGCCCGCACTTCCCACAACTTTTATTGTGAACACAGACGGGCGCATCGTCCAAAAGCACGAAGGCCTTTACCCGACTGAAGTCTACGACGCCGAAATTCGTTCGCTCTTGGGTATGCCGGTGGACGCAAAGGTGGAAACTTTCGAGGATACCGGTCAGATCTTCTTGAAGAATGCGATTCGCGCCACGGAATTACCCGGAGTGAGTTTCAAGGGCCTCTCGCCGCAACAAAAACAGGCGGCGCTGAAGCGAATGAACTCGGAGATATGTATCTGCGGATGCAAGCTCACGATCGCTCAGTGCCGCATCAACGATTCGGAATGCTCAATCAGCAAGGACCTCGCCGCAAAAATCGTGAAAGAGATTGCGGCTTCAAAGCCGAATCCTCCTGCCGCGGCTGCAATTCGCAACTGATCAGGGATTGCCGGGCTTTGGCCCAGGAGGATCAGCCTTCGGCAGTTCGGGTTTCACGGCTACAGCGGAAACGACCGTGGGTGTTTGCGGCTCCGCTGTTTTTGAAGAATCGTTCGCACCGCGGAGCGAGCCGTTGCCGGCGAGGAAGCGCATGGCAGTGGCGGCGAGGCCGTCAATTGCGCCTCCGCCGTTTCCTCCCGAAACGAGGATATCCGGCACAAATTTCGCCTTTCCTTCTGAAAGAGCTGCAATTACGTTGACCAGCGCGGTCGCATTCGGCCCCAGCGCTTCCACCTGGGCTTGGAATCCTTTCGCGCGCGCCAGACCAATTGCCTCGACTTCGGCTCCCTTTGCCGTTCCGGTCTGGCGGATGAATTCGGACTCGCCGATCGCCTCAGCGACGCGTGCGTCGGAATCATTTTTCTTTATGGAGACGCCGACTTTCGATCGCGCCAAATCCGCTTGCATGTCCGCAGTGCCCTTCGCCTGTTCCATTTCAATGCGCTCGTCCTGAGCCGCGCGCTGCTTTTTGAATGTCTCGATTTCCTGATTCGCGATTTCGCGATGGGTTAAGACCGTGACCAAATCCTCAGGCAGCACAACGTCCTGAATATAGACGCCCTTCGTTTCCACTTGATATTGCGCAAGCTGCTCACGTATGTGCGCGAAGGCTTGTTCCTGGACCTGCTGGCGAGTTTCGATGAACTTGATTGCAGGCATGCTCTGCAAATTGTCGCGAAAATGATTGCCCACGGCGGCTTGAAGGACTTCGTTGACGAGATTCTTCATCGTGCCGACCATGGAAATGACCCGCGGCGCGTTTGTATCGGGCACGTGTATCTGAACCTGTAAATCGATCCTGAAAATGAAACCCTCGCAGCTTTTGGCCACAATCTGCTGCAGTTGCGCGTCGAGGTTGTGCGCTTCGGAAACGGCGTCCGCCCAATTCAGGTTCAAAATCGACGTCGGGACGATTTCCGCTTCGTAACAGCGCGGATTCAGCGGGTATTTTCCGGTGCGCAGGGCCTCTTCCCACACGCCTCGATGACCTGGCCGAACGAGCGAGCCATATTTGAAGTTCTCACCTGAAGTATCCTGCGTGACGAGGCCCACGTAGGCTTTGATGACGGCCACTTGCCCTTGCTTGACCACCATCATCGGCACGCGCTCGACGCTAACGAGATAGGGATTCAATGCGTACGCGCCATAGAGCAGCGGATCGTGCTGCAAGCCGATTTTTCCGCCGCGATCGAGAAATGCCTGGAAATCCTGATAATTGTTGTGGAGTTCGTTCTTGCTTCCGAGCAGGGTCTCGATGATTTGCTGATCTGTTGAACCTTGCTTTTCCATCTGCTCCATGTCGGTGAAACCACCGAGGCGGCTGGCGATGTCGCCGGATGGAAGCGGATCACCCTCATAGGTCGTCACAATACCGATCACGTCAACCGTGCCGTCTTTGCCTTGAGGCTGCGGCTCGATGCGGACAAGCTCAAGCTGTGTGGGGCTCAGGCCAAGGGCGTCTGGAGTAAGGTCGTGACCTCGCCCGACCTTATCGCGAATTTCGGGAGAAATCGGCAGGCCGTACACTTTGCTGCGCGTTACCACCAGAAAGCCGACGGGATGAATGGGGACGAGCGTACCCGGAGGCAGAACCGGTCGCTGGACACCCTTTTGACCGCCATTTTGGACGAAATTCTTGAGGTCCGAAAAATTTCCGAACCCCGATCTGTAAACAGCGGATTTGGCGCCGATAGGCAGCGCCGCCCCGACTTGGGCGATCACTACGCCGATTTGGCCCGCTGGAACCTGAACCCATGGATATTTGTCCACGGCATACAACAACCATGGTTTCCATCGCAATCCGGGCATCAGGAGTTCCGCTTGGTAGCCAGCCTCGCCCTCGAAAGCGATCGGGTTGTCTTTGGCAAGTTTTTTCCAGGAGAAGCGCTTGGTCACCAAGCCTATTTCGGTCGGCCCGATTCGGCGGATCGAATGAACGAGACTGAAAACAATCAGGATGAACGCAACGAAGCAAGCGAAGAACAAAACACTGTAGCCGTACATTCTGCGCCTCGATTCTGGCCGTTCGCGGGGATTCGCCGACACGATATCCGCACGTAACTCACTCGTCAAGTCACGCGCTTCAAATGAATCGCCTGCGCCATCCAGTTCGCAGCTTTCGATATGTGATACGTATGCGAGGGAAAAATATTTCGGTACCGTCGCGGGAGAAGGCCCAGAAATTGGTGATTAGAACGGCGTGTTGTCCTTTGTTTTCAACCGCCTGGCCGCGTCGTACTTGCACTCGGCAAGGGAGCCGCTTTGCGCGGCTGCCTTCGGCGGCGAGATCGACGACGTGGTTTGGGCATCCAGTTCACGCTCGAGAAACGCGCCGAGAGCCAGATCGGGCTCGATGAGAAGAATACGCATGGAGACTCCTGCGGAAGGGGGGAATAGAAACCCAGTTCCCAAGGGGAATTTCAAGTTATGAAAAAGCAAAAAGTGAGTCAAAAAGAATTTTCATGAGAGAAGCGCGATGTGCGGAATCGATGCGCCTGTTCAGGGCCGCGTCATTTTCTCTGGCCGGACTAATGCGTCGAATTCCTTTTCCGTCAGATAACCGAGTTGCAACGCCGATTCACGCAAACTGAGTTTTTCGTGGTGCGCCTTCTTCGCGATTTCAGCGGCTTTGTCGTAACCGATTTTCGGATTGAGAGCTGTGACCAGCATCAGAGTGTTTTTCACATACTCACGAATACGATTCTCATCGACTTCGATTCCTACGGCGCAGTGCTCATTGAAGGACCGGCAGGAATCAGCGAGCAAACGAACAGAATTCAGAAAATTAAAGATGATGACTGGCTTAAAGACATTCAGCTCGAAATTCCCCTGCGAGCCCGCGAAGCCGATGGTGGCGTCATTTCCCATCACCTGCGCGGCAACCATGGTCATCGCCTCGGACTGAGTTGGATTCACTTTGCCGGGCATGATCGACGAGCCAGGTTCGTTTTCCGGGATGGTCAACTCGCCGAGTCCCGCGCGCGGACCGGA
>JASHRM010000190.1 GCA_030037315.1 Candidatus Acidiferrales bacterium
TCTGGGACCGGCAAGCCCGCGGCCCGGAGCCGGCCAAATTCTCGCATGGCCGCCGCCTTTTCGGCGAGATCGTGGGAACGGCTGTCACCGGACCCCATTGGCGTTACTGGTTTTGGGGTGGCTGGTTGGTGGCCGGCGCGACGTTGGGTGCGGGTGCGGCACCGGGCGATGAACTGCCCGGCGCAGGCTGGCCATTGGCGCCAACCGTGCGACCGTTGCTCAGTCGAACGCGGTAACCGGCCGGCACGTGCGTCAGCGTGTGGACGAAGCGCAGCTTGCCCTTCTCGATGCGGAACAGGTGCGCGTCGGCAAGACCGTTGACGCCGAAGGTGCAGAGCGCGACGATCATGCCGGTATCTTCGTCGACGATGAAGCGGCGCGCGACGATGTTGACTCCCGCAGGCACGCCGACCTGGCAGGTATCGTCCGGCTGTTGTTTGCCGGTGCGGAGGCCGCCTTCGGTACGCTCGCACGGATAGCCCCATGGAACGAGGTCGCCTTTCGCTTCGAGGAATGCGTCGAGATAGGCGTTGGCTGCGGCAACAAGCGTGTCGCGCGTGTCGCGTTGCCCGGCCGGGATCACGCCCCAATCTTCATTGGGCGACCATTTCATGTAGTTATCGGCGTTGAAGAGCCAGTCGCCCTCCTGCGTAACCATGGATTCGATTTCGGCAATCTTGTCGTGATTGACGCGCAACCGGGTGCCGAGCACGTACGGGTGAGTTTTGTCCGTGACGATGATTTCGGTGTAGCTCTGGCAGGTGGCGGGATCGATCAGCGTGCGATGAAAATCGATCTTCATCGGTTTCTGGATCACGCCAGTTTTGATGTCGACGACCTGCATGTTTTCGATGTAGTCGAGTCCTTTTGCGAGCGGCAGACCCGAAGGATCGCCCTTCGTTTGAGCCGCAAGATACATATCGGTCGCGGACTGCAGGCCGTCGCGCGTGCAGAGGTTTTGTTGGGCGAACGTCGCCATTGGCGCAAGCGCCAGCATTCCGGCAAAAATCACGATCCACTTAAGAGCAGAACGACTCATTGAAATTCCCCCGTTTTCGATTCGGCATTTCGAGCGCGACAAGCACGTAGTTAGAGATCAGCAGAACCGGCATAGGGTACACCAAGTTTGGCGGGTCCTGGGGACGATGTCATGAACTGACTACGTGCCGCCCTGTGTAAATTCCAGGGAACATTTCGAGGCGGTGATCCGTACTTGATGGCAGGAAGGGCGGAGGAGCCCACACACGATGAAAATGATGCAAAAGCGAACGCAAGTGGGGGTGGTGTTCTGTTTGTTTGCGGCAGGAATGGCGGCTCTGGTGAACCCTGCAATGGCGGCGCCTGCGGACAAGTACTTGCACGTGAACGTGGACGATGCGACGGAAGGGACGAAGGTAAACGTAAACGTTCCGCTCGAAATGGCTGAGAGGATTCTGCCGGCCATCAACAATCGCGACTTGCACGACGGGAAAATCTCGATTCGTAACAAAGATGTGGGCGACGTGGATTTTCGCGCGGTGCTGGATGCGGTTCGGACGGCGCCGGACAACGAGTTTGTCACGGTGAAGGACAAGGATTCGGATGTTCGCGTGGCCAAGGCGAACGGAAACATCATCGTTCACGTGATCGACAAGAAAAATAAAGAGCAGAAGGTTGATGTGACGGTGCCGCTCAAAATTGTCGACGCTCTGTTTTCCACGGCGAATAAAGATGAGTTGGACTTGGCAGCGGCGATACGAGCGCTGAGCGATGCGGGCGATATCTTGTTGGTGACCGTGCAGGGGTCGAGCGAAAAGGTTC
This sequence comes from Candidatus Acidiferrales bacterium, assembly GCA_030037315.1. Classification (GTDB taxonomy): domain Bacteria; phylum Acidobacteriota; class Terriglobia; order Acidiferrales; family UBA7541; genus Palsa-295. Next base: position 1,801 of record JASHRM010000190.1, read on the forward strand.
GCGTTTGGGTGGATTCGCGAAATACGCAGGATTGAGGAAGTTCGCGCGAGCGCGAATGACTGGGCGAGCCAGGGGCACAAGAAAAAGCAGATCCCTCACGCGCAGCCGCAAACGGCGCAGCTGGGTTCGGCATGACAAACGTAACGCGAGTCGGAGTGAAACATGATACTGCTCGGAAAAATCGTGCTGGGAATGGCGGGAGCGGGACTGGCGGGGGCTGGCGTCCTTTGCAGCGAAGGCGTGGTCCACGTGAAGGTGATCGAGAAGGAACCGGGCGGCGTTCATATCAACGTGATCGCTCCCGCGATGCTGGCTCCGATCGCAGTGCGCTTGGCGCCGAGGCGCGATTTGGCAAAGGCATGTGAGCAACTTCAGGCGAACTTGCCCGTGGTGCGCGCTGCGCTGGAGGGCTTGCGCGATTCCGAGGATGTGGTGCTTGTCGAGGTCGAGGAACCCGGCGAACACGTCGAAGTATCGAAGACGGCTGGGTCGATTGTAGTAGACGTGGATGACGCGGACGCGACTGTCCACGTGACGGCTCCGATTCGCGCGATATCGAGCACGGTGGAGGAGCTGGCTGCGGCAACGTCAAATCCGATGTAGCGGCTTCACTTGCCATATCACCCGCTTCTGAACCGTCTAGAGCATTTCTCTCGTCCTTACTGTGTAAGTTCCGCGCAATCGCTGCGTATTAGCCATGTGTGCACTCGGCTTGACAGAATTCGCGTGGTCGTATTACCTAGCTCTCGCTGAAAAATTACTCGGGGACCCCAAATGATTTCATTCCGGTCTTTGTTTTTGGCGTGCGTGCTGTGTGGCGCGGCGGCGTTTGCATTGAACGGACCGCGAGCCGCGGCGCAGGAAGGGCCGCCACAGCCTCCGCCGACGGCGGGCCAAGGTAATCCCGTAGACAAGTTGACGCCAGCGGACATTGCGATGGGCAAGGAGCTTTTTGCAGCGAACTGCGCGAGCTGCCATGGGCCAGACGGCTCGGGGCAGCTCGGTCCAAATCTGCACGGAGTGGTGCAGCGGCTCGGCGAGCAGGGCGTTTTCGCGATCGTGCGAGGCGGCAGGGGTGCGATGCCGCCGATCTCGTCGATCAACGATGCGAGAGTGTGGCAGGTCATCGGCTACGTGCGGACGTTGGGTGGCGCAGGTGCTGAGGAAAAGGCGCCGGGCGATCCGGTGAAGGGAAAAGAGGTTTATGCGGCGAACGGCTGCGCGACGTGCCATTCGATCGATGGCGTTGGTGGCACGGTGGGTCCGCAGCTTACGGTGATTGGACGCGAGCGCGCGCCGAGTTACCTGCACAGCTTCCTGCTCGACCCGGGGAAGAATCCGCCGTCGGATGCGACCCTGCCCGAGCGCGCAGGCAACACCGGTTATTTGCTGGTGCATGTGGTGACGAAAGACGGCAAGGATTTCACGGGCATCCGAGTTAACGAGGATACGTTCACGATCGAATTGCGCGATGTGGGCGGACATTTCTATTCGTTCGATAAATCGCAGCTCAGGACGATCGAACGGGAACCGGGCAAGACGGTGATGCCGAGCTACACGAATCTTTCTGCGGACGATCTCGAAAATCTTGTCGCCTATCTTTCCAGCTTGAAGGGGGCCCAATGAAAGTCGGCAATTATCTGAAGTACGCAGCTCTTTCGGTCGCGCTGACGTGCGCGTTGCCCGCGCTGGCGCAGGTTTCCTACGAACGGCTGAAGAACGCGGACTCGGAACCGCAAAACTGGCTGATGTATGGCGGCGACTACAGTTCGCAGCGATTTTCGGGGCTGAAGGAAATTACGCCTGAAAACGTAAAAAATTTGCGCGTAGCCTGGGCGTATCAACTGCGCGGCGGCGGAGTGATGGAATCGACGCCGCTGATCGTCGACGGAATCATGTACGTGACGGAGCCGCCCAGCAACGTGACGGCGATCGATGCGCGCACGGGAAAGCCGCTGTGGCATTACAACGCGCCGGTGCCGCGAAATTTTGTGCCCGTGGGACTTTTCCCTACGAATCGCGGCGTCGCGATTTTGAACGACAAGCTGTATCTCGCGACGATTGACGATCACCTGGTCGCGCTCGATGCGAAGAGCGGAGTGGTGCGATGGACTTCGACGGTCGCGAATAAGGATGATGGCTACGCGATCACGCAGGCTCCGCTGGCGATCAATGGAAAGATTATCGTTGGCGTGGGCGGAGGCGAAGCGGGCGCGCACGGATTTTTGAGCTGCTTCGATGCGAACGACGGGAAATTGCTCTGGCAAACGTACACGGTGCCGCGCAGTGCGAGCGATCCCGGCGCGGATTCATGGGCGGATGGAAGCTGGTCGAATGGCGGCGGAACAACATGGAACACGGGTTCGTACGATCCCGAGTTGAACACGATTTACTGGGGCACGGGCAATCCGGCGCCGGATTGGAACGGCGAGGGCCGCATGGGCGACAACCTTTTCACGTGCTCGATGCTGGCACTTGATGCGGACACGGGACAAATCAAATGGTATTTCCAGTTCACGCCGCACGAAACGCACGATTGGGACGCGGCAGAGCCTCCGATTCTGATCAACGCAAACATCGACGGGAAGCCGCGCAAGCTGCTGTTGCAAGCGAATCGCAACGCGTTTTATTACGTGCTCGACCGCACGAACGGGCAATTCATCGCGGGCGTACCTTTTGCGAAGCAAACCTGGGCCAAAGGACTCGACGCGAAAGGGCGTCCG
>JASHRM010000191.1 GCA_030037315.1 Candidatus Acidiferrales bacterium
CCTGAGACAACGGGCCAGTGCGTTTCGCTATACGCCTGCGCGGAGTTCTTCATTGACGATGCGGCCGTCGAGAAGCTGGATTGTGCGGTCGGCAATACTCGCGTATCGCGGATCGTGAGTGACCATGCAGATCGTGGCGCCGTCGCCGTGCAGCTGGCGCAGCAGGTCCATCACGGCCTCGCTGTTCTTCGAATCTAGATTTCCGGTGGGCTCGTCGGCAAGCAGAATCGAGGGCTGGCCCACGAGCGCCCGTGCAACGGCGACGCGCTGTTGCTGTCCGCCGGAAAGCTGCGCGGGATAATGCTTGGCGCGGTGCGCCATGCCGACTCGTTCGAGGACTTCGCGAACGCGCTTTTTGCGTTCACCGGCGAGCATGCTGCGGTACGTGAGGGGCAACTCGACATTTTCGTAGACCGTGAGATCACCGATCAGATTGAAAGCCTGAAAAATGAAACCAATTTCACGATTGCGAATTTTGGTGCGGCTAGAAATCGAAAGGTTTTCCACGTGGTCGCTGTGAATCCAGTAGTTGCCTCCGGTGGGCGAATCAAGCAAGCCGAGAATCGAAAGGAGCGTGGACTTCCCGCAGCCAGAAGGGCCGGCAATCGAGACGAATTCGCCCGGCTGAATCTCGAAGTTGACTTCGCTGAGCGCGTGCGTTTCCACCTCGTCCGCGTGAAATACCTTGGTGATTCCCTCTAGACGAATCAACGGCTGAGTCGCAGTCATTGCCATGCTCCTTCGTGATTAGGTACGTTTGCAGCCTTGAATGTGTTCCGCATCATTCGTATCTCAGAGCCGACATTGGATCGATCCGCGCGGCGCGCCACGCGGGCAGTACCGCCGCGAGAAGGACTGCCTGAAACACAAGCGCGGTGACCACCACATAGGTGAGCGGGTCCATCGTCCGCACACCGAAAAGCATGGATGAGAGCAATTTGCCGGCGGCGACCGACAGCAAAACGCCCACAATCACGCCGGTGACGGCCAGACCCGCAGCGCCGCGCAAAACCAGGCGGACAATATTTGTTGGCTGCGCGCCTAGAGCTGTCCGCACGCCGAATTCCGCCGTGCGCTGCGCTGTCACGTAACTCATTACCGCGTACATTCCAGAGGCAGCGAGCAAGAGCGCCAAGAGGGCAAAGCTCGAAGCGAGCACCGTGCGAAAGCGTTCGGCAGCGATCGAGTCATCGACCAGATCGGTCATAGTCGTGAAACGGACTGCGATTGCGGGATCGACGGCGCGAATGATCTTTTCCGCGGCGGGAATCAGCGATTCGGGATCGCGCGACGTCCTGACCACCACCTCTGCGTCGGTAGCCATGAAAGGGTGCTGCTGAAGCGGCATGTAGAGGTCAGGCCCGGGCTGAGCGGCGGGCGAGCTTTGACGGACGTCGCCGACGACTCCGACAATCGTCATCCATTTGGGGGCGTCCAAGCCGCACATGACGCGGTGGCCGATCGGATCTTCGTTGGGGAAGTTCTGGCGCGCGAGTGATTTGCTGATGATCGCCACGGCAGGCCGATCGTAAAGATCGCCGTCGTTGAAACTGCGGCCGCGCAGGATGGGAATGCCCATCGTCGCGAAATAATCCGGGCTCGCGAGACTTAGACCGGCGTATGGAAGCTTGCGCAGGTCACCGGAGAACGATTGCTTGCCCTCGACGGCGAAGGCTCCGCTCGAACCATATTCCCCGGTAGGTAAGCCCATCGCTCCGGCAGCTGAAATAACGCCTGGTATGGTCCTGAGCCGGGCAAAGAGGTCGTCGAACGAGCGGCCGTCGCGCAGGGCTTCAGATAAAGTGCCTGCCGGCACGGACGCATACGCGACGAAAATGCCCTCGGTACGGTAGCCGAGAGGCGAACTGCGCAAAGCAAGAACTGTGCGGAACAACAGGCCGCTTGTGATCGCCAACGTGAGCGAGAGCGCTACCTGAGCGATCACCAGGGCGCCTCGCAGCGTTAGGGCATTGCTGCCCGGAAGACTACGAGACTCGCCGCGCTTGGTTGCACCTTGCAGATCGATCCGGCCAGCCCGCCATGCGGGAGCCGTGCCAAAAAGGACGCTCGTAAGAAACGAAACAACCAGAGCGAAAGCGAGCACGCGCCAGTCGAATTGAACGTCTGCAAGCAACGGAAGCGGAACGAAACGCCCGCCCACCGCAAGCATGCCTCGGGTTCCGGCGATCGCAAGAGCGATACCAAGGACGCACGCAACCAGCGCGATCACGATGCTTTCGGAGAGAAGCTGGCGCGCGAGCCTCCAGCGTCCGGCGCCGATCGCTGCGCGGACGGCAAGTTCGCGCACGCGTGCACTGGCGCGCGCAAGCATCAGATTCGCGACGTTCGCGCACGCGATCAACAGAACCAGCGCCACGGCAGCCATCAAGAGAAGCAGGCTGGTGCGGAGCGGCGCAGATAAAAGCTGTTGCAGCGGCTGAACAGCGAATGATTTGTCGCGATTGCTTTCCGGAAATGCCACGCTCAGCCGGCGCGACAAAGCAAGCAGCTGCGCATCGGCAACTTCAGGCGTCTTACCCTGCTTGAGTCTCGCGACGGTGTGGTAGTTGTAGGCTGTTCGACTCGTATTTTCGGGAATTGGAGAAACGGCGGCCCACACCTCCGCTTGCGACGGGAATCGGAATGTGGGCGGCATCACACCCACGATTTCGTATTGGGTGCCTTCAATCGCGACGCTCTGTCCCAGCGCCGCCGATTCCGAACCAAAGTTGCGAGCGGCAAATCCTGCGCTCACAATGGCGGAACGGCCAGCGTCCCCCGAGGAAAATGTGTGGCCTAGGTCTGGCCGCACTTGAAACACACGGAAGAAATCCGGGTCGACCTGATAGACGCCGCCGAAATCGGCGCCGTGGTTCACTTGCACGCCCATCGCCCCGCCATCGTAAGAACTGAGCGCGGCAAAGGGATCGGTGACCCCACGCAAATCCTGCAAGTCGCCTCCCGCTGTACGTGGAATTTCCCTGCCCGAATCCGACCATCGCGTATCGATGGCGAAGATGCGGTCCGCGTTCGGGTAGCGGAGTGGCTTCAGCAAAACGCCATCCACAACCGTGAACATCGCAGTGGTAGCGCCAATGCCCAGGGCGAGCGTGAACACGGCGGCGGCCGTGAACCTGGGTTTCCGACGGAACATGCGCAGACCGAAGCGGACGTCCTCGAGAAGCGATTCGAGCCAGGGAACGCCGCGCTGATCGTGATAATTTTCTTTCGCTTGGGCGAAGCCGCCAAGTTTAAGGAGTGCCTGCCGGCGCGCTTCTCCGGGAGTCATGCCCGCGCGCAGGTTGTCGTCGACATGCATTTGCACGTGGCTTTCGAGTTCGGCGGAGAAATCCTGGTCGCTGTGAGCGAAGCCGAAGAGGGAGCGCACGCGCACCAGCCCCGCGCGAACTGTTTTGAAACCAGACATCAGTGAATCTCCACGCGGTCGTAGTTATCCCACGCCGACATGTCGGACAGAATTACCGAATCGCCTACTTGCAGACCTTTGCGCACTTCGATTGTGTTGACCGACTCGCTACCGATTTCGACCGGCACACGAACGGCCTTGCTTCCGTCGTCGATCAGCTTGAAGAGCCCGACTGTGCTGTTCGCGTCGCCGTGGACGGGACGGCCCACGTACATCACTTCGGCGAGGCGTTCGATTTCAACAGTACCCTCGACGCTCAGGTCCGGCACAGCGCCGGGAGGCAACGGGCCATCGAGCTTCACGTCCACAGTGCGCGTTCCATTCGCAACCGATGGATCGATGCGCATCACGTGGCCGGGAATGATTCCGTTGTGTGTGTCGACCGAAGCCTTCTGGCCAATCTGAATGTCCTTTGCTTGCGTCTCGGCAATCTGGAGCGCGGCTTTCAGTTCGGCCGGCTGCGAAACTTTTGCAAGCGGCGTTCCCTGCGCGACTTGCTGGCCGACGTCCACGTCAAGCTCCTGCAAAATGCCATCGACGCCGGCGCGAACTTGCAACTGCTCGACTTGCGATTTCTTGAGTTCGTAGAGCGCACGCTTCTGGTCGATATTGGCTTGCTGCACGGCAAGCTGCGCGGTGATCGAATTCGCAAAGGTTTCGACTTCTTCTTGAGCAAGATCATTTTGCTTGGCCAATTCTTCGGCCTGGACTTCGGACGTTTTCACATCGATAGCGGCCTTTAGTCCGAGCTGGCCAAGGCGCTCGTTCGAATCCTTCTGCATTTCCGCGGTGCGGTATTCCGAAGAGATGGCTGCAGCCGACGTGCGCTTATCCATCAGTTGGTTTTGGAGCTGCGCTTTCGTTTGTTCGTAGGCGGCCTCGGCACCCTTCAACTGGTATTGCGCGTCGAGTTCCTCCTGCTGCAACTGCGGATCGGTGAGATCCAGAATCACTGTGCCGGCTTTTACGGGTGTGCCGGGAAGCAGGTAGCGCTTTTGGACGCGCCCCTCGGTGACGGCGGGAATCACCCAAACGGTTTCCGGGACGAGTGTGCCCAAGCCGCGAACCTCTCGTAGCATTGGCCCACGCTTTACGGTGTCGGTCCAAATTGTGGAACGGTCAACAGTGGGCGCGGCCGGCTTCAGGCGAGCCAGCGCAGCCGTGATGATTACGGCGACCAGCAGACCGATCGCACCGTAAATCACTTGCCGAGTCCGCCTTCGTTTTTTCTGCTCCGGGCGCGCTATGTCCATCGTTGCTCCCTGTTATTCATACCGCAGCGCCACCATGGGATCGACGCACATCGCGCGCCGCGCCGGAATCCAGCACGCTGCCAGCGCCACCGCCAGCAGAAATAACACCGCCGCCGCGAACGTGACGGGATCGGTAGCGCTTACGCCGAAAAGCATCGATGCCATCAGCCGCGTCAGCCCAATCGACACGATGATCCCCAGCGAGATTCCCGCGAGAGCCATCTTCCCGCCGTCGCCGAGAACCTCTCGAAGGACGTCACGCGGCTGCGCCCCCAGCGCCATGCGGATTCCAATCTCATGCGTCCGCTGGCTCACGAGGTAGGAAACAACACCGTAGATCCCAATCGTGGCAAGCACGAGCGCGATCGACGCGAAGATGGTTAGCAAAACCATCGAGAATGTGCGGCCAGCAAGCGTGTCGCTAATAATGCCGTCCATCGACTCAATGCCGTAGACAGCCGCCCCGCTGTCGAGTGAATTCACCTGTGTACGCAAAATATCGACCAGCGAAGCTGCCGGCAGGTTTGACCGCACGACAACAGCGGTCGATTCGGCTGCCATAGCCAATTGCGGGCCCGTGAGGCCGAGGTACGAACCGTAGAGCTGATAACGGGTCAGCGTGCCGGCATCCGCATCGAGGCCCCAATGTTTCACGTGGCCGACCACCCCAATCACTTCGGCAGGGGGCACGCCAACGCCGAAATCAATCCGCTTTCCGATCGGATCCTGCTTCGGGAAAATGTCATTCGCCAGCTCTTCATCGATCACTAAAAGCGGGCGGTTCGTGACCTCGTCGCTTTCAGTGAATACCCGGCCACGAATCAGCGCTATGCCCATCGCGCGGAAATATCCGGGGCTCACTACGTACATCAACGCCCTTGGCCACTCGCGAAACTGCGTGGGTTTCGGTTTTTCGTCGGGCCAGAAGGGTCCTTCACTGTCACCCTCCAACGGCAAATCTCCTAGATTCAGACCCACTGATTGCACGCCGGGAACAGCAGCCAGCTTTTCGTTCAACTGCCGGAGGATCGCATGCGTCTTCGCTTCGTTCGAGAGATTGCCTTGGGAGAATGCGACGCCGAATGTCAGCAGGTGTTGCGGGTTGAATCCCGGATTCACTTGCCATACCTTTTCCAAGCTGCGGGTCAGCAGACCGGCAGCCACCAGAAGCACAAGAGCTAACCCGATCTGCGTCGCGACGAAAGCCGTCCGTGTTGCGCCGTGGGAGCCCTTCCTGATGTGACCTTCCTTCAGCTCGGTGTGCAGCTGCGGTTTCGAAAATTTGAATGCGGGCAAAACGCTGAAGAGAACTCCGGTCAGCACGCAAAGCGCAACTGCGAAGATCAGCACACGCGAGTTAATTCCCACCCGCGCGATCGCCGGAAGCGATCCGGGAAACAGACTCAACAGAGCGCCAGTGCCCCAACTCGCCAGGGCGGTCCCAAGAGTTCCACCAAGGATCGCCAAAACCAGGCTTTCAGCGAGCAGTTGGCGCATCAAGCGTGCCCCGCTTGCGCCCAGAGCGGCGCGAATCGCGAACTCTTCCTTCCTGCCCGTCGAATGTGCCAGCAGAAGATTCGCCATGTTCGCGCACGCGATCAGCAACACGAGTCCCACGGCGCCCCACATCAGCAACAGAGAAGTCCGCGTCTGAGAGACCAACTCGTCCTTCAGCAATGTGAGCTCCAGCCCCATACCGTTGTTCTGGCTCGGATATGCCGCCACGAGATTTTGGCCAATTCGGCTGATCTCGGCGCGCGCCTCTCCGACGCTCACGCCGTCGCGCAGCCGGCCAATGGCTCGCAGACCGAGCGTAAATCTCCGGTCGCGCAGCAGAGCGTTGTTCCACTGGCCCACGGGAACAAACAGGTCGTCGAAGAAGCTGTCTTGGAAGCGCATGAAATGCACGCTCGACGGCACAACTCCGATCACTGTGTAGTCTTTCCCATCCAACGTAACGCTCCTCCCGACGACGTCGCGGTCCGACCCAAAGCGGCGCTTCCATAACCCTTCGCCTAGGATGACCACTGGCGCTGCTCCGAGCTGATCCTCTTCTGGCCGGAACATGCGGCCGACAATGGGCCGGACGCCCAGCACGGAGAAATAATTCGCGGTGATCATCTTTCCGCGAACCTCTTCGGGCTCGCTCACTCCTGTGAGCGTGAAAGCCGAACGCAGCCAGGCGGCAAAACCGCTCAAGCTTTGGGTTTCTCGTTGCGCGTCCAAGAAGTTGGGATAAGCGAACGCTGCGTGTGGATAAGAGGGCCATGTGACGTGCACGCTCACCAGCCTGTCGGGCTGCGGATAAGGAATTGGGTTGAGCAGCACGGCATCGATGACGCTAAAGATCGCAGTGTTTGCGCCGATGCCAAGCGCCAACGTGAGTACGGCGATCGCGGTGAAACCGGGATTCTTGCGCAGCATTCGCAGAGCGAACCGCACGTCCTGCAGCAGCGTTTCGAGCCAGCGGGCACCCCGCTGTTCGCGGCATGCTTCTTTCGTCTGCTCGACGCCGCCAAGTTTCAGCAGAGCTTGCCGCCGCGCTTCCTCGGGTGTCATACCCGTACGCAAATTCTCGTCAACATGCATTTGCAAATGGCCTTCGAGCTCTGCGGCAAAGTCGCGATCGAGCTTTTGCCTACCGAACAATCCGCCGAATCGCGCGATCCATGTGCGCAAATGCTTCATCACAATCCTCGGCTCGATTCACCTGAACGCATCAAGCCGCTCCCACGCGCGGTTGGCCATCCGCAATCCAACCGTCGGCCAATTGAATCACGCGATTCCCGTAAGCGGCCCAGGCGTCGTTGTGCGTCACCTGAACGATCGTGGTGCCGTCATCATTCAACTTCTTCAACAAATCCATGATCGTTTTTCCCTGACTCGAGTGCAGGCTGCCGGTTGGTTCATCCGCGAGAATCAGTTTCGGTTTTCCGATCACGGCGCGAGCCACGGCTACGAGTTGCTGCTGTCCGCCGGAGAGCTGGCTGGGATAAAGCGATTTCTTGCCGACGATTTGAAATCGATCGAGAGCGTCCGCAACGAGCGCCTGGCGTTCGGGTTTGCGAATGTCGCGATAGGAAAGCGGCAGGTCGAGATTTTCGTAAACCGTCAAATCATCAAGCAGGTGATACTGCTGGAAGACAAAGCCGATGTAGCGCTTGTGCAGTTCGACGCGCTTGCGATTATCGAGTTTGTGCACGGCATGCTCGAGCAAGTGGTATTCGCCGCGCCAATCACCATCAAGCATCCCGATGATGCCCATCAGTGTGGACTTCCCCGCTCCGGAAGGTCCCATAATCGTCACGAAATCGCCTTCGCGAATTTCGAGATTGATCCGGCGCAGCACCCAGGTCTTTCCTGCGCCTGATTCGTAGGATTTTTCGACGTTCACCAGCTTGATCACGGTTGAAACTCCTGAATCACTCGCAGCGCAGCGCTACCATTGAATCCACGCGCACAGCGCGTCGAGCCGGGATCCACGCCGCAATCAGAGCGACGCTTCCCAGCAATACCACGACTGTCGCGAATGCCAGCAGGTCCCAAGGCTTAACGCCGTAAAGCAAGCTCACCATCAAGCGAGTAAACGCCAGCGCCGCTGAGACGCCGAGAAAAAGGCCAACCGCCGTCAGGATGGCGGTCTCCTGCAGCACCAAATTGCGAATGTTCCTCGCCTGCGCGCCCAGGGCAACGCGAATGCCGATTTCCTGGCGACGCTGTTCCACTGAGTACGCCATCAGGCCGTAAATGCCGATGGCGGCCAAAAACAGTGCGATGCTGCCAAACGCCATGAACAGCACGGTGTTGAACGCATTCCAGGCCGTCGACCCCGAGACCCATTCATCCATCGAGAGTATTTTCATGACGGGAAGTCCCCCGCTGGCGGCGCGGAGCTTCTCTTGTATTTCGTTGCTGAGGGAAAATGGAGGCACGTTGGTGCGTACAGCCCAGGTAATCGAAAAGAGCCGATTATCCAGTTGCGTGAGGCCATCCGTCAGTTGCGCCACCGGAACGTACATCAGCGGACGAGCAATGCCATCGCGGTCCACGCTCGGATCTCGCACGTCGGAAACGATTCCTACGATTTCTCGCGAAGACTCCTCGAATTCTGGGCCGAGACCATGTCCGATTGTGATCTGCGCGCCGATCGCATCGCCATTGGGCCAGAACTGCTTCGCCATGCTTTCATTAATCACGGCGACCAGGTTTGAATGCGAATCGTCGTTGTCGGTGAAAGTCCGGCCTCGCATCAGAGGAATTCGGAACACGCTAAAGAAACCGGGCGAGATGAATCGCCAATCGGCGTCGCCGTTATATCCCCCGTCCGCTGCGGGGCGCCCGCCGATCGTAAACGGAAGGTCGGGGCCTCTTCCCACGGGCACGCAACGGGTCAAGGTGGTCGCCGTAACGCCCGGGATCGCCCCGACGAGTTGCTCAGCTTGGCGCACGGTCTCCGCAACTGCGGCGGTTTTCTCGAAACGTGCGCCCGTGAGGGACATCTGCATCGTGATAATGTTGTGCGGGTCGAACCCAAGATCGACAGCCCGCATGGCTTCCAATGTGCGGATCAGCAAGGCGGCGCTCGCCAGCAAGATTACGGCCAGCGCCATTTCGCTCACTACCAGCGCTGAACGTGCCTTGCCCTGCCGGAAATTTGTGCCCCAGCGCCCGCTCGATTCCTTTAACGCCAGATTGAGATCGGAGCGCGACGCCGTTATCGCCGGGAACGATCCGAAAAGAATGGCGGTCAGAATTGAAACGGCCACTGTAAATGCCAACACGCGCCAGTCGATTGAAACCGCTGAGCCATGCTCTCCGATAAATGGAATGTAGCCGTTTCCCGGAAGAGCGCCGCCGGGGTAAAGCATGAGGAGAAGTCGAATGCCGAGGAAACCAAAGACCAGGCCGATCGTTCCGCCCGCCATCGAGAGCATCAAGCTTTCGGTGAGCAACTGCCGAATCACGCGGCCTCGCCCGGCTCCAAGAGCCGACCGAACTGCGATTTCCCGCTTTCGGGCCGTCGCGCGCGCGAGCAATAAGTTTGCCATGTTGGCGCATGCCAGCAGCAGCACGAAACCCACTGCGCCGAGTAAGATCAGTAGCGCCGGCCGAACTCCGGCGACCGTCGTCTTTCTAATCTTCTCCGCCGTAGCGCTCTCACCGGGAAACATCCATGGCGGGTACTTCTTCCGAAATTGCTCGGCTCCAAGTTTCATTCCTGCCCGGGCCTGATCGAGAGTGACGCTGTCGCGCAATCGGGCTGCGACAAAAAGGTAATTTGCTTGGTCCGTGCTATTCGGATCGGCTTCAAGAGGTATCCACACGTCCACAGGCGGATCGGGAACGAATTTCGGGCTAACCACCCCGACCACCTCGTAGGGTTCGCCTCCAATCGCAATTGTCTTGCCGAGGATTTCGGGATCGCCTCCATAACGGCTGCGCCACAAGCCGCTGCTGATTACCACCACGTGCGGCCCGTCGGGGTGGTCCTCATCGGCATTGAAAGCGCGGCCCAGAACAAACGGCACTTCGAACACATTGAAGTATCCGGCAGAGGCATGAATGCCGGTGACCTCTTCGGGATGTTCTCCTCCTGTCAAATTGACGCCGGGGCCTCCAAAGTTAAACGCCCCGACAGCCTGAAACGCTCGGGTTTGCTCGCGCCAGAACACAAATTTAGGAATCGAAACTTGCGGGAATGCGCCCTGCGGGGCGCTTCGCTCGAGCATCACAACTCGGTCGGCGCGAGGAAATCCCAGCGGCTGAAGCAAAACTTTGTTCACCACCGAAAAAATAGCGGTGTTCGCACCGATGCCGAGCGCCAGCGTCAGCACAGCCACCGCGGTGAAGCCGGGATTTTTGCGCAGCATACGCGCGCCGAAGCGTATGTCCTGTAGGAGCGTCTCGATCCACGGCACGCCTCGGCGATCGCGATAGTTCTCTTTGGTTTGTTCGACGCCGCCGAGCTTCAAGAGCGCTTGCCGTCGAGCTTCGTCCGGCGTCATGCCGGTGCGCAGGTTTT
>JASHRM010000192.1 GCA_030037315.1 Candidatus Acidiferrales bacterium
AACATTCCGACTACAGCGCGAGCACTGACCGTTTTAGGAAACACGGGAAGGGTGGCTCCGTATCACGGCACTGGGCTTGCGTGGTTCAGAGGATGGTGATGATGAGGAGACGGCGAGTGAAAGCAGATAAACGCAGAAGTGCACAGGCCGGATTCACTCTCATTGAAAGTATGGCCGCGGTCGTAGTTTTGATGATCGGTGTACTTGGGCTCGCCGCGATGCTCGCCGATGGCATGGCTTATATGAGCATGTCCGAGGATGACTACATCGCCCAGCAAAAAGCAGCCGAAGCGATTGAGTCGGTGTTTACAGCCCGCGACGTCGGCCAAGCAACGTGGAGCACGATTTGCAATACCGGAGATACCACCACGTGTGCGAGCGGCATTTTTTTGACGGGATCGAAGCCGCTATGCGATCCGGGGCCTGACGCAATCATTGACACAGCGGACGATTTCGCCGGCTCAACATGTGCGGGTAATCCTGACGCGATTCTCGTGCCCAATGCAGCAGGGAACATGAATCCGCCACAGCGCCTGGCGCTCTCCAACTTCAAACGGACCGTGGTGATCACCAGCGTGGATGATTCGGGTGGAAACCCGATCGCAAATCTCCGCCAGATTACGGTGACCATCACTTACTCAAGCGGTAGGTTTCAAAACAAAACGTACACGCTGAATGCATACATTTCAAATTTCTCGTAGAAATAGCTGGAGAAAACAGGATGAAACGTGAGAGCGGATTCTCGTTAGTCGAGGTGCTGGTGGCGACGGCCTTGATGGTCATTATTCTCGGGACGACGGTCGGCACGCTAACGACTGCTATTAACACGACCCAAGGCATCGGTCTGTTGGCCGATACGCAGGAGAACTTGCGCGCCGGGATGAACTACATGGTGCGCGATCTCTTGCAAGCTGGAGAGGGTGTTCCACAAACCGGGTTAGTAATTCCAAATACGTCAGGCGCATCTGCTGTCACTCGCCCGGGACCATACACCGCGCCCGCCACGAGCTTTGGCACTTTCAACACCACCTGGACCGCGCTGCCGGCAATCACTACAGGCTATCGTCTGGGACCCACAACGACTACCTCAGGTGTTGCTACAGACATGGTCACGATTTTGTACGCCGACACAACCTTACAGGATTCCAACGGACACTGGCTCAACGAGTTTCCGATTTATCTGGCTCCCGCATCCGGCGGAGTCGCTGGGTGCGCTTCCTCAAATCCAAATCCTGCGCCGGCGGGAAGCATTTCGGCCAGCGCCACGACGGTAACGGTCACCTTTGATAAAAGCTGCATTGTTATTAACAACGGCAATACGGGTCTTAACCCCGGCGACCTGATCATGCTTCAGAACAACAACACAGTCGGCGACGGAAGCGTAACCGGCACGGACACGGACGTGTCTGATACCTCCAGCAGCATGGCCTTGCTTTGCGTGTCATCCGTTAACTCCGCATCCAACTCAGTAACGTTCAGCGCCGGCGACCCATTCGGATTGAATGACTCAGGACAAACGACGGGCACGATCGTGCAAATGGAGTTGTCGCCAGCAGGCTCCGGAAAGTTCCCGACCACCACGGCCACGCGATTCTGGATGATCACCTACTACATCGACAATACGAATCCACAACGCCCCCAACTCATGCGAGAGGTGAACCTAAATCCGCCTCAGGCCGTTGGAGAAGTGATCGAAAATCTTCAGCTCTTCTACGACATTCTGACCAGCGGTCCAACGACCATACCGGCTACTGTGGTTGCCGAGCAAGAGAGCCCGACTGACGCTCAGCTACCTTACATTCGCGATGCCTACATCGCGATGTTCGCCCGGTCGGAAACCACCTTTGCTCGGACCGGACAATATTTCCGGAACAATCTGGAAACGGTCGTCAGCATACGCGGGCTCGACTTTTACAACCAGTTTCAGTGAGGAAAATGTCGATGAACATTCGGATAAATCTTCGAAGGATTCCGGCGATACGCGCGGTTGAAGGGTCGCCCGCGAGGAGAACGCTTGTGATGGAGTCGCGGGAAAACGGAATTGCCCTGATTACGTCGCTTCTGGTTCTCCTGCTGCTTTCTACGATGATCGTCGGTATCGCCTGGCTGGTGCTAGGCGATCAGAGACTCGGCGGCAACAACAAAGACCGACAATTGGCCTTTTATGGCGCCGAGGCGGGTATGGAGTCCTTGACGGCCAGCTTGGAGAATCTGTTTGACGCAAACTACGCGCCCAATGCAACTGCGGTCAACAACCTTCTGACGAACCCAGGCCCGCCGTCCAATATTCCCGGCGTTCAGTACATCGCTCCCGGACAAACGACAGCCGGTTCAGGCTATCAGATCAGCTTCACACCAAGCACTTCGAATCCCAACTTGCCGGCTTCGAGCAATGGAACCATTCCAACCGGAACGTACGCCGGTTTAGTCGGATTGATGACTCCTTACACTTTGACCGTTACCGCTCGGACAGCCGCAGGATCGGAAGTAAGACTCCAGCGCGAAGTACAGACGGTCGGAATTCCGGTTTTCCAGTTCGGATTTTTTTCACAAACGGACCTGGACTTCTTCGCCGGGCCGAATTTTAACTTCGGCGGGCGCGTCCACACAAACGGGAACCTTTGGCTTGCAGAGGGCAGCGGCAACGCATTGACACTAAATCAGAAGGTGACCACGGCCGGCGAGCTCATCAGTTCGAACCTCGAGAACGGCTATGCAACAGCGACCGCCTATCCTGGTGCCGTCGACATTACGAACGGCTCCGGCGGTTACCCGAATCTATTGAGCCATTCCCCCGATGCGAGCGTTACTCAGAGCGTTACGGGCACCAGCAACAATTTCACGTCGATAAGTTCCTTCAACACGAACTTTTCAGCCATGGCCAGTACCATCTACAACAACAACATAGCCGTGGGCCAGCCGAATGGACCCGTCACACCGCTCAACCTGGCGATCGCGACTCCTGCGATCGGCGGGCAGCCGATCGATTTGATCCGGCGTCCAGTGCAAGGAGAGAACACTACAAACCTCGCTAAATACAATGAGAGGTACTACGGGAATACCCAACTTAGCTTGCGCATTTTACTTTCGGATTACGGTTCAGATGGGACATGCGCCACGAGCGATATCAGCAGCACCAGCTCGATAGCCTTGCCCGGGCTTGCTACCAACGGAAGCGGAACTACGGCCACGCCTGTCGATTTGGCTACGCTGGCGTGGGATACGTCATACACGTCTGGTAATAACAACGCGAGCCCGAATCCTCCGCCGTATAAAAATGCACCGGCCGGTCTGACATCAACTAGCGTGGGAATAACAATTTTCCCGCTTCCGGTGTCCTATGCTCAAAGCGCCGCCTACGGCGGTACTACCGGCGACGGCTACTGGGTGCAGGCGCACTATCCCATCATCACGGGATGCTTGAAGATCGACATGCAGAACAACTCAGGCACGTGGAGCGACGTCACCTGGAACATATTGAACTACGGTTTTACCGGCCGCAATATCGATCCGCAAATCGGCGCGAACGGTATTCCTTCTTATGTGAGCCCAGGCACGTTTGGGGTTCCAGGATCACACGAAGCCACAAAACCCCTTCTCTCATCAATCACAGGACAGGTTGGCGCGCAGGGTCCAACAGCAGGGGTGACACTGGTGGGCTGCCAGGACCCAAGCCCCAGCGCTATTATTCGTTTGGCACGCGTGCGAGACAATCCCAGTACAGCATTGGGAGGGACAACAACTAGCCGGAACAACTACTGCGGTGGCAACCCGAGCACTGGCGGATCAGGTACTTGGTACACGGGCGGAAAGAGCGATACAGCGACTTGCACTACGGTAACCACACCGCCCACGGCTCCCAACTGCTACTCACAAGCTGGCACTGATTACTGGCCCAACGTGCTGTTCGATACTCGCGAGGCTCTGCTGCGCGATCCCAGCCCGGCCGGATTGACAAACGTTCAGCTGCCGCTCGCCGGGGCGATGTACTACGTGGAACTTGACGCAGGTGATCTAGCTTCGTGGTTCACCAATGATGCTACCGGTAAGACGGCGTTCAACACGAACGGTTACGGCGTTTATTTTTCTGATCGCCGCGGAGAGCAGAAGGATCCCAACCCGCCGGCCTCGGTTGGCACAACCGCTGCCCTTACGGGTGGTTTCGGCTGGGAAGATAATGTCAATTCCACGAACGGGACTTCAACGACAAACGGGTGCCCCAATTCGCAGCTAGATCAGGGCGAAGACATGGAATCGGACTACAACAGCTCAGGCGTATCTCAAAATCCGGTTCTACGCACGTATGCCAACATTCTCTACCCGAACTACCCAAACGGTCTGTGGCCCACGTTTACCTCAACGGGGTGGACTCAATTGGGTACGGTTTCGACCTTAGTGAGCAGCGTGCTTTCGAGCAACCCGCTCTGCACGAGTTATCCAACCAGTTCGACAAACACTCGGTGGCCATATGCCATTGCAAAGCAGTCGCAGGATCTGCGGCAGAATCCACCAATCTTCTTCCGGCGCGCTCTAAAAATCGTAGACGGCAGCACAATCAATGTCAGCGGCTGGCCGAGCTGCAACAGCGTGCCTTGCGGTCTGACGATTGCTTCGGAAAATCCAGTCTACCTGCAAGGAGACTATAACAACCCTGGATTGAACACGAGCTTCACAGGCACCGGTGTTGCGGCGGCCATCGTAGCGGACGCCGTCACCCTGCTTTCAGATAACTGGAACGACGTCAATTCCTTTGCATGGCCTTATCTAAGCGTTAACGACAACCGGACAGCGGCAACCACAACCTACCGGACGGCGGTCGCTGCTGGAAAAGGAATCCCGTTCATCTTCCCCACTGGTAACTACCAGGACTTCGGCACCGACGGAGGAGCTCATAACTTCCTCCGCTACCTCGAGGACTGGGGCGGCGACACGCTCTACTACGAGGGATCCATCGTGAGCATGTTTTACAATCACCAAGCGGTTGGTACGTATAAATGCTGCAACAACGTATACAGCCCTCCTACGCGCGGCTACCAGTTCGATACGAACTTCCTGACGCCGAACTTGTTGCCGCCACTGACGCCGATGCTCCGGCTAATTAACACAATCGGCTTTACGCAGATGCTTCTGCCAACGCAGTAAGGCTGGGACAAGCAAAGGCAAAAGTCCGCACTCTCGAAAGCGGCTCCTACACCAACCGGGAGCCGCATTCGTTTTTGTCGCAGCTTATTCTCCGCCTTCAAGGCGTGCTCGGGCGAAATCGCGGATTGAAATTTACGTCAACTGCGGGCGTCGCGCATTCGGAGTTTCCGCCCGATGAACAAAGATCGGTGAATACATCGCTGATATCGCTGGGCGCCACAAGTCCCACCAGCGGCTCGGCATAAATCAAATAGCTGTTGTTTGTCGGCAACCTTTCTAGGTCAAACGACCCATCGAATAGAAGTGAATTGGTAGACGCATTGCACGTCCATCCTGAGAAAGCACTTGCCGCGATGGATCCTGTCCCGGCACTCACCGCCACAATTTGCGCGCCAAAAATGCCCGTCACGAAATTGCCTGGTGACGCGGGCGGCACCAAGGCGAGGGCAAACGGATTAGCTGGCAGCACTTCCCCGCGAATTGAGCCAATGTCGATGGTGTCGTTGGGATCTGGATACAAGACGCGAATGCCTGTGCGATCATCGTCTGAAAGCGGGCCATCTGGTGCCTCCGCTGATGGACGCTGGCCCAGAAACTGACCAGGGGGCGGAGCATAAGGAAACATCACCGCGCGCCATACCGCGGAATGATCCAATCCGAACCAGTGGCCAAACTCGTGGATCAGCAACGATTCAAGATCATATGCACCCTGGCCCGCGTGCGTAGCAAGGGCGGCAGGTGTCGCAAAAGTGACTTGACCATCCGGCCGAAAAAGTGTGTCGGCGTCCAGAATCTGTCCCGCGAACGAAGCGGATGCGCTCGCTCCCACGGAAACTCCAGCCGCATTTGCGGTAATCACACGGGTGAACGTCAGGACGCCCGTTGCAAAACCCATGCTCGACTGATTGAAACAGATTGTGTTAAGCCCGTCGATGTTGTCCCTCCTGATCGTCTGTGTAGGCGTTTGTAGTGCTGACCTGCACAAGTGGTCCGATCAGGCGGGGATAATTCGTTGGGTTGAATGTGGTGCCAGACACTCCGGCCCAAGTCCCAAACGAATCGGAGATCGCCTGAGCGATTTCTGAGATCTGCGAATTCGTGCCCGGCGCTGCAACCGTCAAGATTGTTGCCGGAGCGAGCGGCAGAGATGTGCAAAGACAGGGCAATAGCTGTGCCAAACACGAACACCGCCGCGACATCAGCCAGCGCGCAACAGGAGGACTATTTAATTTTCAACTAAACTCCACTATCAGTGGGCACTACGCGGGTACTTTGGGAATCCTCTGATCCGAGAACCACGCTCCAGTCGGAAGCGGAAACCTCCACGAACATAGGACTCAGTTTCGGAATGAAACTGTTGCAGAGTCAAAATGGAACTTAAACGCGAGTCTGGACTCTCTCATTCGTTTCCAGGACGCCTTAGGATTGCGCGCAAAGCGGGTTCGAGCGTCTCGAATCGAAATGGAAACCCCATCGCGATCAGGCGAGAGGGTACAACCCCTTGACTTGCCAATAACAACGAATCGGCCATCTCCCCCAGTGCCATCCGCAATACAAATGCAGGAACGTGCATGACAGCGGGTTTGTGAAGCGTCTTCCCGACAGCACGCGTGAATTCGGCATTCTGCACAGGGTGGGGCGCGACGACATTGACTGGGCCGCTCACGCGCGCGTCCTCAATCGCCCTCTGCGCAACATTTACAGCATCGTCTAATGCGACCCAAGACATCCACTGGTTGCCGCCGCCCAAGCGACCGCCAATAAAAAATTTGAATGGCATAAGCATTTGAGGCAGGGCACCTCCCTCGGCTGCCAAGATCAATCCAAAACGAAGACGCACCGTTCGAATACCATTCGCTTCCGCGCGCATGGCCTCGGCTTCCCAGTCGCGGACCAGCAGCGCAAGGAAATCTGTACCCGGTTCGCTTGTCTCGGTGAGAACTTCGTTGCTTCGGTCTCCATAGTAGCCGACTGCTGACGCACAGATGAATGCGGCAGGCCTCCGGCGCAGATTCGAAATCGTATCGACAAGAACCCGCGTCGAATCGATGCGGCTGCTACGAAGAATCGCTTTCCTTTGCGGAGTCCAACGACCGTCGGCGATGCTGGCGCCGCTCAAATGGACTACTGCCTCGACACCCTCCATCGCAGGTACGTCGATTGTCGCCTCGGGTGGGTCCCAGCGAACATCTCCTTCGGAGACTGCTCCTCCGGGCCGCACCAGGTGTCCTACAGAATGCCCGGCGTTTCGCAACCGGGCTGTGAGCGCACCTCCGACAAGTCCTGAACCGCCTGAGATCAGTATTCGCATAGTATTTTGGGCTTGCACCACTGTAACTCAACGTGGGCGAATTCAGCGGCCCCGGTGTACCGGGAGAGTGCGCTAAAATCAGCCGTCTGCTCTGGAACCACGAATGAAGCACACACGACGACGCATCGCCCGCAACATTTTGTGTGGTGCGGCGATCTGCCTGATTACCACACTTGCCGGTGCGCAAGGACAAAATGATATCTCGGGATTCCGTCCGGACCGCATGGCAGCGGAGCGGCTTCTCGAAAAGCAGTTTAGAAGCATTCCCGATGCTGCCCGCGCTGAAAGCGATCTTAGGCATCTTACAAGCGAGCCGCACATGGCGGGCACGGATGCAAGCCGGCGTGTCGCCGAATGGCTTCGTGATCAATATCGCAGTTTTGGATTCGATGCTGAGATCGTCACTTACAACGCGTGGATGCCACAGCCGCGCGAGGTGAAACTGGAGCTCACGAAACCCACCTTTAGGGCGCTCGGATCGCAGGAAAAACCGATTGCCGCCGATAAAGACACGTCTGACAAACGCGCCGTCGTCGGATTCAGCGCTTATTCTCCGTCAGGCGAAGTTACCGCCCCTGTTGTCTATGTGAATTACGGAACGCCCGACGATTATCGCCAGCTCGAATCGATGGGCGTGAGCGTAGAGGGGAAAATTGCAATTGTGCGCTACGGCAAAGGTTATCGCGGCGTAAAAGCACAGCTTGCTGAAGAACACAAAGCTGCGGGCCTGCTTATTTACTCGGATCCACAGGACGACGGAGCCGGAATGGGCGATACGGATCCGCAGGGCCCATGGCGGCCGACCAGTGGGATTCAGCGCGGGTCGATTCTCTACATCCAGGATTATCCGGGCGACCCGTTGACACCAAGTGTCGCCGCGACATCCGTGGCAAAGCGCCTGAATCCAGCCGAGGCCCAGAGCTTGCCACATATACCAACCATGCCGATTAACGCACAGGATGCAGCTGCGATTCTTGCGGAACTCGGCGGGCACACAGTCCAGCCATCTTGGCAAGGCGGCTTGTCTTTTGCTTATCGCACAGGTCCAGGCGCCGAAGTTCACATGAAACTCCAGATGGACTATCAGCAGCGCCCGCTTTATGACGTGATCGCTAAACTGCGCGGAGCTTCCGACGACGAATGGATAATTTTGGGAAATCATCATGACGCGTGGGTTTTCGGGGCGGCCGATCCGAATAGCGGTACGGCGTCTATGCTGGAGACCGCTCGCGCGCTCGGGCAGTTGGTACGCCAAGGTTGGAAACCCCGGCGAACAATCGTCATGTGTCACTGGGATGGCGAGGAGTTTGGGCTAATGGGATCCACGGAATGGGTCGAAGAAAACATTGCCGATCTCCAATCAAAGGCGCTTGTCTACATCAATACGGATGTCGGCGTAAGCGGCCCCGATTTTGCTGCATCCGCAACGCCTTCGCTGCGCGAGGCAATCCGCGAAGCTACTCGCGACATCGAAGATCCCAATACCGGGAGATCGGTTTATGACGCGTGGGCAGACCACACGGGACATGCAATGCGCGACACCTCTGGCACCGGGCGGACTGGCGACGCGATGGATGCGTCAGGTAAAACGCCTGTTAGTACGTTGGGTTCTGGATCAGACTTTTCGCCGTTTTACGACCACGCGGGAATCCCGTCAATCGACATGGGGTTTCAGGGACCGTACGGTGTCTACCACTCCGTCTATGACGATTTCTACTGGATGAACAATTTCGGCGATCCGGCATTTGCTTATCAGGTGGTGCTTGCGCGAACGCTAGGGACGCTCGCATTGCGTTTTGATGAAGCAGACATTCTGCCGTTTGACTATCCGACGTACATCACGGAAATCGAACATCGCATTACGGACGTATTCGAAGCCTGCACGCGCCAGGAGGATCAGGACACACTCGAACCGGCATTGGACGCGGTCGCGAAACTTTCCGGCTCGGCACATCGGGCTTCGGTTGCGCTCGCGGCGATCTCAAATTCCGTGCTTGATCAATCCAGACTGGCGCAGATCAATCATAGTCTCGCTGGGGTCGAGCAGGCATTTCTCGCGCCGGACGGGATCCTAGGTCATCCTTGGTACAAACACACGCTCTATGCGCCCGCGAGCGACGATGGTTATCACGCTGAAGCGGTTCCCGGCATTCGCGAGGCATTCGATCATAATGATTCGGCGGCCCTGCGCGGCGAAGCTTCGTCTTTGACAGCCGCGTTGCTTCGCGCCTCGGCTCGCTTGGATGGACTCGCTGAACTCGCCCGGGAAGCTGCGGAGCCTGACGCGCCATCTGGTCACTAGCTCTACGCTCGAAGCTGCCTCGCTCTAGATCTGCTGCCGTTTCCAGCGCCCCTGCTTGAAAAGAATCGCGCTGGCCGCCGCAATCGCGCTCTCGGCAATTACAATTGACCAGTAGACTCCGTTTGAGTGCATTCCCTGTCGAATGGCCAGCCAATACGCCATCGGAATTTGTAACACCCAAAATCCGAAGAAATTCACGATCGTCGGCGTGGTGGTGTCTCCGGCCCCATTGAATGCTTGCAATATGACCATTTCATAGGCGTAGGCGATGTTGCCGAAGCTGACAATTCGCAGAGCGGAGGCCGCCAATCGAACCACATTGGGGTCGCTCGTGAAAATTCGCACAATTGGCCCGGCAAAAAGTATGAAGATCACGCCCACGGAGCCCATAAAGAGCATGTTGTAGAAACCTGTCCTCCACACGGACGTTTCCGCGCGCTTCGGCTGTTTCGCGCCCAGATTCTGCCCAACCAGCGTAGCCGCCGCATTGCTCATGCCCCACGACGGAAGAATGATGAATATGACAATGCGGATCGCAATCGTGTAGCCTGCTACAGCCGAGGCGCCAAAAAAGCTGACGATTCGCAGCAGGCCGATCCAGCTTGTCTGCGCGATCATGAACTGCAGGATCCCCACGAGAGAGATCCGGACGAGCCGCACCAGTACATCGACCTTTAGGCGGATCTGCCTGCGCAAAATGCGGATGCGTTCGCTACCACGCAGCAATCGGTAGAACTGATACAAAACCCCGATTCCGCGCCCTGTGAACGTGGCGAGGGCCGCGCCGGTCACTCCGAATCTATGGAACGGCCCAACGCCGAAGATCAAGCACGGATCCAGAAGCAGATTGATGATGTTTGAGACCCACAGCAGGCGCATCGCTATCGCCGCATCGCCTGCGCCGCGGAAGATGGCGTTATTTAAGAACAGCAAAAGAACAACGCCGCTTCCACCGAGCGCAATCCGTGCATAGCCACTGCCTACCGAAATAATTTCGGGAGTTGCACCCATCAGTCCCAAGAGTTTCGGAGCGAAAACAAATGCTGGAATGCCAATCGCTATCGAAATCGCGAGGCCTAGAAAAATGGCCTGTACGCCCGCCACAGCAGCATCCGTGGCGTCTTTTTCTCCGATTCGCCGAGCCACCATTGCCGTGGTGGACAGGCTCAAACCCAAGCCGACGGCAAACACCAGTGTCAGCATCGACTCGGTCAGCCCGACCGTGGCGACTGCGTTTGCGCCGATTCGCCCGACCCAGAAAACATCGACGACGGCGAAGAGTGACTCGAGAACCATTTCCAAAACCATCGGAATCGCGAGCAGCAAAATTGCGCGATTCAGGCTTCCCGCCGTGAAATCCTGATGGGAACCGCGAATCGCCTCGCGAATCGACGACCAAAGACTCGGCTGAGTTGGTGCCGTAACAAGAGTGTCCATTCCAATCTTTACTTTCCGCGTCACGGGCGCGCCCGCGCACTGCCAGCGCTACTCCACGCTGTTAAAAGCACGGTCGGAGAATTTGAAACGTGCTATTGCGGCCGTCTAGGGGAAAACCTAAGCGAGGACTGCGATGAGGGTTTGCATAAATTCACGTCACCTCTCTTCCAAGCACTCACAAATCGAGCCTTGGAGCCAAGAAATGAATCAAGGATTTTACTCTGTATTAGCCCCATGGATCAACGGGAACCGCACAAGATACGGCGCTTTTAGTGAAAACGAGCCCGCGCTAGAATGAATCGCATGCGCATCCGTGTTCTCTTTTTTGGCCAACTTAAGGAAATCACTGGCCTTACGCAAGAAGAGGCGGATCTTTCCGACGGCTCTCGTGTGGAAGACTTGTTCGAGCGCTACGGTCGCCGCTTTCCAAAATTAAGCGGATTCCGCACGTCAGTTGCCGCCTCCATAAATCAGGAATATGCGGATTGGCGGTCGCCGCTCTCGGATGGCGATGAGGTAGCATTTCTTCCACCGGTGAGCGGCGGCCAGGCAACCGCTGTCGACCAGGATATCTTTCAACTGGTGCGCGAGCCGATTCGGCCCCAAGAAATCCTCGACGCAATAAAAGCTCCGGAAGATGGCGCTCTCGTCGTTTTTGATGGCTTCGTGAGAGACAACTTTAAGGGCAAGAAGACCCTTTATCTCGAATATGAGGCGTACGAACCCATGGCGCGGGCGAAAATGCATGAAATCGGTGCCGAAATTCGCGCTAAGTTTCCTATTCACCGCGTTGCGATCATTCATAGGCTGGGCCGCCTCGAAATCGGACAAACGAGCGTGTGGATCGCCGTTAGCGCGGCTCACCGCGGAGCTGCTTTCCAGGCATGCCGATTCGCGATTGACACCCTAAAGAGCCGCGTTCCAATCTGGAAGAAGGAGTTCTTCGAGGACGGCGCGATTTGGGCAGAGGGCGAAACTCCTTCCCAGAAAGCCATTTCCGGCTCGAGTGAATCTAGCTCTTAAATGAGAACACTTGGGCTGCTTCTGGCCGCTGCCGCGTCCGCCGCTATCGGAATCCACGCAGATGCTGGGGCGCAAGGCCGTCGCACCACAATCCGCAGCCAGACTGACTTAGTCACGATTCTTGCCAGCGTGTCGGACCAGAATGGCCAGCCGGTCCCGGACTTGACGCAAGACGCGTTCAGTCTTTCGGACGAAGGCGTGCCTCAAAAAATCGAAAAATTCGAGGCGCAAACAAACCGCCCGCTCGATCTAGCGTTGATGATCGACTCAAGCCTGAGTACCTTCAAGGACATGAAGTTCGAAGGCGATGCGGCGGCGGGGTTTATACGCCAGGTCGTGCGACCCGGCGATTCGCTTGCTGTTTTCGAATTTTCGGAAACAGTCACACGCCTATCCGACTTTTCGGACAATGTCGGGAAGTTGCAGGATGCCGTGCACAAGATGACACCGGGCGCGGGCACTTCGATCTACGACGCTGTGGTTCTGGGATCGAATTCCCTGAAACGCCGCCCGCCGGGAAGGCGGCGCGCTATCGTCTTGGTCACGGACGCGGGCGAAACCACCAGCGTCTCCAAGTTTGACGACACGCGACGCGCTGCGATTGCCTCCGGGACCTTGCTGTATACAATCGTCATCCGGCCGGTAAAAAACGAAAATGGACGCAACACCGCCGGTGAGCATGCGTTGATTACAATCACGGATAGTACTGGCGGTGCGATGTTCATACTTGACGATATGAGCCAGATCGGCGAGATGTTTGAGAAGATCGATCGCGAATTGCGCACGCAATATCTGCTCGGATATTATCCGCAGCCCACTCCGCCGCCCTCAAGTGATCGCCACGTCCAGGTAAGCGTCCAAGGGAATTACATAGTCAGATATCGCAAAGAGTACTTCACGCCAGCGGGCCAGTAGGTTCTCTGCGCTCGATTCGTCTTCAGTTTGTTTGCCCAACAAGGAATCTTTCTAACAGACGCACAAGAAAACAATTAAGATCACATCGAGAAGCACATGAAGGCTTTTCTTGACGTCGCCATTGCTGCAGCTCGTGAGGCCGGAGCGATGCTCCGAGCTGAATCCGGCCGACCGAAGCAAATTTCCTACAAAGGCGAAGTCGACATCGTCACGGAATCAGACCGCCGCTCGGAGGAATTGATCGTCAAGCGCCTGCGCGAACACTTTCCGGATCACGCGATTGTAGCGGAAGAGGGTGCGCGCAACCCGGCGTCTGCCGCAGGCGCTAAATATTGTTGGCACGTGGATCCGCTGGACGGCACCACAAATTTCGCTCATGGCTACCCTTGCTTCGCGGTTTCCATTGGATTGGTCGAAAACGAAGAGCCCATCGCAGGCGTTGTGTTTAACCCGATTGCTGATGAGCTTTTTTCAGCGGCGCGAGGCGAAGGGGCATATCTAAACGGCAAGCTGATTCGGGTTTCATCGGTTGAAAAACTGGAGTACAGCCTGGTCGCAACGGGCTTTCCAACGCACCATCGCAAGCGCAGCGCAAACATGGATTACTACTGGGAATACACCCTTCGATCACATGGCGTGAGGCGCGATGGTTCGGCTGCGCTAGATCTTTGTTCCGTTGCATGCGGGCGTTTTGACGCTTTCTGGGAATTCAATCTGAATTCCTGGGACACAGCCGCCGGTGTGATGTTGGTCCGGGAAGCGGGTGGAATCGTCACAGACTTCGCTGGCCAGCCGTATCGGCCGGGCGGTCATGACATGCTTGCTTCCAACGGACAGATTCACGAGCAAATGCGTGACGTGGCGACACATATTTCAGGCGGCGCCACAAAGGCTGGGCTGCGGTAGGGCTCGATGAACGTCAGCGAACTCGATTACCACCTTCCTCAAGCGCTGATTGCGCAACATCCCCTTCCGCAACGCGACGCTTCTCGCCTGTTGCTGCTCGATCGCGTGAGCGGCTCCTGGGAAGACCGGAGTTTCCGCGAATTTCCGGACTTGCTGCGGGGTAACGAACTCATCGTCTTCAACAATGTGCGCGTGATTCCGGCGCGGCTCTTAGGGCAGAGGGTGGGAGTCAATGCACAGGCACTGGGCCATAACAACCGTGCTCGAAATGAGTTTCTAAGGGCTCCGATCGAGGTGCTGCTAGTTCGGCAGATTGAGCCCAACCTGTGGGAAACGCTTGTGCGACCTGGACGCAAAATTCCAACAGGCGAACGCATCGTATTCGGCGAAGGTGAGTTGGAGGCGCAGGTGGAGTCGCGCGCAGAATACGGCCTTCGCGTGTTGCGATTTAAATCGAGAAATGGATTCGAGCAGGCGTTGACGAGGCTCGGGCATATTCCGCTCCCGCCCTACATAAAGCGCGGGGATGAACCATCAGACAGGGAACGCTATCAAACTGTGTATGCGCGAACCGGTACGGCTGTCGCAGCGCCGACGGCTGGCCTGCATTTCACGCCGGAAATTTTGGCCCAGGTTCGCGAGCGGGGACTCGAGACTTGCGAAATCACGCTGGATGTTGGCTTAGGAACCTTCGAACCGGTGCGAACCGAACATCTCGAAGATCATCCGATTCACGCGGAGTCCTACGAGATTTCACAAGCAGCGGCGGATGCGATTCGGCGTGCTCATGTCGAGAATCGCCCGGTGTTGGCTGTCGGAACCACCGTTGTGCGCGCACTCGAAGATGCGGCAGAGAAAGCGGCGTACCGCGGCGGACAGATCGCCGCGGAAAACGCAGAAGCAAAAATACTGCTTTATCCAGGCCGACCCTTCCGAATTGTGAAACAGCTGCTGACGAATTTCCACTTGCCGAAATCGACTTTGCTCGCATTGGTAGCGGCTTTCGCTGGACGGGAAAACATTTTGCGGGCATATGGCCACTCGGTGGAGTCCGAATACCGCTTCTACAGTTACGGAGACGCGATGCTCATACGCTAACCGCGGTGTAGCGAGGCTGCCGCATCGCGATTGATGCAACCCGCCCGATGTTCGTCTATTATGATGCGTCCCGTTTGGGGGATATGAATGCGGTATCTGATACTAAGCGATATTCACGCGAATCTTACAGCGCTGGAGGCTGCGCTTGCTGCCGCGAAGGGACGCTGGGATAAAGCTGTGTGTCTGGGCGATCTTGTGGGATATGGCCCTGACCCAAACGAAGTGGTGAATCGAGTTCGAGAGCTTGACGCCGTCACAATCCGTGGCAACCACGATAAAGCAGTTACCGGACTCACCGATCCGGAAGAATTCAACCCTGTGGCGCACAATGCAGTGCTGTGGACCCGCGCGCAGCTCGATCCAGGAAACCGAGATTATCTGCAAAATCTCCCGATGGGACCGCTTCAAGTCGACGCATTTTCAATCGTGCACGGTTCGGTGCACGACGAAGACGAATACATATTTGCTCCGGAGTTGGCGCTGCCGGGACTAATTGACGCTCCATCATCCGTTGTGTTTTTCGGACATACACACATACAGGGCGGATTCACGAAGAAACGCGACGACCTTGCTGCGCTTCATCCGAAACCCAGTGGCGAGAATAAATTTTCAACAGTCTCGATCGAGCCCAACACAACTTACCTGCTGAACCCCGGATCGATCGGACAACCTCGCGATGCGGACCCTCGCGCAGCGTTCGCCATTTCAGACCTCGAAAACAAATCCGTCGAGTTTTGGCGCATCCCGTACGATATTCAAACTGTCCAGGAGCGCATGAGTCGCGCCGGGCTTCCAGAAGCGTTGATCCTCCGCCTTGCGTTCGGCCGCTAAATCCACGGGACGCCATGGAACCCGAAGAAATCCCGCAGCGTGAAGATGGAAGCGGGTTCGCGACAGCTTTTATCGCGGGGTTGATTATCGTGGCTGTCGTGGCCGCAGCATTGGTCTTGGTGACGCACCTTACCCGTCCGCACGGCAATACTGTCGGCCAGAGCCTTCCCTTCGGTCCGGCAGAGCGGGCATACGTGCCTCAAATTCAATTTCAGGGCGGCCAGATGTCGCAATCTTCAAATTTGCTGAATCAGGAGTTTGTCTACGTTGCCGGCACCGTGACGAATGCGGGTAACCGAACAATACGGGCGCTTGATGTAGCCTTCGAATTTCGCGATCCGTTTAATCAGCTGGTGCTTCGCGATCCACAGCACCTGATTGACAGTTCGGCCGCTCCCTTAAGAGCCGGCGAATCGCGAGATTTCCAGGTTACGCTTGGCTCGCATCTTCCGTCGGAGTGGAATCGGCAGTATCCCGCTATCCGCATAACGGGCGTTCTTTTGCAATAGCACGCGCACTGTCTTCTAGACGCTGGTGAATTGTCTAGGAAGGACCGGGCGGCGCTTGATGGCGCGCTCGGCGCGATGGTTGCATCAGGCAATACGGAGATCCGCGAAGATGGGGAATGGCTCGCGGAATTCGCCGGTCTCCAATGCGAAGTGCACAACGAAGGCAAGACCCCGCTCGTTCACCTGTGGTCCTCCCAAAAAAATCTGACGCGCAGGATCCTGCGCGTTCGTGAGAACTCCGCCGACCGGATCATCCTGGAAGTCCAGCGATTTGGCTAATGCGGAAGCTAGACCGATACCGCAATCCCTTCGCGGCCGGATCGAACTCATCACCTCTACCGCTCGGCCCCGGAACGCTGGCTCGAAACCATTATTCTGTCCGATCCGACTCGACTCGATGCACAGCTCGATAGCAGGCATTTCTGTTCGCAGGTGCCCGCCGTTGCGGCGGGTGATCGCGGCGTGCTCGACATCCTTGGAGTCACGCGAACGGGCCGGTTAGTGGTGATTGACCTAAAAGCTTCTGAAGATATCCGGCTGCCCATGCAGGCAGTCGATGATCGGCTACGCGTGCGTCGTCACCAGCTCGACGGAAACTTCGAGCGCTACGGATATTTTGGTGGGAATCATCTTGACCCATGTCCGCCGCTTATCTGGCTCCTGGCACCGGCGCTCCGTTTTCATTCGGCAAGAGGCACGCTAACCAAGTATCTTTCGCCGGAGATCCAGGTCGCTCGCATTGGCTTGGCGGAAAATTGGCGGCGCGGAATCAAGATTAACGGCCTAAAATAAAAGGAAGCGATTCAGCCGAGGCCGTTTCGCTTCCCGGGGTGTGTCCTAGAAGTATTTGGATATTTAGATCGCAGAAGACCGAGAAGGGTTGCCACAAAAGTTGCGGAATAAAATTCTAGTAGAAGAGATACTTACGCCACTTTTCGTCGCGGTGTCCGATAAGGCGCATCAATTGGCGCGACGTGTGGAGCGTGAAGGGCCGCGGCCTGCGCTGCAATTTCAGCCCTGCCTCTTCCGGTGTCCGATCGCCCTTGCGGTTATTGCATGTATAGCAGGATGCCACAAGGTTCTCCCAGGACGACCGTCCACCGCGCGAGCGCGGCAGCACATGGTCGAGTGTTAGTTCTGAAGCAGGAAACAATCCGCCGCAGAACTGGCATGTGTTTCGATCGCGCAGCAGAATGTTCTTGCGCGAGAGCGCCCGACTCTGCTGCGGAATGTGACGATAGCTGAGCAGCCGGATCACAGACGGCACCTGGATCGCTTTTGACGTCGAGTGCACTTCTGTCCGATTCGTTTCCTCGGCTTGTGCCACGCCTTTGAGCATCAGCACGAGCGCGCGCCGTACAGCGGTCACGTTGATCGGTTCAAACGTGGCGTTCAGCACCAGGACGGGCGCCTGCATCACGGAGGGTTTGCTCGCCGGCTGTGGTGCAGCAGGGAATAGTCTGGATTCCGAAGCGAGCGGCACCCCGCTCAGATTAATGGCGGGTCGAGGACGTAAGCCAGTTTTAGGCCTGCCTTCCATCGCATGGGCCTCGATTGAGTTTACCCTAGATACGGATGCCCATTCTAGCTGGTTGGTTTGTCAATTGCCCGGCCTGAACCTGTAGCAGCGAAGCGCATTTGTACGCGCCCCACCGTCAGCGCGGAAACGGCGGTTGCGCCTGCTTTTTTAAGGACTCGAGAACACGAATCCAAGGTTGCTCCGGTCGTCAAAACG
Organism: Candidatus Acidiferrales bacterium; assembly: GCA_030037315.1. Taxonomy (GTDB): domain Bacteria; phylum Acidobacteriota; class Terriglobia; order Acidiferrales; family UBA7541; genus Palsa-295. The sequence goes on from JASHRM010000192.1 coordinate 18,210, forward strand.
TCATCAACAAGCAGGATGCGCTGACCGTCAACGTTGAGGCCGACGCGCATGGTGTATGCACCGCGCACCGATTTCCAAGGGTCGGTGCGGGATAATACCAGTTGCGCAGGGCGAGGCTTTGTTCGAATCAGGCAGCGAGAGTCAATCCTCATCCTCAATTTTTTCGCGAGTGGCCGCGCTCCCGCTTGCGGTCCAAGTGTAGTGGAACTGGCACGATCACGTCCGCACTCCACGCGGGCGCTATATTTGAAACGAGTTCAGCCAGCCTTGCCGCAAACCACTCCCCCAGACACGTTACCTCTTCGTATTTCAGCATCAGAATGGCTTCGGAAAGAGCATCGTCATAGATGGCGTAGCTTCGGGCGCGATCGAATGCGTAGAACCCTAAGCGGCAGAGCCGGCAGAGAGGTTTTTGGGATTCGGCCGCTGCCGTCGATTCAAACGGGCAGCCGCAACAGCCACGCACTCGATCGATGATGCGTTGGAATCCGGCCAGACAATCCTGGCACAACAGGTATACGGCTCGCATTGGTGAGTGGCTGAAAACAGATTCGGCAGGGCGCCGCAAACAACACGGAGGCCAGAGCGTCGAGAGCTGTTTTGAGAATCACGATTCGCCAAGAAATCCATGGCAGACGCTATCTCAAAAGCTTCGGGTCGGATATCCGCACAAATACAGAGACGCTACCTAGTGCAGGTTTAGAGCAGACCCTTTTCTTTCTTTTCCTGGCAGGTAATACAATAACGGGTCCACGGAACAGCTTCGAGCCGCTTCTGCTGCAGCTCTTGATGGCAGGAAACGCATTCTCCGAACGATCCTTCCCGAATGCGTGTAAGCGCATCGTCCACAAGCTGAAGCAAAGAACGATCGTTGTGCGTTTGCCCGAATAGAAACTCTTTTGTATAGGAATTGGCGGCTTTGTCCGCTAGATCCACTGTGGGATCTTCGTCGGCTTCTCGCCCTTCCTGCTGCGTGCGCGCTATCCCGCGCACAAGTTCTTCGCGGCGAGAGGTCAGCTTCTTTTTGTAATAGTCGAGTCGCTTCTTGTCCATGATTCCGGTCCCACGGCGGCAGAAAAATAGCCCGCCCAAAACCAACGATTTTAATGACCAGCCCACACGTTGTCAAATTCGTGACGTGGTCCGTGGAGCTTAGATGCGACGCCCTGGAAAACGATGCAGCGGCCCGGATACATCTTGCGCGTAGAGTTATGTGCGTTTTGCATGCTCCAGGAACATCCAGTGAATAACCGCGACCCACAACAGAAGGATAAGAAACACAAAGAGGCTTGCCTCTGGTCCCGCCGAACCACCCGTCAACCAAATTGGCCCGTGGAATGACGAATTCAACAAATGCCCTCGCGCCAGGAGACCGCTATTCGGCACGGAGTAGAAGAAAGTCTCGCCCCAGTCCCATGATGCATGCATCCCGATGGCGAGCCAGAGGCTGCCGGTTCTCCAGAGTGCAAATGCGCAAAGCAGCCCGAAGCACCCGGTCATAATCGCGCCGATTTCCGTCTCGCCACGGTTGGTAAGGTGAAACGCCGCGTAAAAGGCGCTGATTATGATTGCCGCCTCGCGGAATCCCACTGCCGACGTAAGGGTTGATTGGAGATATCCGCGAAAGCAAAATTCCTCGAAGATCGCCACCAGCAGGAAGGCAACGCCGTACAATGTTCCGTACTTAACCGCTACTTCCGCGCCGATGACCCGATTGCCACGAGAAAATCCCTCGAATCCCGCGATCAGAATCAAGAGAATCGTGAGCATGATAAAACCCAGCGGTACGCCCTGCCAGAAATGCTTGCCGAAGGCTTGTCTGAGCGGCAGTCCGTAATCCGAAAAAGAGCGGCCCTCGATCTTGGTCATAACGGCCGCGGCGATCAATAGCGCCACAACCTGAATGCCTTCTCCGAGAATCGTACCCGCCGGCGTTATGACCGCATCGGGCTGCAATCCGATGAGGGTGCGCCGCAGAGGTAGAGCGATGAGCCAGGTAATCCCTAGCAAAAGCACGACGAAGATCAGAATTCGCCAGCCCGCGCGCAAACCGTTCGGCCCGAAAAGGAACGGATTCTGACCCGGCCATCGTCTTTTCATGAAAAAAGGGCCGCCGCTTCCTTTCAAGGAAGTACCTGAGGCAAAGTTGTCGACATTTCTCGTTCCGATCAGGGCGCAAACTGAGGACTTCGCCGGGAATATTCGCGCCGTTATATATCACGCTTATTTTAGACGGGCAATTGGACCATACGCCTCGGAGGGGTTGCGACTGTTGGCCGGCGGCTGTAGACTCGAATTCTGCGCAGACTTTTGAAACCACATTCTAAACAACCCGCCGCGCACCATAGGATCGGGGTCAAGAACATCTTAGAGGGAGGATCGGTTTGGCCAAATATGATCTGGTGATCATCGGTAGCGGACCGGGCGGATACGTCGCCGCGATTCGTGCCGGACAGTGGGGCTTGAAGACGGCTGTCGTGGAAAAGGATCCGTTTCTTGGAGGCACTTGTCTTCACGTTGGATGCATTCCCACGAAGGTTTTCTTGCATCACGCCGATATCTACGACTACTTCCAAAGGGCCGAAGAATTCGGCTTCGAAGTAAAGGATGTGAAGATCAATTGGCCCGCGATGCTCTCCCGCAAAGACAAAATCGTCAAGAAACACGCCGGCGGCATCGCTTCTCTTTTTCGAAAGCACAAAGTGGAATCGATTACCGGTTGGGGACGCATTGCCGGTCCCGGCCGCGTGTCGGTGGAAAAAGACGGCAAAGTCACCGAGCTCGAAACCACGTACACGATGCTCGCTACAGGTTCAGAGGCGCGAACGCTGCCCGGCGTGGAAATCGACGACATCATTCTGACCAATCGCGAAATTTTGCAAATGCAGGCGATCCCGAAATCCATGGTGGTGGTTGGCTGTGGGGCCGTAGGCGTAGAGTTTGCGTCGCTTTTCCGCACATTTGGCACCGAAGTGACGTTGCTCGAGGCTCTACCGCGGATTGTCCCGCTCGAAGATGAAGAGATTTCTCCAGAACTCGAAAAAGCCTTCAAAAAGAAGGGCATTCGCATCGAAACCGGGGCAATGGTTGAATCCGTCAAGAAAGACGCAAAAGGCGCCGCCGTCGCCTTCAAGGACAAATCGGGAAAAGCGCAATCCATCGCTGCTGAAAAAGTCCTGATCGCCGTGGGCCGCCGGCCACTCACCGAGAATTGCGGCCTCGAAAAAACGAAAGCGAAACTTGAGCGCGGATTCATTCATGCAGATTCGTTCCTTCAAACTGCTGAGCCGAATCTTTACGCGATCGGCGATATCGTCGCAGGCCTGCCTCAGTTGGCGCACGCCGCTTCCATGGAAGGCATCATTGCCGTCGGCCGTATGGCGGGCAAGGAAGTGCAGCCGTTTGATAAGAAGCGGTGCCCGGCCGCCACCTATTGCGAACCGCAAATCGGTTCGATTGGTCTAACGGAAAAGCAGGCTCGCGAAGCGGGATTCGACGTGAAAACCGGTAAGTTTCCATTCCTGGCCAATAGCAAAGCGACGATTCTTGGCCAGCACGAAGGCTTCATCAAAGTGGTCGCGGAGGCGAAGTACGGTGAAATTCTGGGCGTCCACGCGATTGGACCACTGGCCACTGAAATTATCGCTGAACCTGTGGCCGCGCTGGGACTGGAAGCGACGCTCGATGACATGGCTGCAACCATTCACGCTCACCCGACCGTTTGGGAAGCTATGGGCGACGCGTTCAATTCAGTCCGAGGGCTTGCAATTAACTTCTAAGGTCCGCAGGGTGCTTGCATTCGTCAAATGCCAATGAGCGATTCCAGGAAGACCGGCTGGATTGTCGACTTAAGGCTCGTCTCCTATATGCAAGCGTGTGAAATGCAGGAGCAGTTGGTCGAGGCACGTAAAGCGCAGGTGATTCCAGACGTGTTGCTCTTATGCGAGCATCGTCACGTAATCACGATGGGCCGAAACGGCAAGAACCAGCATCTGCTGGCGAATGAGTACTTGCTGAAGCAAATGGACGTCGAATACTTCGCCACGAATCGCGGTGGCGACGTGACCTACCACGGACCTGGACAAATTATCGGCTATCCCATAATAGATCTCAGCCAATATCGTCGCGATATCCGCTGGTACGTCGACCGGTTGGAGGAAGTCATGATTCGCACCAGCGCTGATTTTGGTGTTTCAACGAAACGCGTTGAGGACCAGCATGGCATTTGGGTTGAGACAGTCTCGGGCGAAGAAAAACTCGGCGCTCTTGGCGTACACTTGAGCCGGTGGGTGACTTCTCATGGCTTCGCTTACAATGTATCGACCGATTTGCGCTATTTCGATTTGATCGTTCCCTGTGGCATCGCCGGCAAGCGTACAACGTCTCTAGAGAGGATCCTCAATCGGCCGGTCTCGACAAAGGAAGTAAACACGAGATTGGTGTCACAGTTCAGTGCGGTATTTGAGCTTAACCTTGTGGCGATCGACAAAGACCAGCTAATTCAAAATGCTCTGGGCGTGCGTAATTCGCTTCGACCCATCGCTTCCGCGGTGGTCTAAACGCCGGCTTTGACTGCGAGAACCTTAAGATGCAGACAAGATTGACGCCCGAAAAACAGGTCGACCTCTACTATTACATGCAGCTAAACCGGCAGCTCGAAGAGCGGCTGGTTCGCCTTTTCCGCCAAAATAAGGTCGTAGGCGGCGTCTATTCGAGCCTCGGGCAAGAGGGCATTTCCGTCGGCACGTCCTACGCGCTCGAAGCTCGCGATTGGCTGGCCCCGATGATTCGCAATATCGGCGCCTTACTGGTAAAGGGCTTTAAGCCGCGCGACATTTTCACTCAGCACATGGCGAAGGTTACGTCCCCTACCCAGGGCAAGGACGGCACCAGCCACTTCGGCGATCTGAAGGTTCGTCACGTGGTTTCTCCCATTTCCATGCTTGGTGATTTGATTCCCGTAATGACTGGTGTGGCAATGGCGGGGCGTTATCTCGGCCAGAATATTGTCGCGATGACGTGGATCGGCGATGGCGGCAGCTCCACCGGCGCTTTTCATGAGGGTTTGAACTTCGCCGCGACGCAGCGCGCGCCTTTTGTCCTGATCCTCGAAAACAATCAGTGGGCCTACTCCACCCCCGTATCGAAGCAAGTGCCACTCAGAGACTTAGCCGATCGTGCCAAAGCCTACGGGATTGCTAGTAAAGTCGTGGATGGCAACGACGTGCTGGCGGTTTACGAAACGACGAAAGCAGCTGTTGACGAGTGCCGTGCCGGTCGCGGGCCTATTCTCATCGAAGCGAAAACCATGCGCATGAAGGGCCACGCGCAACACGACCCCGCCGAGTACGTCCCCAAACCGATGTTTGAGTTTTGGAAATCACAGGATCCAATCGCCCGGTACGAGGCGTATCTCGCCGAAAATAAGATTTGGGACGCAAAGAGAAAAGCCGAAGTTGACGCGCGCATCGAACGCGAGTTAGACGAGGACCAAAGATTCGCGGAAGGATCCCCCCTGCCTTCTGCGGAGCTTGCGAAAGAGGGCGTTTACTGCGAGGGATGCCACACGGTCGAGGCGCAATGGGAACGTGCCAAAAAAGAGGTGATGCCACCCGCTTCCTGCATCGACGCTATTTGGAAAATCAACGAATTTGGCGCGTTCGCCGCGAAGCAAGAGCACATACCTCGACAAGCGTCGACAGGCAATGGCATGAAACCGGCCGTCCAAGTCCCCGCGTCAGGTTCGGCTCAGCCAGTCGAAGTAGACATAGACAAGCAGCCTGCGTTGCGAGTGCCGTTTGGCCGTGGCCCGAAAGACCGCGCCTTCGAGCGCGAGCGGCAGGAAAAACAGCCGCCGCCCAAGCATCGTCATCGCCACAAAGGGCGGAGGCGCTGACCATGCCCGAAATCACCATGCTCGAAGCTATTCGCGAAGCTCTCTTCGAAGAAATGGAGCGTGATCCGACCGTAGTAGCTCTTGGGGAGGATATCGGCGTCTACGGTGGTGCGTTCAAAGTCACGGACGGCCTGCTCGCAAAATATGGACCGGAGCGCGTAATCGATACACCGATTAGCGAGACGGCGATTGTGGGCGCGGCCTGCGGGATGAGCTATCTTGGTTTGCGACCGGTCGCCGAGATGCAGTTCATCGATTTCATCGCCTGCTGCTTCAATCAAGTGACGAATTTCGTCGCCAAATCGCATTATCGCTGCGGCGCGCCGGTGCCGATGGTGCTTCGCGGCCCCTCAGGCGGAGGCGTACACGGCGGCCCATTCCATTCCGCGAATCCTGAAATGTATTTCGTGCACACGCCTGGCTTGAAAGTCATTTACCCGTCCACCGCCTATGACGCGAAGGGTCTGCTGAAGTCAGCCATTCGCGACAACAATCCCGTCCTTTTCTTTGAGCACAAATTCCTTTATCGACGCGTCAAAGAAGAGGTTCCTAAGACGGATTACACCGTTCCCATTGGCAAGGCGATCGTTCGCCGGCAGGGAAGGGACTTAACAATTCTCAGTTATGCCGCGGCGGTGCATACCGCGCTCGAAGCGGCTGCTACACTTGCCAAGGAAGGGATCGAAGCCGAAGTAATCGACCTGCGAACTTTGCTGCCTCTCGACAAGGAGACAATTCTTGCATCTGTGAAGAAAACCAATCGATTGTTGGTTGTCCACGAAGATACCAAGACGGGCGGCATTGCCGGCGAAATTGCTGCTCTCGTTTGCGAAAACGCCTTCGATCATTTGGACGCGCCCATCTCGCGCGTCACTGGTTTGGACACTCCGGTCCCATATTCGCCTCCGCTCGAAGCCGAGTTCCTGCCAAGCGTCGAAAAAGTTTCCGTTGCCGCGCGGGAATTGGCAAAATACTAGGTGAGAAGCTGAGAAAGCAGGTCTGCCGCCTTGGGAAAAACAAAAGGTCTGAACGTCGCTGAATTCGAGGTGGGTTCCGAAGTTCGCATCGCGGATCGCGCCTTTCTTGAAGAATTTCTCGAGGCGGGCCAGTACCACAACGAGCTCGAGCCCGAACAGGTGGGGTACGCGAGTCGAGTGGCTAAGGTAAAATCCGTCGAGTTCTTTCATGGCGGAGACGAAATCTACACGCTCGAAGGCGTTCCGGGCGTCTGGCACGAAGAGTGTCTCAGCGCAGTTTAGGGTCCTGAGGAGAGAACATGGCTGTCGACGTCATCATGCCCCAGATGGGGGAAAGTATTTTTGAAGGAACGATTACCAAATGGCTGAAAAAGCCCGGCGATAAAATTGAACGCGACGAACCGCTCTTCGAGATTTCCACTGACAAAGTCGACGCCGAAATTCCTGCGCCGGCGGCTGGTGTTCTGAAAGAAATCAAGATCAATGAAGGTCAAACAGTCCCGATTCAAACCGTTGTGGCGGTAATCGACGCAGCAGGCGGCGCGCCCGCGTCGGCTCCTGCCCCAGCCGAAGCGGAGGCCGCAAAACCCGCATCGGCTGCAGAGCCCGCGAAGGCAGCATCGCCAAAACCCGCCGCCGCGCCGCCGCCGGCACCAACGAAGCAAGCTGCGCCGCCACCCGCTCCCGCTACTGCAGCACAAAAGCCGGGAGAGAATGGCGACAAGATTCGGAGCTCTCCTCTCGTTCGCCGCATCGCTCGCGAAAATCAGATTGATCTGTCGCAAGTCCAAGGCACGGGGGCGGGCGGACGCGTAAGCAAGCGCGACATACTCGCAGCCGTTGAAGGCGGTGCAACTCCCGGGACTTCGTCGGCGCCGGGCGCTGCACCATCGATGCCTCCGCCATCAGCTCCAACAGCCCATGAAGCAGGCGTGCCCCGCGAGCGCATGTATTTCGGGCATTACGAGGTTCAACCGATGTCCACCATGCGGCAGAAAATCGCCGAGCACATGGTGATGTCAAAACGCGTGTCTCCGCACGTCTATTCGGTTGAAGAAGTAAACGCCAGCGCTATTTGGTCGCTGCGTGCCAAGAATAAGGAAAAATTCGAAAAAGATTCCGGCGTGAAACTTACCTTTATGCCGTTTTTTATTCGCGCGGCGGTCGAAGCTCTGCGTGCTTTTCCGACCGTGAATTCCTCGGTTGACGGCACGAATCTTGTATTGCATAAGGAATGCAACATCGGCATCGCTGTCGCCCTGGATTGGGGATTGATTGTTTCGGTAATCAAGAATGCCGAAGAGAAAAACTTTTTTGGCCTGGCGCGGGCGGTCACGGATCTTGCCGAGCGGGCTCGAGCAAAGAAACTCAAACCCGAAGAAGTCCAGGAAAGCACCTTCTCCATTACGAATCCCGGAGTTTTTGGCGGCCTGATGGGTCTGCCAGTGATCAATCAGCCCAACGTTGCGATTCTCGGCCTGGGGACCATTGAAAAGCGTCCCGTGGTCATCGACGACGCGATCGCAATCCGGCCGATGGTCTATCTGACGCTTTCGTACGATCATCGTGCTGTGGACGGCGCAATCGCGCACCAATTCATGGGCCATATCAAGCATACGCTCGAGAACTGGACCGAACCGATCCTGTAGTTCGGCTCATCGGTGTCGAAAGCTAAAAGCATCTCGGCACGCTGCTTTAAGTTTCGCCAGCTGGTTGATTCCATTCCTCGACCGCTTCCCCTCATGCGCCCTTTTGCCAAAAATGATCCGTGGGGCGAGCCACCTTGGCGAATTGATTTTGTTCCTCCTAAGAGACCAGCGCCTCGCACTGCGGACTTCGCCATCGTGGGCGCGGGATTCACCGGGCTCGCTGCCGCCGCGTGGCTTCGGCTTCTCGCTCCGAAAAAATCAGTCGTCGTTTTCGAAGAAAACCACATTGGCGCTGGGGCGAGCGGCCGCACGGGCGGAATGGTCCTGACGGAGAGCGCTGCGGGTCAATTGTCCGGCCTCGGCGACGTGCTTGCCGGACTAAAGAAAATCCATCGCAAACTGAAAATCGAGTGCGATCTGGCCTTGCCGGGTGCCTGGGAAATTGCGCGCAACGATCTTGCCGAAACGTCTGACAATGCGCGGCCTCTGCGAGGACCTTCGCCGATCCATTGGCGCGATTCGGGAGATTTGCATGTTGTTAGCCAGGTTCGAGGGGGCAGCCTTAATCCAGGGAAACAGGTCGCAGGGCTCGCGCGCGCGGCTACCCGACTTGGTGCTGTAATTCTCGAACATTCCAAAATCTCAGAAATTCGCTGGAGCGACTCGCCCGAATTGCAATTTGCTGGAGGCAGCTTGCGTACGGGAAAAGTGTTGCTCGCAACCAATGCACTTTCCTTCGAAGTCAGCGGCCTCACGCATCACGCTCATGCAAAGCTCACTCTCGCTGTTCGCACGGCCCCTTTGGGCGAACGTGAGCTAGAAGCGATCGGGCTGAAATCGAGAAAGTCCTTTTACACTGCTGACTTCCCGTATCTGTGGGGAAGGCTCTGCCCGGATGATTCAATCATCTGGGGCGCGGGCTTGGTCGATCCCCCGACATCCGGCGATCTCGAGGAAGTGAACGTCCGAAAAGGCCGCTCAGCCGAAATTTTGAAAAAGTTTCGCCGCCGCTTGCGAAATCTGCACCCGGAACTGGCCAAGACGAAAATCACGCACGAATGGGGTGGACCGATCGCTTTCCAGCAGAATTTTCATCCGATCCTCGCATATCACCCGAAAAGCCACGACGGCGTCGTGCTCGGCGTTTTTGCCGGACACGGTGTTGCGTTATCTGTTTATCTGGGGACTTGGGCCGCTGAAATTCTGCTCGGCCGCCGCGATTTGCCGCACTGGGGCCGGCTAGGCCGCGCGGGCCAATTGGATTTCTAGATTTGAAAAAGAGAATTGCCGGAACGAGACGGAGATTGGTAGCGCTAACGGGAATCGAACCCGTATTTCAGCCTTGAAAGGGCCGCGTGCTAACCGTTGCACCATAGCGCCGTTTGTCCGGCGAAAAAACGGAGACTTCGATTATCTGGCAAGAACGCACGTATTGACAAGCCGCGCCCCGCAATTACTGATGCTGCCGGCATATCGTGGTCGAACACTCACCTCTTACTGATACGCCGCCTCGATCGGTATTACAGAACTATTACAGAGCGCTCCGTGCCATGCTGTTAGTCTGGTAGCGCACTCATAGAGACAAAAATCCGCACAACAGGACACACGGGCCAATGGATCTCGCCGATCTCGGGAAGAAATCTGCCACTGATAACCAAATAAACTGGGCAACCGCCGCTGTAATGATGTTGATGCATATTGGGGCGATCGCCGCGCTTTTCTGCTTCTCCTGGAAAGGGCTGTTCGTCGCCCTGTTTCTATACTGGGTTTCCGGCAGCCTCGGCATCGGAATGAGTTATCACCGTCTGCTGACCCATCGTGGCTACAAAACAAACAAGTGGGTCGAATATTTCCTCACCTTCTGTGCCACCCTCGCTCTCGAGGGCGGCCCAATCTTTTGGGTAGCTACTCATCGCATCCATCACCAGCATTCGGATAAACAGGGTGACCCGCATTCGCCGCTCGACGGCAAATGGTGGGCGCACATGGGTTGGATACTGGTCGGCAAGTCAATGCACCACGATACCTCGACCCTGGCACGCTACGTTCCCGACCTCGCGAAAGACAAATTTCACGTTTGGATCACCAAGTATCATTTCGTGCCCAACATTGTCGTCGGCTGCATTCTGTGGGCTGTTGGCGGACTGCCTCTTGTTCTCTGGGGCGTTTGCCTGCGCATCGTCATCGGCTTACACGCCACATGGCTGGTGAACTC